>JAJBUC010000120.1 GCA_020860545.1 Oscillospiraceae bacterium | reverse complement strand
GATACGGCGCAGGCGGTGGATATTCCTACGCTTTTCATGCATGCGCGCCCCTTTCGTCTGTGTTTTCCGAACCCGGCTTGGAATAGATGGTCTTTGTGCTCACCTGCGGGAGCATTCCAAGCTTGCCGGAGAGCGCGCTGATGGTGTCCTGCGGGGCATCCATGACAATACTGATGATGGAAATTCCCTTCTCCCGGTGGGGCAGGCCCATGCGCCCGATGATGTAGTCGCTGTACTGATGCAAAATCTCATTCAGCCTTCCGGTAATCTCCTGATTTTCCACGATAATGCCGACGATAGCCACTCTTGTCTCCATTGCTCTTGCACCCTTTCATAATAAAAATAAAAAACACGCCTTGCGGCGTGTTTTAAAATAGGCAATTTCAAAAGCCTTCCACGCCTTTCGCCTCAAGCACAACGTACTTTCGGTGTCAGGGAACAGGAATGATGCAGTTGTCCTTTCGTTTCTAAGTCGGCGAAGCGCCGCACCTATGAACAAGGAAAGTATAACACGGCTAACATGAAATTGCAAGTCGGAAATTCGGCTTATTTCGGCGATTTCGTATGTGGCGTGTGGCAAAAATCCTATACGACTCGCCCCGTTGGGGCTCCCATGCATTGCTTCGTCCAGATCCATTTTCGTGGCGCTGTGGTGCCACAAAAATGGGGACTCAAGTATCCTCTAAGCAGAGCGTCATGCAATCTCAAATTCTGCTGAAAGACAAAACTCGTCTAAAATAGTGGTGTAATCTATGCTATCCGCTTCTCTCACTGTAAAATACTTAACAATTCTATAATGTCCTGCTTCAATATCTCCATATGACGTCTTCCATGATATACTTTGTTCAGAGGTTTTTTGGGGGTACACATGATATGCAAGCAAAGTAATGGCCATACCACTATCCGTGCTATAGAGGATTCTTGGAACGCTAAACCATTCACCCTCAAATTCCCTCTCCAATGCATAACCTACGCCATATGTAAATTCTTTATCCGATAGAAAATTTTCTATCACTACTGTCGCTCCGGAACTTGAAAGAGACTCCGACTTAATAGTCATTGCGGCATTCTGATAGATATCAAAATTATTACACGACGGGTAATATGAAATTGTACTGTAGCAAGAAAATATAACTGCTGCGTCTGCCCTGGTTACCACTTCTTGTGGCCCAAAATTATGATCATCGAGCAGGCCCATAACATTTGTTCCTAGGAGGTTGAGAACTGCCTCCTGCGCTTCAAGACTGATGGCTGCACTGTCGTTGATGTTTTGCAGCTGTGCAGGTTCGTTTAATTTAAACCGGCTTTCGTTTTTTATAATATAGTTCCACAGGACCACTGCAATTTCTTCTCTTGTCACACTTCTCGAGGCCTGAAAGGCGCTGTCACCGTCGCGTGTCATGTAGCCAGATTGATACGCCCAAGTAGCCGCTGTAGTATACCACGTACTATCAGATGCAATATCCATATTTTCTTGAGGGCTTCCTGCGAAACGATAAAGAATCGTGGCAAGTTGTGCTTGAGAAAGGACGCTGTCAGGTTCAAAACAATCGTTCCCAACGCCTGACATTAAACCTTTTATATTCACATCTTTAATAGCAGCGGAATACGCTGCGGTTATTGGAACATCTGAAAAAACAGCGTTCGATTCATTTGGCATTTCATCAGCTTGAACAGGAAGACTAAACGCAATAGCTACAATAAAACAAAGAATATATGCTGTAACTCTCTTGTGGGTAATCATTCATATCACTCGCTTTCGTACATGCTTCATGGGTTAGACGAAACAAAGGGAAATATGTCCCCTGTTAACGCAATGCAATTGCATTGCTGTAAATATAATCTAAAGTCTTTTGTTCTAATAAACTATAACTCCATAAGGACGATGCTGATGTGATATATAAACAGCGGCCACTATTTATCGACAAAAAACAAAAGGAATAGACTTTAGAAAACAGTCTATCCTTTTAGGATTACGGACTTACACCAACAAAAAATAATATTGGTGAATCCAAATGTTTCCTTCCTCAAATACGGAGGGATTACCTCGTTTCCAAGATAACCTGGCTTAAAGCGGCAGCATGCCATAGAAAACCTTAGGACACACTGCTCAAGAGACCGAAATATTTAATTCTATGGTTAATGTACCATATATATAATATATGTCAATATAAATATTTAAAACCCGAAGATAATCACAGTAATAATGCCCTTATTTCGGGAACATTCGATATAAAATTTGCAAAAAATTAGCGATAGTCTTTTTCGGGGCGCTATGGTATACTAAACGGAAAATCTAATTTCATAGGAGAAGCGAGGAGAAACAGCATGAAGAGGAAGGTTGCTCTGCGTCCATTGGTGCGGCACAGCCCGGATGAGCCGGTGTCGGATGCGCAGGCTGCATTGCGGTATTTGCAGGAGGGGAACAGGCGTTACGTGGAAAACCGCGCGCTACAGCATCCGCTGGACATAGCCTTTCGCAGGGAAGTGATGGCGAAGCCCCAGCATCCGTTGGCGGTGATTGTCACCTGTGCGGATTCTCGTGTACAGCCAGAGCGGTTTTTTGACCAGGGGTTCGGCGATATATTTGTGGTGCGCCACGCGGGGAATATCGCCGATAATACGACGCTCGGCACCATTGAGTACGCGGTGCGGTATCTCGGCGCGCCGCTCGTGGTTGTGGTGGGGCACAGCCAGTGCGGGGCGGTTACAGCCGCTTATGAGGGCGGGGACTATCCCGCCTGTCTGCAGCAGGTGACCGATACGATTCGTGCCAACATTCAAGGTGCGCAGACCTTGGATGAGGCCATTTACGCCAACCTGAACGCCACCGCCCAAAGCGTCAGGAAAAATCAGGTGGTCAGGGAAGATCACGTCGCTGTGCTGGGTGCCTATTATGATATCGTGTCGGGCGTGGTAACGTTTTTGGAAAACTGACGTACAAAGGGGCTGTATCAATTTTCATGATACAGCCCCTTTGTTGTGCACGATCAGCCGGGCGGCCAGGTCATATCGCGTCCGGCGAGGACATGAAAATGCAGATGGGGGACGCTCTGTCCCGCCTGCTCCCCGCAGTTGGAGACGACGCGGAAATCGGTGATGCCCAGCTCTTTTGCAATCCGGGCAATGACCGTAAACAAATGCCCGATGACCGGTGCGTCCGCGGCGGTCACGTCGCCGCAGGAGGCAATGTGGGCTTTGGGTATGACAAGAAAATGGGTGGGGGCCTGGGGATCGAGGTCTTGGAAGGCGAGGCACTGATCATCCTCATAGAGCTTATTGGACGGGATTTCTCCCGCCGCAATGCGGCAAAACAGACACGCTGACATGGTAAAGCCTCCTACTATAAATATTGTTCAGGCGGAACGGTCGGCAGACACGCCCGCAAGGGCCGCCATCAGCCGGGGCACGGTGGTGATCTCGGTAATCTCACCGGCGCGGGCACCGCCGAAGATAAGACCCGGCTCCCCTCCCGCAGAATCGATCAGCGCAAGGGAGAGACAATAGGCAGCGCTTTCCGGGTGACATATGCCCGGCATACATCGGAAGCAGCGGTCAATGGCGACGGTGCTGCCGTTCGACACCCGGTCGAGATAGGGCGTGTGCACCGCCCGCGCGGCGAGCCCGGTGGGGCTGAGAATGAGCGTGACATCCTCCTCCCTGGCATTCACATAGGCCAGCTTGAAAGCCTCGCTCGCGTCACACTCCTCGGTTGCGGCAAAGGCGGTACCCATCTGCACACCGCTTGCGCCCAGCGCGAGCATGCCCGCAATATCCTCGTGGGTGAGGATGCCCCCGCCTGCGATAACGGGAATGCTGACATTATACTGCGTGTTCAGCTCCCCGATATAATCTACAACCTCCCGCGTGGCATCCTCCAGCGACTGGGCGGTACCGGCACGCAGGTCCTCCAGCTTAAAGCCGAGATGCCCGCCCGCCTTTGGCCCCTCCACCACGACACCGTCGGGCAGGCGGCCGTATTTCTTGATCCAGCGCGAGACGGTCAGGCGGCAGGCGCGCACGGAGGAGACGATGGGCATGATGCGCGTCTTCGTGCCCTCCACCAACTCCGGGAGCGAGAGCGGAAGCCCCGCGCCGCAGGAGATTACGTCAATCCCACATCTGGCGGCCTCGCGCACATAGTCTTCATAGTGGGTCTGAATGGTCATGAAGTTCATGCCGAGAATACCGCCGGACGCAAGGGCGCGCGCTTTTTTGATCTCCGCACCGATTGCTTTCAGGTTTGCTTTGATCGGGTCGATATAAAACGACGGGTCGCGAAATCCGATCTGTACGCCGGAGATAAATCCGATGCCGCCCTCCCGCGCGACTGCGGAGGCCAGCCGCGACAGGGAGATACCGATGCCCATACTGCCCTGTACGATAGGCAGGCGGGCACGCAGGCCCCCGATGTTGAGTTCTGGCAGATGCATAAAACCCTTCCCTTTCCATTAAATCATAATCGATACTATATTTATTCATTTTTAAAACGATAAACAGAGTATAACAGGAAGTTGGGAAGGTTGCAAGAGGAAGTTTTACGCGTACCCGTTTTTGCTGTCGAGCGTGAGCGCCCCGTCCGACACATCGACGGTGATGGTCTCACCGGGCTGGACATCGCCTGCAATAATTTTTCGCCCGATGAGGGTCTCTACCGTGTGCTGGACATAGCGGCGCAGAGGCCGCGCGCCGTAGACGGGGTCGTAGCCCGCGTCAATGATGTGCGCTTTTGCAGCATCTGTGAGCGCGACAGTGAGGTGCTTGTCAGCGAGGCGGTGGTTGAGATCTGCGATGAGCAGCTCAATAATATGGGTAATGTTCTCTTTGCTCAGCGGCTTATAGAAGACAATCTCATCGAGCCGGTTGAGAAACTCCGGGCGGAAGGAGCGCCTGAGCAGCTCGCTGACCTGCACCCTGGCAGTGTCCGTGATGTTCCCCTCCCCGTCGATGCCGTCGAGCAGGAACTGGCTGCCGAGATTGGAGGTGAGAATGAGGATGGTGTTTTTAAAGTCCACCGTCCGCCCCTGACTGTCGGTGATCCGCCCGTCGTCGAGCACCTGCAGCAGGACATTGAATACATCGGGGTGGGCCTTTTCCACCTCGTCAAAGAGCACGACCGAGTAGGGTTTGCGGCGGACAGCCTCGGTGAGCTGGCCGCCCTCCTCGTATCCGACGTATCCGGGCGGCGCGCCGATGAGGCGGGAGACGGAGAATTTCTCCATATACTCGCTCATATCAATGCGAATGAGGTTCTTCTCGCTGTCAAAGAGCGTCTCGGCAAGGGTTTTGGCAAGCTCCGTCTTGCCGACTCCCGTGGGGCCGAGAAAAAGGAAGGAGCCAATGGGCTTGCTGGGATCGGCAATCCCGGCGCGGGAGCGGAGAATGGCCTCGGACACAAGGCGCACCGCCTCGTCCTGCCCCACCACGCGGCGGTGGAGGATATCCTCCAGATGCAGGAGCTTCTCCCGCTCGCCCTCCATCAGCCTTGCCACGGGAATGCCCGTCCAGCGCTCGATGATGCGGGCGATCTCCTCCTCGGTCACCTTGTCGCGCAGGAGGCTGTCGCTCTTTGCGGCGGTGGTGGACTCCTCCGCCTCCAGCGCAGTACGCAGTTCCGGAATGGTGCCGTATTGCAGCTCAGCGGCGCGGTTGAGGTCGTACTCCCGCTGGGCTTTTTCCAGCGCGGCATTGGCGTCCTCCAGTTCCTCACGCAGCTTTTGCACCTTGCCGATGGCGTCCTTTTCGCTCTCCCAGCGGGTCTTTTTCACGCCAAAGTCGTTGCGCAGGTCGGTCAGCTCCTTCTGGATCTCCTCCAGATGCTCCCTGGAAAGGGCGTCGGTCTCCTTTTTGAGCGCCGCCTCTTCAATCTCCAGCTGGATAATCCTGCGGGAGATCACGTCAAGCTCGGTGGGCATGGAGTCTATCTCAGTGCGGATCATGGCGCAGGACTCGTCGATGAGGTCAATGGCCTTGTCGGGCAGAAAGCGGTCAGTGATATAGCGGTTGGAGAGGGTGGCGGCGGCAATAATCGCTCCGTCCGTAATCTTCACACCGTGAAAGACCTCATACCGCTCCTTAAGCCCGCGTAAAATGGCGATGGTGTCCTCCACCGTCGGCTCATTCACCATGACGGGCTGGAAGCGGCGGTCGAGCGCAGCGTCTTTTTCAATGTACTGCCGGTACTCGTTGAGGGTCGTTGCGCCGATGCAGTGCAGCTCACCGCGCGCAAGCATTGGCTTTAGGAGGTTGCCCGCGTCCATGGAGCCCTCAGTCTTGCCCGCCCCGACGATGGTGTGCAGCTCGTCGATAAAGAGGATGATGCGCCCCTCCGCCTTCTTGACCTCGCCGAGCACCGCTTTGAGGCGCTCTTCAAATTCGCCCCGATACTTCGCCCCCGCGATCAAAGCGCCCATATCGAGGGAGAAGATGGTGCGGTCACGCAGGGAATTGGGTACGTCGCCCTTGACAATCCGCTGCGCAAGCCCTTCGGCGATGGCGGTTTTGCCGACGCCGGGCTCGCCGATGAGAACGGGGTTATTCTTCGTCTTGCGCGAGAGGATGCGGATGACGTTACGAATCTCGTCGTCCCGCCCGATCACCGGGTCAAGCTGGCTGCGCCGCGCGCGCTCCACCAGATCGGTGCCGTATTTCTTGAGCGCGTTGTATGTCTGCTCCGGATTATCGGTGGTAACGCGCTGGTTGCCGCGCACCGCCGTGAGCGCCTGCAGCACACCCTCGCGGGTGATGTTGTAGGTCTGAAAGAGCTTTTTGAGTGTACTGCCCGCCGTATCAATCAGCGAGAGGATCAGATGCTCCACCGAGACATAGTCGTCCTGCATGGACTGCGCAATCTGCTCGGACTGACTGAGCGTGCGGTCCATCTCCTGTGTAACATAGATTTTTCCCTGTTCACGGGCGGAGCCCTGTACGCGGGGGAGCTTTTCCACCTCCGCCTTGACAGCCGCAAGCAGGGACGGGACAGTCAAGCCCATTTGCTCAAGCAGCTGCGGCACGAGCGCGTCCTCCGCCGTTAAAAGCGCCAAAAGCAGGTGTACCTGTTCTATCTGCTGATTTCCGTGTTCTATTGCAAGCGACTGCGAAAGCTGGATCGCCTCCAGCGATTTCTGTGTAAATTTCTGTGCGTTCATCTGCCGTCACATCCTTTCTGTTTTTTACAATATACCAAGCGGGATGTCGGCGCGCCGCCGGCATCCCGCTTTTGTAGCAGCAATTATTGAATTGCGATTCTTTTCGCCTCCGGCACCGTTGGCACCGCCTTCGGCAGAGAGAGCGCCAGAATCCCATTTTGATACGCCGCCGAGATGGCACTTTCATCAATGCCGGTGACGTCAAACCGGCGGGACAGGGAGCGGTAGCTGCGCTCGCGGCGGATATAGCCGGAATCGTCCTTCTGCTCATCCTCCTGCCGGTGCTCGGCGGAGATGGTGAGTATGCCGTCCTTGAGGTCGAGATGGATATCCTCCTTGTCAAAGCCGGGCAACTCCGCCTCCAGAAGAAACTGATCGCCGTTGTCCCGGATATCGGTGCGGAACGAAGGCAGAGATGTACTGCCCTGATCCATAAAATCACGCATAAAGCGGAACGGTTCGTAGCTCACATCGCTGCGCTCAAAGGGAAGCATTCCAAACATGATAATCATCCTTTCGAAATTACAGAATTGGGTAAAGAAGTGGGCGGCAGCCGAAGTACTGAATATGGGCGAATCCCGCCCGAGGATGTGCTTTCTAAACCCTGCACAGCCGCCTTCTTACCTCGTTTTCTACAACATAGTATAGGACGGTTATATGAACAAATATGCATGAAAATATGTCTAGAGTGTAAACGTTAGCACTCTCACCCTTAGAGTGCTAACGTTCAAATGTGTAATAAAACGGCACCGGCCAGTGCACCGGTGCCGTGCTGTTTCTACTTTTGTGTGTTCTTGATCAGCTCTGCCAAAGACGGGGTAAAGCTATCAACCGGGAACACGGAGGTGTTGATACACAGGTCATAGTTCTTCAGCTCACCCCAACGGTTGTTGGTGTAATAGTTATAATAATTCGCGCGTCCCTTGTCAATCCTTGTGACCGTTGACTTCGCGTCGGCCTCACTTACACCATAATGCTTTACTGCATACTGAATACGTTCATGCTCGTCGCCATAAATGAACAGCCGCACAAGATTGATGTTTTCGCGGCCTGCCAGAACATCGTCGGCACAGCGCCCAACAATGATGCAGCTCTCCTTGGCGGCGATTTCCTGAATGACCTTTGCCTGGGCGATATATGCTTTGCTCTCCGGCGGAATATCATATTTTGCGCTAAATGCGTTCGGTGTATATACCGCAGCACGGAGGTTAAAGAGGAATTTGCTGGATGCCGATGCCTCAATTTTCTCCATATACTCCTTGGAAAGTCCGCTTTCTTCCGCCGCCATTTCGATAACTGCGCGGTCATAAATGGGGATACCAAGCGCTTTGGATAGATTTTCACCGACCAGTCGGCCGCCGCTTCCGAACATACGGCTGATTGTGATCACCAGATTGCTCATATGCATGACCTCCCATATTCTTAAGAT
>JAJBUC010000157.1:7781-8641 GCA_020860545.1 Oscillospiraceae bacterium | reverse complement strand
GTCGTGGGGCGGCAGCCGGACGATAAACTTTTGATTACTAAACCCGAGGGGGCTGTTTTCAATTTTTGCCGCTATCATAAGAGCGACAACCGCCCGACCCCCGTAAAAAGGGTGCAGGGCAAAGCCCTGCCTCCCGCCGAGCAGGCGGAAAAATGGGGACACGCCCGCAATGGGCACGGGGAACCCCATCGAATAGAAGCATAGAAAAACGAGACCGGAAAATCCGGCCTCGCATTTTTTATCATTTAATATATATTTGCGTCCAAAATATGCGCAAAGTACGTCCCATACTGCGTGGCGAAGGTGCGGGAGGACTGCTCCGCGGGGATATTGAACTGCTCCGCGGCGATAAACTCCGTCGCCTTCACAAAGGTCAGGCTGTTGATATGCTCCGCGAGCATGCGGTAGTCGAATTCCACTAAAATCTCCCGCTGCATCAGCGCGTTAAAATACCGCTCCATATAGGATATCATGCTTTCGATTCTGGCAAAGCGGACGGGGTCATACTGATCCTCCATCTGCATGGCAAAACGGAACACCGGGATATGGCGCACGTGCAGCATGGCCCCGCAGTAGAAGAGGTACTGAAAATCCTTCTCCAGATCGGCCCCCCCCGTCAGCTCATTGACATCGATGGAATCGGCGCTGGGCGTCATGTTCAGGAGCAGATCCTCCCAGAGCGCCTCCTTGCTCTTGTAGATACGGAACAGCGTGGATTCATGGATGCCCGCCTGCTCCGCGATGGCGCGTGTGGTGGCGCTGTTAAATCCGTTTTTTGAAAAGATGGTGGCGGCGGCCTCCAGAATCCACTGCTTGGTCTCCTTCATCTACAGACATCCCTTCCCAAAGGCTAAAAATAG
>JAJBUC010000157.1:0-7771 GCA_020860545.1 Oscillospiraceae bacterium | reverse complement strand
CACGCTAAACAGCGCGCGTTGCTCCATGCCGTCCATTCTAGTAGAAAATCTGCAATTTTGCAAGTGACTGATTACATTCTTTTATACAAAAACGGATTTTGCGCAAACAGAGTTAGATATATTGACCAAAGACAGGCGGCATATTGTAGACAATTAAGCCAATTCACCTGTGCGGCGGCTCGCAATTTTGCAAGTGATCAGTTGCATTCATAGACGAGATTTCGGTTCATTTTTACCATATAACGCCGATTATGACACGTTACAATTTTGACAGGTAAAACTTTTAATGATATAAAATATAACAGAAAGAACCGCACGACTGCGCCCATTGACGCGCAGATTTCTTTTGAGTAATGGAGGACGGTTAAAATGGCGAATTTAGTGAGAAAGACCCAGTTGACAACCGGCGGACCCGTATTCGTCTACGTCGATGAGGAGCAGGATAAGATTGTCCGTATGACGCCAATTGATCTTGACGACGACGATGCAGATTCCTGGGTTGTTGAGGCGAGGGGCAAGTCCTATACCCCCCCGCGTAAAACTACGGTGACGCCTGTGACGCAGGGCTTTAAGGCCATGATATACACAGAGCGCCGCAACCTGTATCCGATTAAGCGCGTGGACTTTGACCCCAACGGCGAGCGCAACGAGGAAAAGCGCGGCGAGTCGGGCTATGTCCGCATCTCATGGGATGAGGCGTTGGATATTGTTTCCAGCGAAATCAAGCGTATTAAAAGAGACTTCGGCCCCGGCTGCTGCGTCATTGAGCCGAGCTCCCACCATCTTTGGGGCAACGTCGGTTACCGCCACAGCTCCCTGATCCGCTTCATGAACGCCGCGGGCTACACCTACGGCGACCATAACCCGGACTCGTGGGAGGGCTGGCACTGGGGCGCAACCCATATGTGGGGCTTCACAGGCCGCCTGGGTAACCCCGCGCAGACCGACCTGTATGAGGACTGCATCAAGAACACGGAGATGATTGTCTTCTGGTCGGCAGACCCCGAGACGAACAACGGCATTTACAGTGCGTTTGAAAGCACCATCCGCCGCCGCTGGCTGTACGACATGGGCGTGGAAATGGTCTGGATTGACCCGTTCTACAACCACTCCGCCGGCCTGTACCGCGGCAAATGGTTCTCCCCGCAGCTCGGTACCGACTCGGCGATGGCGCTGGGCATTGCCCACACCTGGCTCACGGAAGGCCTGTACGACAAAGAGTATGTCGCGGAAAAGACCTTCGGCTTTGACGAGTGGGTCGATTACGTACTCGGCCGTACCGACGGCATCCCCAAGGATGCCGAGTGGGCGGAGAAGGAATCCCGCATCCCCGCAGAGGACATCCGCGCCCTTGCGCGCGAGTGGGCGAGCAAGAAGACCATGCTGGCAGCCGGCGGACTCGGCGGCTGGGGCGGCTGCTGCCGTAGCCCCATCGGCATGGACTGGGCGCGCCTGATGATCGCCCTGATCACCATGCAGGGCATGGGCAAGCCCGGCATCAACCTCTTCAGCACCACGCAGGGCGCGCCCGTGGACTCGGACTTCTACTTCCCCGGCTACTCCGACGGCGGCATTTCCGGCGACTGTGACAACACCTTCGGCGGCGCGTGCTTTGCCTTCCGTATGTTTGACGGCGTGACCACCAAGAGCATGACCTCCAACCTGAGTACCGGCGCGGGCGTCCACATCGACCGTATGCGTCTGCCCGAATGTATTCTGGACGACAAGGTCGAGTGGTGGGGCCGCGGCTTCGTCGGCGCGTCACAGGAGCAGCAGTTCCATCATTATGAATATCCCACACCGGGCTATAACCGTATCCAGTTCCTGCACAAGTACGGCGGCCCGCACATCGGCACCATGGGCCAGGGCGACCGCTATGCGAGAATGTATCGGACCAAGCGCCTGCCGTTTGTCGTCAGCCAGTCCATCTGGTTTGAGGGCGAGGTTCCCTTTGCCGACATCATTCTGCCCGCGTGCACCAACTTCGAGCGCTGGGATATCGGCGAGTGGTCGAGTAACTCCGGCTACAACCCCGACTCCCACAACCAGGGCAACCACCGCGTGATTGTCTTCCAGAAGAAGTGCATCGAGCCGCTGGGCGAGTCCAAGGCCGACTATGAAATTTTCCGCCTGATCTGTGAGCGGCTGGGTACGGGCCAGGTCTTCTCCGAGGGCAAGACCGACCTCGACTGGTGCCGCCAGATGTTCTACGCATCCGACCTGCCCAAGGTCATCAGCTGGGAGGACTTTACCGAGAAGGGCTACTACATTGTGCCTGTGACCAACAAGGCGCCGTCGGCACCCGCGCAGCGCTGGTTTGCGGAGGGCCGCCCAGAAGATCTGCGCGGCTGGGCCACAAACCTCCCGCCGCACGTCAAGACCCGCCCCGACGGACTGCAGACACAGACCGGCAAGGTCGAGTTCGTCTCGAACAGCCTCAAGCGCTTCGGGCACTACGACACCGACGACAAGGAGCGCCCGCTGATGCCGATGTATATCCCCTCCTTTGAGGGACACCACAGCGAACGCTTCAAGAAATATCCGCTGGCAGTGCTCTCCCCGCATCCCCGCTTCTCCTTCCACACCATGGGCGACGGCAAGGACGCGTGGATGAACGATATCAAGGACCACCGCGTCGAGGTGGACGGCGATTTCTACTGGATTATCCGCATCAACCCGCGTGACGCGAGACGGCGCGGCATTAAGCTCCACTCACTGGTCAGAACATATAACGAGCGCGGCTCCGTCGTTTTTGCGGCGCAGCTCACCGAGCGTGTCCCCGAGGGCACCTGCCACTGCTATGAGTCCTGTGCCGAGTATAAGCCGGTCGGCGAGCCCGGCAAGTCCACGGACCTGGGCGGCTGTATCAATATTCTGACTCCGTCCCGCTTCCTCTCGAAATACGCCTCCGGCATGGCGACGGAGCACTGCCTTGTGGAGATTGAAAACTGGAAAGGAGAAGAGTAATGAAACAGCATTATCTGGTTATTGATGTAAATCTTTGCTTTGACTGCAACAACTGCTTTATCAGCTGTAAGGACGAATACGTCGACAACGACTGGTCGCCCTATACGGAGCCGCAGCCCCGCCACGGACACCGCTGGATGAACATAGAGCGCAACGAGCGCGGGCTCTATCCCCGTATTGACGTTTCCTACCGTCCCACCCCCTGTATGCACTGTGAGGACGCGCCCTGCCAGAAGGCAAACCCGGAGGCCATTGTCCGCCGGGAGGACGGGATTGTCCTCATCGACGCGGAGAAGGCACGGGATAAGAAGTCCCTCGTAGACAGCTGCCCCTACGGCGCGATCTACTGGAATGAGGAGTACGGCGTGGCGCAGAAGTGCACCATGTGCGCGCACCTCATCGACTCCGGCGACGCGCCCGGTATGCCCCGCTGCGCCCACTCCTGCCCCACCGAGGCCATTAAGCACTACTGCATTGAGCCGGAAGAGATGGAGCAGATGATCAAGGATGAGAAGCTGGACGTCGTGATGCCCGACCTGAACACAAAGCCCCACGTCTTCTACAAGAACTACTATCTGTTTGACAAGGCCTTTGTGGGCGGCGGATTCATCAAGAACGGCGACTGCGTCAAGGGTGTCGCGGCCCGTCTGGTGGGTAACGGCGTGGACGAGACGCAGGTTACCAACTACTTCGGCGACTTCAAGTTCGACCATCTGGATCCGGGTGAGTACTCCCTGTACGCAGACGACAAGCTGGTGCAGAAGGTGACCGTGCCTGAGATTGGCGTGACGGATACCGTGGCCATCAACAATAACTCGCTCAACCTCGGCAATATTTCCATTGACAACCTGTAAGTAAATGGTATACAATAACAGAGAAACTGCGCGGGATTGCCGTGCAGTTTCTCTGTATCTGTAATTGAAAGGACGGAAACCCATGTCAGAATGCAACAGCGAGAGCTGCTCGTCCTGCGCGCAGAGCGGCACCTGCAGCGCACCGAAGAATACGGTGCCCAATTTCAGTGTTCCGGCCCATGAGCTCTCCCAGATTAAACATGTCATTGCGGTGATGAGCGGCAAGGGAGGGGTCGGCAAGAGCTTTGTGACGTCCGCTCTCGCCGTGGCCATGGCAAAGCAGGGGAAGAAGGTCGGGATTCTGGACGCCGATATTACCGGCCCCTCCATCCCTACCGCCTTCGGCCTGCACACCCAGGCGTATACCGACGACAACGGCATTTTGCCCGTTGCCTCCCAGGGCGGGATCAAGGTGATCAGCCTGAATTTGCTCATGCCCAACGAGACCGATCCCGTCATCTGGCGCGGCCCGGTCATTGCGGGGGTGGTGAAGCAGTTTTGGGGGGATGTGATCTGGGGAGAGCTCGACTACCTGTTTGTGGATATGCCGCCCGGCACCGGGGACGTCCCCCTGACGGTCTTCCAGTCCCTTCCCGTGAACGGGATCGTCATGGTGACGTCGCCCCAGGACCTGGTGCGGAAAATCGTCGCCAAGGCGGTGAATATGGCGAAGCTCATGCGGGTGCCCCTCCTTGGCCTGGTGGAGAATTTCAGCTATTTCGTCTGTCCCGACTGCGGCGGGCGGCATGAGATTTTCGGGCCGAGTACCCTGGACAAGGTGGCGGAGGAGTTCGCCATCCCCGTTTTGGGGCGGATTCCCGCCGACCCCCGCTTTTCCGGATACTGTGACCGGGGGGAGGTGGAGGCGCTTTCCCCGAACGAGCTGGAGGCCGCCGCCGCCCTGCTGGATTCCGCCTTGTCCTGACCCCAATACGATACGCCGAGTTCCAAATTGCGGAATGCAAGGAGGAATTCGGCGTATTTTTGTCAATAATATACCATAAGACACATCACTTTTTGGAGATGTTTGAACGGTTATTTCTATCAAATCAGATGTACAATCGCATCATTTGTGTTATAATTAGCGACAGGTAACTATAATTAGCGATAGCTAACTAAAAAAGTTGAGGGATAGACGTGAATTCCATTTTATTTTCTAAAAAGTCCTTTTCCACAGGCGGCCTGCCGGCGCCGTATAACACCATGGAGGAGGCAACCACAGACCCCAATGCCATGTCGGAGTTGAATCAGGGGAAGAAGCTGGCGTGCCTGAACGCGGGGGTGGTCAAGGCGGTGCTGAGCTATTTCGGCGGGGAGACGGCGGAGATTGCGCTGGTAAAAATCAGTGAGACCGTCTATGCCACCGAGGCGGCGCTCGCGCAGGGGCGGCTCATCGCCAGCCTGCAGGCAAACGGAACCATCCGCGCGGCCGTCGTCACGGAGGAGGGCTACCGGCCCCTGCCCAACCTGCGCACAGAGGAGGACTTCGACGCCACGCCGCTCCTGCTCGGTTTTTTCCCCATTCTGCGGGAGAAATTCGAGGAGGTCAACGCGCTTTTGGAGCAGCTGGAGGGGAACAGCAACAGGCACGAGCCCTTCGACGGGGGCGCGCTCTACAAGCTCAGCGACGCGCTATACCGGATTTTTACCGAGAAGAAGATGGAGATCGACGATCAGTCCGGCGCGATTGCGCTTCTGGAGGAGCAGACAGTCTCACTGGGCGGGATGCGCTATCACAAGGTGCTTTGCGGGACGCCGGTGCTGCTGTGCCACACCGCATCCTCCGCCGGGGCGAAGGCGGCGGTGACCGTGGCGGAGGCGAAGGAGCTGTTCCGCGCGTTCTCCGCGCAGTTCCAATGGGCGGAGGAGGAGCTGGATCTGATCCCCGTGTTTGACGACAGCTTTCCCGTGCCGGAGGAGACCATGAAGCTGGCGCGGCGCTTTGTCCACTCCCGCAGCGAGCAGCGGCCCATGGTGAATTTCATGTGGCGGGGGATTACGGCCTATGGCAAATCCACCGGCGTGGAGGTGATGGCCTGTATTTTGCATATGCCGCTGCTGCGCGTCACCTGCCACAGCAATATGGAGACGCAGGATTTTTTAAGCGACTTTGTGCCCAACGCGGCGGCGGCGCAGCCGCTGGAGCGGCCCTCCTTTGCGGAGATCGCCGAAAACCCGGCGGGGGCGTATTTCCGCATGACAGGGAGCAGGAAGGAGGACGCGACGCCCGACCAGTGTATGGAGGCGTATGCGTCTCTGGTGCGGGAGACGCAGAGCAATGTGCCGCGGTTTAAGCATGTGGCGTCCAACTATGTGAAGGCGCTGGAAAAAGGCTATATCGTGGAGGTACAGGAGATCTCCCGCATCAAGGACAGCGGGGTGCTGGTGGGGCTCAACGAGTACGACCGCCCGGGCGCTGTCATCCCGCTGGTGGACGGCTCCCACACCCGGCGGCACAGGAACGCGGTTGTGGTCTACACCGACAACGTGGGCTATAATTCCTGCCGTCTTTTGGACCCCTCGGTGATTCGGCGCATGGCGTGTATCATCGACAGCTACGATATGCCCAAGCAGAAGGTCTTTGAACGCCTGTACCGGAACACCCGGGTGGAGGAGCAGTCGGTGCTGGAAACCTGCTATACGGTGTGGAGCAAGCTGCGGGAATTCTGTCAGGATAAGGGCATTACCGACGGCAGCATCTCCGTTTCGGAGCTGGAAATGTGGGTGCTGACGGCCAAGCTGGACGGCTTTTCCGACTTGAAGCAGGACTGCATCGAGTGCGTGGTCGCCAAGGGGAGCAACGATATGGAGGAGCAGGCGGCTATGATCTCCTCTGTGGTGGACTTGTACCTGTAAAAAGGGAGGAGGAGAAATGGAGAGCCTGTTTTTGGAGCGCGTGCGCGCCCACCTCGATCACATGAACGCGGATGAGATCGCGTTTGAGACCTTCACCGGCTCCTCGTACTTTGCCCAATACCTGAATGACCTGCTGCGCACCCTGAGCGCGGGGCGTACCGTGCCGCTGAGGCTGGTGCTGCAGCAATCGGGCGCGGAGGAGAAGATCCCCGCGTCGCGCACCTATGGAAAGACCATCTATATTGATACCTGTAATCTGCTGACCCGCAATTTTACCGCCCATCAGAATAAGGTGTTTGTCATTCTGGGATACTTGTTTCATGAGCTCGCCCATGTGCTGTATTTTGACATCAAGGGTGAATTCGCGGCGATACAGGCGCTCAAAACGGGGAGAATGCCCTTCGCGGGCGACAGGCGGGATCAGATGGAGGACGGACGGGTGCGGGGCGAGATCATGGCGGCGATGCGTGAGCCGACATACGCCGCGCTCATTGAGAAGGTATACACCGACCTCGCCAACGTCATCAGCGACGCGCATGATGAGGAAAAAATGTGCCGCAGCCACAGCGCCTTTGTGAAAAAGAGCATTGTGACACTCAGGGAGGGGCTGTTTTCCAACCTGTCTTCTCTGGAGAGCCTGATCGCGTGCGGGGAGCACACGCCCCTGACCATTATGACGGCGCTTCTGCTGCAATATGCCCGGTTTGGCAGCGTCTTTGTCCTGCGGGAGGAGACCGTGGCGTCCTCCTGGTATATGCGGGCGCTGGACCGCGTGCGGGGTTATATGGATACGGCGAAGGCGACCGATGATCTGGGTGTAAAATATGGCTGTATCAACGTGATTGTGGAGCATCTGTGGCCGTTTATCCGCATGTCCGCAGCGCTGGAGAGCGACGACGAGCAGGAGCCCTCGGAGGAGAGCGGCGACGGCGGCGGCGGCGGGGAGGACGCGGGCGAGCGCGATGAGGAGAGCAGCGGCCTTGGCGACGCGGACGGCGACGACGGCAGCGAGGAGGGCGGCAACCCCGGCAGCGAGGGCGGCCCCAAGCCCGGCGGAGACGACGGCGAGGAGGACGGGGAGCAGACGGCCCAGT
>JAJBUC010000043.1 GCA_020860545.1 Oscillospiraceae bacterium | reverse complement strand
GTACGCGCCGGAGCGGTTGCCGGAGAAATAAAAAAGGAACGTGAGAGGAATGGGTAAGATGAAAAAAAGCCTGTTCACCGGGTTATTGGCGCTGATGATGGTGTACGGGTTGCTGCCGGGAAGTACGCTTGCTGCGGAGTCCGCAGTTGTGCTTTCGGACGCCGTCGCTGAGACGGCGGCGTATATCCTGGGGGCGGTGCCAGAGCCGCAGGTGGCGAGCATCGGCGGAGAATGGGCAATCATTGGGCTGGCGCGGGGCGGTATCTCTGTGCCGGAAGGATATTATGACAGCTACTACGCAAATCTGGAGCAGGTGCTCAATGACGCGGAGGGGGTGCTGAGCACAACCAAAAACACCGAGTATTCCCGTGTGATTCTTGCGCTGACGTCCATCGGCAAGGATCCGGCGGACGTGGCCGGGTATAATCTGCTCACCCCGCTCGGGGATTATGACGCGACCATCAAGCAGGGGATTAACGGTGCCATTTTTGCACTCCTTGCGCTGGACAGCGGGGCATATGACATGCCTGTGAATGCGCAGGCGCAGACGCAGGCTACGCGCCAGATGTATGTGGATACTATCCTCGAACGCCAGCTTGCCGACGGAGGCTGGGCGCTCAGCGGGGATAGCGCGGACCCGGATATCACGGCAATGGCGCTGCAGGCGCTTTCTCTTTACCGCGCGCAGGATGCGGTGGCGCAGGCTATAGAACGCGGCGTAACCAGACTTTCCGGCATGCAAAAGGAGAACGGCGGCTACGCCGGCTGGGGCTCTGTCAATGTGGAAAGTTTATCGCAGGTGATCGTTGCGCTGACCGCACTTGATATCGATCTCACGGATGAACGGTTCGTCAAGGAGGGCAACACCCTGCTGGACACCCTGCTTAGCTACCGATTAGAAGGGGGCGCGTTCCGGCACGACGACAGTGGAAGCGGAAATAGTCAGATGAGTACGGAGCAGGCGTTTTTCGCCATGGTGTCGGCGCTGAGAGCGCAGCAGGGGAAGAGCAGCCTCTATCACATGTCTGACACTGCGGTGCATGAAAGCGCCACATCCGGAGCACTGCCAACCGTTACGGTGGGGGAAAAGCATAGCGATATCAAGGTGCCGGAAATAACAGAGCCCGGGAAAACCTTTCCGGACATCAGCGGGCATGTAAACCAAAATGCAATTGAGGCGTTGGCGGCGCGTGGGATCATTACTGGTGGAGTCGGCGGCACATTTGCCCCTGACGACAATATGACCCGTGCGGAGTTTGCGGCGATCATCGTCAGAGGACTTGGACTTGCGCCGTCTGTCACGAGTCACTTCCGTGATGTGGATCCGGAGAAATGGTATGCGGGCTATATAGAAACTGCGTTCGCCTATGGTATCGTGAAGGGGAAAGACGATGCCGGGAACTATGATCCCGACGCGCAGATCACCCGTCAGGAAGCTGCGATTATGGTCTGCCGCGCCGCAAAAATCTGTGGTCTGAGCATGGAGCTGACGTCATCAGAGGTCGAGGTAATTCTCTCGTCCTTTTCAGATGGCACAGGTATTGCAGATTGGGCGAGCAGCGAAACGGCCTTTTGCGTGCTGGCGGGGATTTTAGATACCGGCACCGCAATCCGTCCCACCGACAATGTCAAGCGCTGTGAGATTGCGCAGATGCTCTATAATACCCTCGTGCTTGCGGGATTATTGTCTGAATAACACACATAGAACATGCTGAAAGGATGGTACATATGACCACACACAAGAAATACAGCGGGTGGATTTCGATGCTGCTGGTATTTTCAATGCTGCTTGCCCTGCTTCCGGTGGTGGCGCTGACCGCGTGGGCGGAGGAGGAGTGTACAATCACGATTTCGCTTGCAGATGGCGATGGCTTTTCCGTTGCGCCGAGGCAGTACACAGTTTCGGCAGATCTGGCCGAAGACTACGGCTACACGGATCTGGACGACGGGGTCAGTGTGCTTGATGTGGCCGTCAAGCTGCACGAACTGGTATACGGAGAGGACGAAGAAGAGATCAATGCTGCGCTTGCGGTGGAGGACAGTGGTTTTATAGCTGCCTTTATGGGCGAAACCGGCGGCAATATTGTCGGCCTTGTAAACGGCGAACTCAGTGAGGACGTGTTCGGCGATACGGAGGTTTCTGGCGGTGACCGTGTGGAGTTTTTCTTTTTGCAGGACACCTACGCTTACGGGGACACTTATACATCGTTTGAATATGAGGGGCAGAGCGCGGAGACGCTGACCGTGACCGCCGGAGAAAATTTTGACCTCTCGCTGCAGGGCATCTGGTACGTCATTTACGGTGACTATGGCGCAACGGAAGTTGACGTGGATGAGGCGGAAATCGTCCTGCTGGATGTGGAATCCGGCGACACGTTCGACACGGCTGCGTTCGGTGAGACGCTCGGTGCAACCGACGAAGACAGCATGGTGACGCTGCATTTTGACGAACCGGGCACCTATTTCATTTCAGCGACCGAGCCGGACTACTACTATGTCATGGCCCCGTGGCTGGAGATCACGGTCGAGGAGCCGCCTGCAGATGCTGTCGATACGCGTTACTTTACAGAGCTCAAATTCGCCTATTCCTCCGGTACGCCTACCGAGGCCACACCGCTTTTAACACTTGAGCCGGAGTTCGACCCGGACATAAGCGAATATACCCTGGTTGTACCGGACGGTGCAGGCACGTTTTACATGTATGCAGATACATTTGATCCCGACGATACGGTAAAAATTGATGTGCCAATGTCAGGCGCAACGTCCGTCACGACCGTAACGAAATGCACATGGAAGTCCATTTCGCTCAATATAGGCTATGGCGGGGGAAGCAACGTGTTTACGGCCTATGTGGGCCCCGGAACCACAACAACCAGGAAAACGCTGGATAGAACGTATACCGTCAAGGTCGTCCGACAGCTTAGCCTCAGGGATATGGAAATTACCGACGATCTGGGCGGCACCATCGCATATACCCCTACATTTGACCGGAACACGGGGGCGTATACAGCACAAATACCGGCTGATCTGGAGGGTGTCGACATCACGGTGTATGCGATCAATACATCTGCAACGGAGCAATATACGTTCCACATCGGCAGCGAATATGAGGGTACCGGCGCGCGGCAGCACACCGCTGCGATTGCGCTTGACTGGGATGAAAACGGCGAGATGGAAATCCCCCTATCCGTAAGCTATGACGACATGGATGCGTTGCCGGGAGAGTATACTCTGACGCTGCAGAGAACCTATGGCGAGGCTGTCCCGTCCATCTCCTTGCAGCCTGAAAGCGCGGCGTATCTTGACACCACGGAGGAAGTGGCTGCCCTCTATGTCAGAGCGCTTTCCAGCGGGCCGCTCTCCTACCAGTGGTATGAACATACGGCAGACAGCAATACAGGCGGAGCGCCGATAGCAGGAGCGACGGAAAAGACCTATACACCTGCGGTAGCGCAAGTGACATCAGCGGAAGAAAGCTGGTATTACTGTGTGGTGACAAATACCGACACCGGTGATGCCGCCACCTCCGAAGCTGCCTGCATTACCGTATACCCCGATCCCAAGCCTGAGATTACTCTCATGGTCCTGGACAGCGACGGGAATGTTGTCGGCGATCTGCCTTCAGAGGGATATGCCTATCATATCGGCGAAACACCGCCTGTCAGCCTGATGGTTGCGCTCTCATCCCGGGTGGAAGGCACCGTATATGCTTACCAGTGGCAGTATAAAAATAATAATCCGGATGCGGCTGCCGGCACAACCATCAGCGGCGCAACCACCGATACATATACGCCGGATAATACAAGCGACAGGATTAGCAACTCCAGTTGCAGGATAGCTTATACAGACCCTTCCACCGGTTCGACCGTCTATGTGTACAGCGAAAATTCGCCTAAATTTACGGTATCCGCAACAGCGGCGACGCCCCCCACCATATCGTCCCACCCGGCAAGCGCCACCTATACAGTCGGGACCACGCCAACGACCTTGCAGTGCCCCACGGTAAGTATAAGCGGACATACCATTACATATCAGTGGTATGCCGGCACCGACGGGGAAAATTACAGCGCGATTGACGGGGCAACGTCTCGTTTGTTCCTTCCACCAAGCCAATCCACCGCGGGGGTGCGGTATTACTTTTGCCGTGTGACCGCAACGCTCAATAGCGTAAGCGGCCAGACATATTCGGCTTACGCGGACACCAATCCGGCTGTGATCACTTTCGTGGCCGTTGATTTTGGCTGGCAGGGGAGTGGAACGGAGGCAGACCCGTTTCAGATTACAACAGTAGACGACCTGAATGCAATACGAGAGCATGTAGGTGACGGCACGACGTTCAGCGATGTGTATTTCACCATGCAAGACAATATTACCTTGCCCAGCGACTGGACGCCCATCGGAGATCTGACGGAGGGAGCCACGTCTACAGGCGTGGGTGTGAATATACTGCCGTTTTCCGGCGTAATTGACGGCAACGGATATACGCTCACATTCCCTGATCACGCAGAGCACGCGCTTCTCCGTTATGCCCGCGGGGCAACCATAAAAAATCTCATTATTTCAGGTACATATATCGACTGTTATGCGCTTGTCGAATCATACGTTGTCGATTATGGCGCTACCGGAAATTACAGCACATATACGTCGGGCGGCACCGTATATCCGGTCACCATCGAGATTGACAATGTTACCATTCAATCCGGCACCAATATGCTGTACTCCGGTTTTATTGGAGGCTCCGCTTCCGGCGCAAACACAATTCTGATCCGCAACTGTACTGCAGAAGATGGCGTTGTAATCGGATATGATAAAAGCAAAAGCGGTATTGCCACCTTTGCGGGCGGCTTTTGCGGCACGGTCGAGAGCAGCGTGAGTTACGCAGCTGTCTATGGTGTGGACAGGGTCGGCGGCCTCATCAGCACCAAAAGCCAGTCTATGGGAGATTGCATTGTAAGCAACAGCGCTTTCCTCGGTGAGATTGAGGCAACCGGCAGCCGGGTCGGCGGCATAATCGCAAGCGGCTACGTAAACGATTCTGCGCCGGCAACGCCACTCGTGACCATACGCAATTGCTATGTTGACGCAGCGATTTCAGGTGTGGATAAGGTCGGCGGTATTCTGGGTGACGACAGTGGCTTTCACGGCAACTATAACAGGAATGAGGTGACAGATAACTTCTTTTACGGTACAATTACCGCTTCCGGCAGCAATGTCGGCGGCATAGTCGGTTATATATATATGCTTAGCGACGCTACGGATCATAACAATTTCTTCCGTGTAAACTGCGGTGCTGAGAGCGGGATAGGGGGCTGTGCCGAAGGACAGGAAATCATAGATCAGGAAATCTTTGCGGCTTCGGCAACAGCGGCGGAGTTTTCAGATGGCACGATTCTGAACAAGCTGAACAGCTCCGAAACAAGCTTTCAAAATTGGATTCAGGGCGATTCCTATCCCATCCATAGCGACGAGGCAATTATCACCGGGCTGGAGCTAAGCGGCACATACAAGACGAATTATACTGTCGGCGACAGCTTTGACACCGACGGTATGACCATCATAGTGAAGTATTCAGACGGTACGACCAAAACCGCTACACCCGCAGAGGTCACATTCAGCGGATACGACATGGGCACACGTGGTGTTCAGACGGTCACGGTGCGGTACGGCGCTGTGGAAACGAGCCATCCGATTACCCGGCTGCCTCGCGACAGCGGCAGCGGCAGCACCCCGCAGACCATCAGGGTGGACTTCACCCTCTACGGCGACAGTGTGCATGACGCACCGGAGGAGGGCGGCACGACACATACACTGACAGGCAACAACCTCGAAACATGGATTGCCCGGAGAGCCTACACCGTATCCATTAACGCAACGGTGCTGGATGTGCTCGAGGCGGCTGTGGACTGGGCGAATGAGAACACCACGGACACATTCGAGATTCGCAACCCGAGCGGCAATTACGTGGAGGCAATCTCCAAAAACGGTGTGGAGCTTGCTGAATTCACGAACGGAAGCCTCTCCGGCTGGATGTGTACAATCAATGGTACGAACCCAACGCTGGGCGTTAGCGAACAGTTTCTGGAAAACAGTGATGAGATTGTCTTCCACTATACGGATGACTATACCAAAGAGGACGGTTCTGAAAAGTGGAGCAGCAGCGCAACCGGCGGGTCGAAAACACCGGTTGCGAGCGAGGAGATTACCGTCACCGCGGTGACAGATGAAACCGGCGCGGCAACGGCCAGCGTGACGGAAGAAGAAATGACTGCGGCCTTGGAGAAAGCGGTTGCAGCGGCGGAAGCGGCATCCGACGGCTCGATACCGGAGGTCAAGGTCGCGGTCGCAATCACCGGAAACGCCACATCCCTTACAACGAGTATCAAGGCCGCGTCCGTTACGGCCATTGCCGCCGCGGAAAATGCCCAGCTTACCATCCGGAGCAGTCTCGGCAGTGTCACGCTCGACAGCGCAACGCTGGGCGGTCTGGTCGGCGAGGTAGCCGACAGCGCCGATGTGAACATCAAAATTGAGCGCGTCGGCGCGGACAGCCTTACCGGTCAGATTGCGGAGACCGTGGGCGATCATCCGGCATTTGCGCTGACGATCACGGTAGACGGGAAAACAGTCAGCAATTTCGCCGGTACTGTTACGGTATTGCTCCCTTATACGCGGCAGAGCAACGAAGCGCTGACCGTCTACTATGTCGGGGAGGACGGCGCCACCGAGGAAATGAGCAACGTCGGTTATGTCACAATCGATGGCGTGACGGGCTGTCAGTTTACCACAGACCACTTCTCGCTCTTCATGATTGCGCCGGTGGCGCAGACGATGTCCTTCACAGATGTCAGCGTGGACGACTGGTTCTATGAGGCGGTTCAGTATGTTTTTGACAATCACCTGATGACCGGCGTGGGCAACCGACAGTTTGCGCCGAACAGCGCTCTCACCCGGGCCATGATGGTGACCGTGCTCTATCGCTGTGAGGGCGAGCCTTCTGTGACAGCGACAAATCCGTTTGACGACGTGACCGACGGAGAGTGGTATACCGACGCCGTCATCTGGGCGAACGAAAGCGGCATTGCCGGGGGCTACGGAGGCGGACGGTTCGGCGTGAACGACAATATCACCCGTGAGCAGGTGGCGACAATCCTGCTGCGCTATATTGACTGGAAAGGGCTTGACGTGAGCGGAACAAACGACCTGACAGCATATACAGACGCTGGACAAATCAGCGGCTGGGCGCTTGACGCGATGGCGTGGGCGAATGCCGAGGGCGTGATGAATGGACGCACGGAGACAACGCTTTCACCACAGGGAGAGACAACCCGCGCTGAAATTGCGCAGATGCTCTGCAATATCCCGGTATAAAAAATCGAATTTCGTCAGAGGGGGAGTGGTAGACATTGATGTTCTGGAAAAAGCACAAGGGAAAAATAGTCGTCCTCGCCGTGATCGTTGTCGTTTTGGCCGCGGCATTCTGGTATGGCAGCAATACGCCCGGTGCAAAGGGGATAGAGGTCCTACACACGAGCGAGCCGACCGCCTCCGTCTCGGCGGATCTTGTTGATGTGAGCCCCTCCGCGCCGGTTGTACCGACAGACATACCACCGGTGGAAAGTGAAACCGCCGTATTGGAAGCGTCTCCCCAGGTATCGGCAAGTCCGTCCCCATCCACCGCAGCGTCAAGCGCGCCGGTGATGGCAATCAACCCCGACACGGGCGAACCGGCGGGTGAGGGCAGCCCCGTGCCTGTGGAGCCGGAGGACGCAACCATCACCTCCACGGCATTTACCTGCACCATTTCTGTCTCCTGCGCGACGATTCTGGACAATATGTCCTACCTCGACACGGCAAAGCACGAGCTTGTTCCTCCGGATGGCTGGATATTAGAGCCCGTTGCCGTGACGTTTTACGAGGGTGAGAGCGTTTTTGACGTTCTGCAGCGTACCCTGCGGCAGAATCAGATCCACATGGAGTTTGTCAATACGATCATATACAATTCCGCATATATCGAGGGGATTCACAACCTGTACGAGTTTGATGTGGGCGAAGGCTCGGGCTGGATGTATAAGGTGAACGACTGGTTCCCGAACTACGGCTGTTCCCGCTATCAGCTGCGGGACGGCGATGTGATCGAATGGGTCTACACCTGTGACCTTGGCTATGACGTGGGCGGCGGCTATGCGACCGGGGACGAATGATGGAAAAGCTGGATACCTTCGGGCGCTGCCATCCCATCATCAATTTTCTCTATTTTGGGCTGGTACTTGTGTTTTCCATGTTCTTTATGCACCCGGCGTGTCTTGCGGTTTCGATGTGCACGGCGATCACATACAGCATTTACCTCAGCGGAAAAAAGGCCGTGCGGTTTAGCCTTATCTATATGCTTCCTCTGCTGCTGCTGGCCGCCCTGATTAACCCCGCTTTTAATCACGAGGGCGCGACGATACTGGCGTATCTGCCGTCCGGGAACCCGCTGACGCTGGAGAGCATCACCTACGGCATCGCAGCGGCCTGCATGCTCATCGCCGTGATCACATGGTTTCGCTGTTACAGCGAGGTCATGACCGCAGACAAGTTTGTGTACTTATTTGGGCGCATCCTCCCATCGCTGAGTCTGTTGCTCTCCATGGCACTGCGTTTTATCCCCAAATTCCGCGCGCAGCTTACCGTTGTGAGCGATGCGCAGAGAGGGTTGGGGCGGGACGTGTCGGCGGGGAGCG
>JAJBUC010000014.1 GCA_020860545.1 Oscillospiraceae bacterium | reverse complement strand
ATGTTCATTGTCATTTTTGCTTTAGTGGCTCAAGTCCATTTTAGCATTCACAGTCGCCACGGGTCGCGTTTAAAATCCAGTTCCCAATATAGGCTATATCCAGCAGCCGGCGCATTTGCTTGGGTGTAAGCTCTAAATTCATGATTACGGAACCTCCTCGCTCTTCATGACATATCAGAGTATGTGCTACAACATATATTATAGTCGGGCGCGCCCAAATGTCAAACAGGGAGAAGATAAATTCATATAAAATTAAAATTTGGAAGGGGCCGTGTCTTAAAATCAAGGAAAAGGGCAAGAAAAAGGAGAAATTTCCTTGCTATTTTGTGCGTTTTGGCATATTATGGTGAGAGAATGGGCGGCAAGCCCAATATTTTGTGGTATGGAGGAATGGCTTTGGACGGAAGACCCATTGGTGTTTTTGACTCGGGACTCGGCGGGCTGACCACGGTCGCGGAGCTCCGGCGGTTACTCCCACAGGAGGATATTGTCTATTTCGGCGACACGGGGCGCGTGCCCTACGGCGGGCGCTCCAGAGATACGATTATCAAATACGCGCGGCAGGATATGGCCTTTTTGCGTACCTTTGACCTCAAGGCGGTGGTCATCGCCTGCGGTACGGCCTCCACCACCGCGATGGATGTGATAGAGGCGGAGCAGGACATCCCCGTCATCGGCGTGGTGGAGCCCGCCGCCCGCACCGCCGCGCGTGTGACACGCAGCGGAAAAATCGGGCTGATTGCGACCCAGGCGTCCATCCGCAGCGGGATGTACGAGCGGAGGATACTGGCGGAAAACCCCACCGCCGCCATATTGCCGCAGGCATGCCCGCTCTTTGTGCCGCTGGTGGAGAGCGGGCGCATCCATCCCGGCGATATTGTCATTGAGACCGTGGTGGCGGAATACCTCGCCCCGCTGAAGGCGGCGGGGGTGGATACCCTGCTCATGGGCTGCACCCACTATCCGCTGCTTGAGCGGGTGATTGCCGCATTTATGGGGGAGGGCGTGACACGCATTAACGCGGGCGCGGAGGGGGCCAAGGCCATGGCCGACCTGCTGCGCGCGCGCGGCGGACTGACCGAAATAGCGGCACCGGGCCGGTGCCGCTATTTCGTCAGCGACAGTGTGGATAATTTCTCGGCGCTCGCCTCTCTGTTCCTGCAGGAAAATGTGACGGAAACGGTGACACAGATTGATATTTCTGCCTATTCATGATCGTGCGCGCCGGACAATCCGCAAGGCAAATGCTATCATCACCCAAGGCGCTATCACACGGTAGGCGGTTGCCCCTTCTTGTTTGGAGGGGTGAACACTTCACAGCTCCAACACCAGCGATTACTTCTTTGTAACGCAGCAAGGGGCAACCGCCTGTGGCAGCGCCCTTTTTGTTGCCATGATATGCCCGCACGGGCGGGTATGTCAAGAGCCGATGCGCAGGGCCCTTTACAGATCGGGGTAAGACGGTGTATAATAATTCGATATTTGCAAATGCAAAACATGTATTTCCGGACGTGAGCCGGATGCTGGTAAAGGTCGTGTTTGGCTATGGAAGAAAACAACGTGATATTATCCATCCGGGGGATGCAGCTGTATGCCGATGCCGAACCGGAGACAATTGAGCTCGTTACGGAGGGGAAGCTCGACGGTAACCGCAAGGAGGGCTTTACGCTTACCTATGAGGAGAGCGAGCTGACGGGTTTGGAGGGGACACGGACGACCTTCCGCATTGAGAAGGACAAGATCACCCTCCTGCGCATGGGCGCGGTGAACTCCCAGATGGTATTCGAGGAGGGGCGGCGGCACCTGTCGATGTACGACACCCCGCAGGGGGCGCTTTCGGTCGGGATCGACACGCGGCGCATGTGCGCGGATATCCGCCGGGGCTGCGGCAGCATTGAAATTGACTATGCCATCGAGATAGACCACGCGGTGACGGGCCAGAATTTCTTCCACATTAATATAAAGAAAAAGGGCAAGGGACTGCCATCATAAAATAGTGAAAAAGGTGAGAACGGCAATGGCGAATATGATACAGGCGGCGCGGGAGCAGGTGGCGCTGCTGACGGAAAAGGCGTATGAAGCGGCGGTGGCGGCGGGTGCCCTGCCGGGCGGCGTGCGCGTGCAGGCGCAGATTGACATACCGAAGGACACCAATAACGGCGACTACGCGACCTCCTACGCGCTCGCTGCGGCGAAGGGGATGGGCATGAGCCCGCGCGCCATCGCGGCGGAGCTTTTGGCGCGGCTCGACCTGTCGGACAGCTTTTTTGCGCGTGCCGAGGTGGCGGGCCCCGGCTTTCTGAATTTCTTTCTGGGTGAAGCATGGTACCGCGCGGTGCTCAGCGTCATTGAGCGGGAGGGGAATACCTACGGACAGAGCGACACGGGGCGCGGACAGCGCGTCATGGTGGAATTCGTCTCCGCAAACCCCACAGGTCCCATGCACATGGGGAACGCGCGCGGCGGCGTGCTGGGGGACTCCCTTGCAAACGTCCTCGCCCGCGCGGGTTACGAGACGTGGAAGGAGTTTTATGTAAACGACGCGGGCAATCAGATTCAAAAATTCGCCGCCTCCATCCACGCGCGCTATATGCAGCTGCTGCCCGGCGGGGCGGACTTCCCGTTTCCGGAGGGCGGCTATCAGGGCGACGATATCCGCGCGCTGGCGCAGGCGTTTTACGAACAGCACGGGGACGCTTACCGCGACGCGCCGGAGGCGACATGGATGGCGGACATGTCCGCGTTCGGCCTCTCCGTCAACATTCCGCATATGAAGGACGATCTCGCGCGGTATCAGATCCGCTACGACGCGTGGTTTTACGAATCGACGCTGCACGAGAGCGGCTACGTGGAGGAGACGGCGGCGCTGCTCGGCGAGAAGGGCTACACCTATGAGCAGGACGGCGCGCTCTGGCTCGACACGACGGCCCTGCTCAAAGAAAAATACCTGCGTGAGGGCAAGACGCGCGAGGAGGTCGACAAGCTCGACCTCAAAAACGACGTCCTGCGCCGGCAAAACGGGGTTTACACCTACTTTGCAGCGGACATCGCCTATCACCGCAACAAGCTGGAAGCGCGCGGGTTTGACAAGGCCGTGAACGTCTGGGGGGCCGACCACCACGGGCATGTCGCGCGGCTGCAGGCGGCGCTCGACGGCTTGGGGCTCGACGGCTCGCACCGCCTTGTCGTGGTGCTGATGCAGCTCGTGAACCTCCTGCGCGACGGGGAGGCGGTGCGCATGTCCAAGCGCTCGGGCAAGGCCATCGCGCTGCATGACCTGCTCGACGAGATCAGCGTGGATGCGGCGCGCTACTTCTTCAACTCCCGCAGCAGCAACACGCCGCTGGACTTTGACCTCGACCTCGCCGTGCGGCAGGACAGTGAGAACCCCGTCTATTATGTCCAGTACGCCCACGCCCGCATCTGCTCGCTCGTCGCGCGCATGGCGGCGGAGGGCTATCCTGTGCTGGCGGCGGCGGATGCGGACGTCTCCCTGCTCTCTGCGGCGGAGGAGAAGGCGCTCCTCCGTACCCTTGCGCAGCTGCCGGAGGAGCTGTCTCTCGCGGCGCGGGACTATGACCCGTCGCGGGTCAACCGCTATCTGCTTACATTGGCGGGTGATTTCCACCGCTTTTATAACGCGTGCCATATTTTAGGCGCGGAGGAAGGCTGTGCCGCCGCCCGCCTCAAGCTCGCCGATACGGTGCGCGCGGTGATCGCCAACTGCCTTGCGCTCATCGGCGTGTCCGCGCCGGAGAAGATGTAGGGGAGGCGGCAGAGCGATGGAGCGAAACGGCCTGCCCTGGCCCCTGCTGCTAGACGGCGCGCCGGAGCCGGTATCGGCACATGGCACGACGCGGCAGGAGCAGCAGCGCGCCTGTGTTGCGGCGGGGAGCAACGTTCTGCGCGCGCCGACGGTGGGGCTGAACCGGTGGGAATGCGGCCCAAGTGTCTCGGCGGAGCAGCTGGCGCGGGAAAACCGCGCCCGCGTCACGCTCACCCGCGGCGCGGCGGACGGCAAGGCCGCCGTCGCGGGCTGCCTCGGCTCCGTGACGGAGTGGCACCTGCACCGCGAGGAGGAGTTTGAGGACCTTGTGGCGGCGTACCGGGCGCAGGCCGAGGCGCTGCGTGACGGTGTGGACGTTTTCTTTCTGGAGCATATGGGGGATATCCCGTGTGCCCGCGCGGCGCTGCTCGGCATCCGCGCGGTCAGCGACAAGCCCGTATGGGCGCGTTTTGTCTGCGATGAGAGCGGGCGTATCCCGTCCGGCAGTGACTGCCTGGCGGCCTTGATCATTCTGCAGGGCATGGGGGTGTCCGCCTTTGGCATCGCCTGCAACGCCAGCCCCGACCGTATGCTTGAGCAGCTTACCAGGCTCGCGCCCTACGCGCAGGTGCCGCTCATCGCGGGGCTGTACGTGTCCGACCCGGCGGAAGCGGCCGCCTGCGTGCCGCAGATGGCGGCGGCCGGGGTGCGCATCTTCTCCGCGCCGACGCCGGAGGCCATCCGCGCGGTGCGGCAGGCGGCGCTTGGTGTGGACCTCTCCGCCGTTCCTCCGCCCGCCGTCGATGAGGAGGTCATCGCCTGCGCCAGCGAGCGAGAGGGGCGCTTCATCAGCCCCACCGTGGATGTGGGCGAGGTCATCGCGTGCTCGCCCGATCTGGTGGAGGATATTCTAAAGGCGGAGGAGGAGTCCCCGCAGGGAGCGCTCAAAATCTCCATTTTGGAGCAGGACGATCTGGCCCTCTTTGTGGAGCATCAATATGTTGTGCAGGATGCCCTGTGCATCTGGTCGGATGTGCCGGAGCTTTTGGAGCGCGCGCTGCGCCTGTATCAGGGGCGCGCCTTCTGGGACGGCACGGGCGACCTCTCTCCGGACTTTCTGCGGGAGATGCAGCGAAAGTACGGGCTTGTGTTACTTTAATAACGATTTCAATTAACATAAAAAATTTTCGTGCGATCATGGCTGCGCGGCAAGGGTTTGCACAAATATGGCAGGACAGACAGCGCTTTTCGGCACATTGCTCTATTGACGAGGTCTGCATGATATGGTATTATCCTGTGTACAGGAGCAAAACAAATAACAACATATTGTGTTTCACCGATAGAAAGGGATGTGTGCTATGCAGCTCAAGCAGATACAGAAAAGGGACGGAAGGCTGACCGAATTCGACCCTGAAAAAATCGCGCGGGCCATTACCAAGGCCTTTGACGCAACCTATAAAACCGGTCAGGAGGAGACGGCGGAGGAGCTCGCGCGGCAGGTGATGGCGCTGCTCGAGGAGGAGGAAAACGACAAGCCGGATGTCGAGCACATACAGGATCTTGTGGAAAAGGTGCTGATGGATAACGGCTATATCCAGACCGCCAAGGCGTATATTCTCTACCGCGACCAGCGCAGCCGCGCGCGGGAGATGAACACCCGCCTGATGAAAACCTATGAGGATATCACGTATACCGACGCGCGGGACAGCGATATCAAGCGGGAAAACGCGAATATCGACGGGGACACCGCGATGGGCTCCATGCTGAAATTCGGCTCGGAGGGCGCGAAGCAGTTTTACGATATGTTCGTGCTCAACCCAGAGCACGCGCGCGCCCACCGCGAAGGGGATATCCACATCCACGACCTGGATTTTCTGACCCTGACGACGACCTGCTGCCAGATTGACATCAAGCAGCTCTTCCGGGGCGGCTTCTCCACCGGCCACGGCACCCTGCGCGAGCCGAACGATATCTCCTCCTACGCCGCGCTGTGCTGCATCGCCATCCAGTCCAATCAGAACGACCAGCACGGCGGGCAGTCGGTGACGAATTTTGACTACGGCATGGCGGACGGCGTGCGCAAGACCTTTGTCCGCCTGTACCGCCAGAACCTCGCCCGCGCGCTGATGCTGCTTGCGGGTACGGAGGACTGCGAGCAGGACATCAAGGACATGATTGCCGCAATCGGCGCACAGACCGGGCTGGTGCCGACGATAGAGGGGTGCGGGGACTATCTGGCGGCGGAGCTGCCGCGCCTGACGGCGCAGTACGGCGACCAGGAGACGATGGAAAAGGCGCAGCAGTTCGCCCACTACCGCGCCGTGAAGGAGGCCGACCGCGCGACCTATCAGGCGATGGAGGCCCTCATCCACAACCTCAATACCATGCACAGCCGCGCCGGGGCGCAGACGCCGTTCTCCTCCATCAACTACGGCATGGACACCTCCGCCGAGGGGCGCATGGTGATGAAAAACATCATGCTCGCCACCGAGGCCGGTCTGGGCGGCGGCGAGACGCCGATTTTCCCCATCCAGATTTTCCGCGTCAAGGAGGGGGTCAACTACAACCCGGGCGAGCCGAATTACGACCTGTTTCAGCTCGCCATCCGCTGCTCGGCCAAGCGGCTGTTCCCGAACTTCTCCTTTATCGACGCGCCGTTTAATTTAAAGTACTATCAGCCGGGCAATTCCGACACGGAGATCTCCTATATGGGTTGCCGCACCCGGGTCATCGCCAATTCCTATGACCCGACGCGCGAGATCAGCCACGGCAGGGGCAACCTGTCCTTTACCACCATCAACCTGCCGCGCCTTGCCATCAAGGCCAAGGGGGATCTGTCGGTCTTCTTCGAGGGGCTTGACCGGATGCTGGATATGGCGGTGGACCAACTGCTGGAGCGCTTTGAAATCCAGTCCCGCAAGCGTGTGCGCAACTTCCCGTTCCTCATGGGGCAGGGGGTGTGGCTGGATTCGGACAAGCTCGACTGGGACGACGAGGTGGGCGAGATTCTCCGCCACGGCACCCTGTCGGTGGGCTTTATCGGCCTGGCGGAGACCCTGCGCGCCCTCATCGGCAAGCACCACGGGGAGGACCCGAAGGCGCAGGTGCTGGGCTTGGAGATCATCAGCCATATGCGCGTGCGGCTGGATCAGGAGAGTGAGAGGCACAAGCTCAACTTCTCCCTGCTCGCGACCCCGGCGGAGGGGCTTTCGGGCCGCTTTGTCAAGCTCGACCGGGCGCGCTACGGCAACATAGAGGGGATCACCGACAGGGAGTACTATACAAACTCCTTCCATGTGCCGGTCTATTTCCCCATCAGCGCCTATGAGAAGATCAAGCTGGAAGCGCCCTATCACGCCCTCACGAACGCCGGACACATCAGCTACATCGAGATGGACGGCGACCCGACGCAGAACCTCGAGGCCTTTGAGAAGGTCATCCGCTGCATGAAGGAGGAGGGCATCGGCTACGGCTCGGTGAACCACCCGGTGGACCGCGACCCGGTCTGCGGCTTCTCCGGCATTATCGGCGACCAGTGCCCCGGCTGCGGGCGGCAGGAGTCGGCGGACGACGTGCCCTTTGAGCGCATCCGCCGCATCACCGGCTATCTCGTCGGTACGCTCGACCGCTTCAACAACGCCAAGCGGGCGGAGGAGCGCGACCGCGTCAAGCACGGCGTATAAAGTAATATCGCTTTACACCGGCTGCACGGCAGAGCAAAGCCGTGCAGCCGGTCATAGTCAGGAGGGATACCGCTTGCGTATCGCCAATACCATTTCAGATTCCATCGTCGACGGCGCGGGCCTGCGCTTTACCGTCTTTACGCAGGGCTGCCCGCACCACTGCCCGGACTGCCATAACCCCGCCACCCACGACCCGCGCGGCGGGGAGGAGACGACGCCCGAGGCCATTATGGAGAAGATGGGGAACAACCCGCTTCTGCAGGGCCTCACCATCTCCGGCGGCGAGCCGTTTTTGCAGCCGGAGGAATGCGCCGCGCTCGCCGCGCTCGCGCACCAGAAGGGGCTGGATGTCTGGGTCTATTCCGGTTATACGTATGAGGTGCTGGGCGGCGCGGCGGAATACCGCGCGCTGCTCGATGAGACCGATGTGCTCGTGGACGGGCCGTTTGTCGCGGAGAAAAAGTCCTACGACCTGCGCTACCGCGGCAGTGCCAACCAGCGGCTGATTGATATGAAGCGCACCCGCGCGGAGGGGAAGCTGGTCCTGTGGGCGGAGGTCGATCCCCTTGCCCACTTCACGCGACCCCCGTCCTGAGCAGATGGAGCGGGCGGAACAATTGGGCCCCTTCACCTACCGCTGGGGGGAGGGCTGCTTTCCGCTGGGGCAGGATACCCTCCTGCTCGCGGCGTTTGCCACCGTACGGCGCGGGGACAGGGCCTGCGACCTGGGCTGCGGCGCGGGGGCGCTGCTCCTGCTCCTGCGCGGGCGGGTGCCGTCCGTGCAGCTGACGGGCATCGAATGCAGTCCGGACGCCTATGCGTGGGCGGTGCGCAACCTGCGGGAGAACGCCCTCACGGGGGACCTGCGCTGCGGGGATTTGCGGAAAACCGCCCTCCTGCTGCCCGCCGGAGGCTTTGACCTTGTCATCGCCAATCCCCCCTATTACCCCGCCGGAACCGGGAAGCCGGGCGGCGGCGCGCGCATGGAGACATCCTGCACGCTGGAAGCGCTCTGCGGCGCGGCGGCGCGGCTGCTGCGCAACGGCGGGCGGTTTGCGCTCACTCTGCCCGCCGCCCGCCTCACCGACGGGGTGGCTGCCCTGCGCGCGGCGGGGATGGAGCCGAAACGGATGCAGCTGGTGCAGCATACCCCCGCATCCCCCCCGTCGGTTGTGCTATTGGAGGGGGTGCGGCAGGGGAAGCCGGGGCTCTCCGTGCTGCCGGTCTGCTGTTTGCATAGGGGGTAAGCCTTTCCTTCTTATGGAGGGGTTCCCCTTGCCCGCTGCAGACTTGTCCCTGTTTTTCGCCTGCTCGGCGGGAGGCAGGGCTCCGCCCTGCACCCTTTTTACGGGGG
>JAJBUC010000074.1 GCA_020860545.1 Oscillospiraceae bacterium | reverse complement strand
TGATTTCCGCTGCATCGCGCGCAGGGCGAAGGCGCTCAGAAGCCCTGTACGTCCTCACAGCATGCAGCGGCTGCCGGTGGTGCCCTGGTCGAGGGCGAGGACATAGTCGGGCATGGCCGTTTCCTCCAAAATTTTTGTTTGGCGGGAAGATAATTCGACAAAAATATCGATATTTAAGCATATAATGATAATTGTTAACACGATTATTTCTTTTTCGCCAAAATATGACAAAGAGGGGGAATGCATCAGCCTCACCGGCGCGGCGGTGAGGCGCATGACGCAGGAGGGATATCCCGCGCAGGTCAGTCATGACTTACACAAACGATTCGCAGACGGGAAAGGAAATTGTTACGATGACAGAAATAGAGACTCAGCTTATAGCGATTTATGGCCAGTTGGATGAGAGCGGGAGAGAGATGATCTCCCGGCTCCTGCGCATGTTTCAGGCGGGAGATGGGTTTTACGACGCGTTTTGTGCTTTCTTAACGCGTGGCGGGGGGGCCGACAGCATCGGCTCCGCCGCTGTGGAGGCGTTTATGGACGCCTGGGGGACGCGGGAAAAGGAATAAAAGGGCTTTTTATCGCTCTATCGTGTTGACGGAGGGGGCTGCCGCGACCGGCAGCCCCTTTTTTTCACCGGGGGCGTTTTATGGGGCTATTGTGGTATGTACGCTATCGAATAACATATCGGACAGGATAATGCCGGCATACAGTTTTTCAACGCCGAAGTCATATACCGTATCGCGTTCCTCAGGTGTATACAGCTGTACCATATATAGGCCTACTTCACCCGGCACCGAGTCGGCGGTGACCTCATACAGGAAGATTCTATATGCATTGTCCCCTGATATCATGGTAAATTCATACCGGGAGACAACATGTGTTCTCCCTTCATACGTTTCCGGAAGCGCACCGCCGGTGTAGATCTCCCACGAATCAATGCCCTCCTCCAGCAGGGCAAACAGATCATCCATGTCGGCGTCGAGATCTTCCGCCTCCTGCAAGGCGTTGGGTGAAAACAGCTTCCGCAAGGATGCTTTATCCTTGTCCCTGCTGTACGTTATAATCTGTTCCAGCCGTTCGGCTGCGTCATTCATGGAGGCAATGTTATATCTGCCTTGGCTTTCGCATCCGCCGCAGAGGCAGATGCCTGCTATCATCACTAGAATAAATAGCTTTTTCAATTGATTGGCCTCGCTTACCGTAGTTTCTGTTTTTGCGGTAGTGGTTTCCCTTGCCCGCTGCAGACGTGTCCCTGTTTTGACAGCGGAAAAACCGTACGCCGCCGGGCCCCTGCACCCTGCCGAGCAGGCAAAAAACAGGGACAAGCCCGCAGCGGGCGCGGGGCCACCACCGTTCAGGAGCAGGGGAACTAAACCTTTCCCTGCTCCCGCTGTTGCCGCCGGAAAAACTTCGCCATCTCGAGCAGGGTCTTTTTATGCTCGGCGGTGAGGGTTTTGCCCTCCTCATACATCGCGTAGGTAAACTCATCAAACCCGAGTGCGGCGTTCTCCTTATGGCCGATCAGGTAATCGGTGGTGACATTAAATCGGTCGGCGATACGGCGGATCATATCAAAGTCCGGTTCCCGCCGTCCGCTCTCCCACATACCGACGGTGGAGGGGGAGATGCCAAAAATCTGGGCAAAGGCGCGTTGGGAGAGGTGGTGCTCCTCCCGGATTTCTTTTAATCTTAAGCTGAACATATGCGGTCAACTCCTTATGAGAAATTTATATCACGGAAAGTGAGTGCGTGCAAGCGGTTGCATACAATATCGAGAAAACACTCACGAAAAGTGTTGACATATTTCACGATAAGTGATAAAATGCTCACGTTAGGTAAATATCACTGTCGAAACCGGCCGGAAATAAATCGCATATTGTGTGCACGCCGGGGGGATAGGTACCTGATCAGGGGGAGTGAAAAAGAATGAACAGTGCATGCTTTCCGGAGCATCCTGACATCAGCCGGATGCTCCGCTGGGGCTATTATGAGTGCGACCGGGAGGACCCGTGCCCCGTCTGCGGGGCGGAGGCGGAGTGGCTGTACCTCGGGCGGGACGACGAGGTGCTCGGCTGCGACCACTGCGTGCGCATGCTGGAAAACGGGATGCTGCCCGACACGGAGCTGTGGGGTGGAGCCCCATGAGCGAGGAGAAAAAGAGCTTCATCCTCTACTGCACCTGGGAGGAGCAGATTGAGCTGCTGGACATGGCGCAGCGGGGGGAGCTGCTCACTGCGCTCTTTGCCTACGAAAACCGGGGCGAGTGCTACGACGGCGGGGACAAGCTGATTATGATGGCCTTTCGCACCATGCGTGTGGCGATGGACGACAACCGCGCCAAATGGGAGGCGCGGGCGCAGCGCAGCAGGGAGAACGGCGCCCTTGGCGGGCGTCCGAAGAAAAACCGGGCGGGTTCTATGGGTTTTGACCCAAAGACGGGAAAACCTGTTTCCGGATATGGAACTGCAAATGGAACTGAATCTGTTTTTTCTTCCGGCTCCGGCGCGCCGAAGGACCGCAGCGACACCGTCGTCCTGAAGGAATACATGCGGCAGCTGCGGGAAGCGGAAGCGCAGGCTGCGGAATAGGAGGGTGCTATGGACGCAGAGGGACGTGTTCCACGCCCCCGCGCACCGCCTTTGCGGTCTGCCGGGAGGCGCAAGGAGAGGAGGGAGGAATTGACGATAGACGATATAGACAAGCGCGAGGCGCTCCTCACGGAGGAGGACCGGCGCGTTGCGAACGTCGAGACGGCGCTCTACGAGCAGGCGATCGGCACCGTGGAGGAGACGCGCACCTGGGAGCGCAAGAGCGGCGAGCCGGATTTGGTGCTCACGAAGCTTGTGCGCAAGCAGTCGCCGGGCAGCGTCACGGCGCAGCGGCTATACCTGTGCAGCCGCGCGGCGGGCCGCTGGACGGACGTCGGCGGCGGGGACGAGCGCGCGGAGCAGGAGACGGGCGGCGTGGTGGAGCTTGCCGCCGTGCTCCCGCCGCCGGACGGCGGCGATGGCTGACGTACTCTGGACGCCCCAGCCGCGGCAGAAGGCCTTTCAGGAGCGGTGGGAGTACGAGGCGCTCTACGGCGGCGCGGCGGGGGGCGGCAAGTCCGACGCCATTGTGATGGAGGCCTTGCGGCAGGTGCACATCCCGCATTATAAGGGGCTCATTCTGCGCAAGACCTACCCGCAACTCACGGAACTCGTGGATAAGAGCGTGCTCTACTACGGCATGGCCTTTCCCAAAGCGCGGTATAACGCGAGTACCCACACGTGGCGCTTTCCCTCGGGGGCGCGGATCCTATTCGGCTCCATGCAGCACGCGCAGGACCGCACGCGCTATCAGGGGCAGGCGTACGACTTCATCGCCTTTGACGAGCTGACCCACTTCACGTGGGAGGAGTACAGCTACCTGTTCTCCCGCAACCGCCCCAACGGGCCGGGGACGCGGGTGTACATCCGGGCGACGGCGAATCCCGGCGGGGTGGGGCACGGCTGGGTGAAGGAGCGGTTTATCACGGCGGGAGCGCCCATGCAGACCGTCTGGGAGGACGTCGCGTGGCGCACGCCCGACGGGAAGCAGGAGACGGCGCGGCAGAGCCGGATTTTCGTCCCGTCGTCGGTGTTCGATAACCCCGCGCTGCTCGCGCACGACCCGCAGTACGTCCAGCGGCTTGCGGCGCTGCCGCAGGCGGAGCGGGACGCGCTGCTGTACGGCAGCTGGGACAGCTTTTCCGGGCAGGTCTTCACCGAGTGGCGCAATGACAGCGCCCACGCCCTCGACCGCGTGCACACCCACGTGGTCGCCCCCTTCCGCGTGCCGGACAACTGGAGCATCTGGCGCGGCTATGACTGGGGCTATACCCGCCCCTTCTCGGTCGGCTGGTACGCCGCCGACCACGACCGGCGGCTCTACCGCATCCGCGAGCTTTACGGCTGCACCGGCGCGCCGAACGAGGGGGTCAAGTGGGAGCCCGCGCGCATCGCGCGGGAAATCCGCCGCATCGAGTCGGAGGACCCGAACCTGCGCGGCAAGAAGATTCTGGGCGTCGCCGACCCCGCGATCTTCAACGACAGCGGGACGGAGAGCGTCGCGGCGCTCATGGAGCGCGAGGGGGTGTACTTCCAGCGCGGGGACAACCGGCGGCTTGACGGCAAGATGCAGGTGCACCACCGGCTGGCGTTTGATGAAAACGGCATCCCCCTGCTCTACGTGTTCGACACCTGCCGCAACTTCATCCGCACGGTGCCGAACCTCACCTACGACACGTCCGACGTCGAGGATGTGGACACCGGCGGGGAGGATCACATCTACGACGAGCTGCGCTACGTCTGCATGGAAAACCCCATCGCAAGGCCGCGCGCCGCGCCGCGTAAAATCGCCGGGTACGACCCGCTGGGGGACGACACACCGCAGTACGGGCGGTACGATTTTTACCGCCTGTAACGAAGAGAAAAGAGGAGAAGAAGCATGACTGATACAGTAGCCCCCCTGACCGGGGCGGCGGGGGAGGAGACGGAGCGGGAGGCCCTGTTTGCCCTGCCCGTCGGGACGCCGGAGATCCGCAAGGCGGCGGAGACCCTGCGCAACTACAAGGACGGCAAGGCCAACCTGGAGGCGCGGGTGGTGGAGGATGAGCGGTGGTACCAGATGCGCCACTGGGAGGTCATCCGGCGCGGCAGGGAGAGCACCCGCCCCGAGCCGAGCAGCGCGTGGCTCTTTAACGCCATTATGAACAAGCACGCCGACGCGATGGACAACTATCCGGAGCCCAATATCCTCCCGCGCGAGGCGCAGGACGAGGCGGACGCCCGGCGGCTGAGCGCGGTGCTCCCCGTGATTCTGGAGCGGTGCGAGTTTGAGCAGACCTACTCGGACAACTGGTGGGAGAAGCTCAAGCACGGCACGGCGGTGTACGGCGTGTTCTGGAACAACGACATGGAAAACGGCCTCGGCGACGTGGACGTGTGCCAGGTGGATTTGCTAAACATCTTCTGGGAGCCGGGGATCACCGACATCCAGAAAAGCCGCAACCTCTTCGTCGTGAACCTGCAGGACAGGGATCTGCTCGAGGAGCGGTACCCCCAGCTGCGGCAGCAGGACATGGGCAATGCCGTGGATATCAAGCAGTATATTTTCGACGACACGGTGCGCACCGACGAGAAGGTGGTGGTGGTGGACTGGTACTACAAGCTGCGCACGCCCGAGGGGAGAACGGTGCTGCACTACGCGAAATTCGTGGGCGAGACACTCCTGTTCGCGAGCGAGAACGAGCCGGACTACGAAGCGCGCGGCTGGTACGACCACGGGCGCTACCCCTTCGTGTTCGACACCCTGTTCCCCGAAAAGGGGACGCCGGTGGGCTTCGGGTACGTCGCGCTCTGCAAGGACCCGCAGCTCTACATCGACCGGTTGGGCCAGAACATCCTCGAAAACGCCATGATGGCCACCCGCCCGCGCTACTTTGCCGCCACCAGCGCCGGGGTGAACGAGGAGGAGTTCCTCGACTGGAGTCGCCCCATCGTCCACGTGGAGGGTACCCTCGACGACGCGCGGCTCAAGCCGGTGACGGTGAACACCCTCAGCAGCATCTATCCCAACATTCTGGAGATGAAGATCAGCGAGCTCAAGGAGACCGCCGCGAACCGCGACATGGCGAGCGGCGGGACGACCGGCGGCGTGACGGCGGCCTCCGCCATCGCGGCATTGCAGGAGGCGGGGAACAAGGCGGCGCGCGACATGATCGCGGGCAGCTACCGGCGCTATACCCAGCTCGGCTACCTTTGCATTGAGCTGGTGCGGCAGTTTTACGACGAGATGCGCTCGTTTCGCATCACCGGGCCGAACGGCAGCCGCTATGAGGAGGTGTCGGGGCAGTCCCTGCGCGAGCAGGTGGTGGGCACCGCCGCGGACGGCAGCGCACAGACCCGCCGCCCGGTGTTTGACATCAGTATCCAGCCGCAAAAGCGCAACCCCTTCTCCCGCCTGAGCCAGAACGAGCTTGCCAAGGAGCTCTACAGCCTCGGCTTCTTTAACCCCGAGCGGGCGCAGGAGGCCATCGGCGCGCTGGAGCTCATGGAGTTTGAGGGGAAGAGCAAGGTGCTCCGGCAGATCACCGAGGGGCAGACCCTGCAAAACACCTGCCGGCAGCTCTCCGAGACCCTCGCGCAGGTCACCGACGTCGCGGCGGGGGGAGCGGCGGCAGGAACGCCGCCCGCCGAAGCGGGCGCGCCGTCCGGCGGCGGGCAGACCCTTGCGGGAGCCGCCGCGCAGGCGCAGCGCGCCACGCAGGACAATTACGGGGAAACCCTCGTGCGGCGCGGCATGACCGGGGGGACGGCGGGGTGATCACGGCGGAGTTTTGGACAGACGGCGCGCGCCGCACCCTCACCATGCGCGGGCACGCGGGCGCGCCGGAGGCAAAGGCGGACCTCCCCTGCGCCGCGTGCGGCGCGCGCCCGTCCGACTGGGGCAATCTGGTGTGCGCCGCCGCCTCCGCGCTCGGGCAGAGCCTGCTCACGTATTTACAGCGGGACTGCGCAGGCGCGGAGCGGCTGGAAAGCCGCGCGGGCGACGGCGACCTGCGCGTCACCTGCACGGGCGGCGCGGATGTGGCGGCGGCCTTCGCGCTCACCGCCGCCGGCCTGCGCCTGCTCGCGGCGACCTATCCACAGAGTATTCAAATCAAAACCAGAGAGGAGCAATGAACCATGGAAACGGCAATCACAGGCACAGCGGGTACCCCCGCAGCCGCGCCGGCAGAGACGGCGGCAGACGCGGCAAATGCAGTCACAACAGAGCACACAGACGGACAGGCCCTGCCTGAACAAACCGCGCCGCAGACGGAGGAGGCCCCTCCGGCGGAGCGGGAGGACGCGTCGCCCCCGCCCCCGCGCAGCCGCGCCGAGGCGCAGATCGCCGGGTGGCTGCGCGACGTGGAGGCGATTGAGCAGGCCTACGGCGGCGTGAACGTCCGGCAGGAGCTGCGCGACCCGCGCTTTATGGGCCTCGTGCAGCGCGGCGTCCCGCTCCGGCAGGCGTTTGAGAGCCTGCACCTTGAGGAGATCAAGCGCGGCATCGCCCGCAAGACGGCGCGGGAGACCGAGCGGCGCGTGGTCGGCGGCATCCGCGCGCGGGGCAACCGCCCGGCGGAGAACGCCGCAGCGAGCCAGAACCCCGTCAGCACCCGCCCCGATCTCTCCCGCCTGACCCGCCGCGACCGCGCGGACATCGCCCGGCGCGTGGCACGGGGCGAGCAGATATCCTTTTGAGGATTGCAACACCAGGCATCCTGCCGCCCATCCCGGGCGGCGGTAACAATAAATGTTTGGAGAAATGAGAGGAGACACCTATGGAAACAAGCTACATGAACCTGCGCATGTTCGACAACACGAACACCACCGCCGACACCGCGCTCTCTGCGGAGATGCGTACCTACTACTCCGACTACCTCATCGACAACGCGGGGCCGGAGCTGGTACACGACCAGTTCGGCCAGCGCCAGGCCATCCCCCAGAACGGCGGGCGCACCATCGAATTCCGCAAGTACGACCCGCTGGAGAAGGCCCTCACCCCCATCGCGGAGGGCGTGACGCCGAGCGGCAAGCGCCTGAGCGTCAGCACCGTCCCGGCGGACGTGCAGCAGTACGGCGACTACATTGAGATGAGCGACGTGCTCATGCTCACCGCCATCGACAACAACCTCCTGCAGGCGACGAAGCTGCTCGGCGCGCAGGCGGGCCAGACCCTCGACACCATCACGCGCGAGGTGCTCGTCGGCGGCACCAACGTCCAGTACGCCGAGGGGCAGGTCACGAGCCGCAGCGCGCTCGTCGGCGGCAGCAGCACGGCGGAGGACAACCACTACCTCACCGTGGACGCGGTGCGGCAGGCGGTGCGCTTCCTGAAGAATCAGAACGCCAAGCCCATCAACGGCAGCTTTGTCGGCATCATCCACCCGGACGTATCCTACGACCTCATGAACGACCCCAAGTGGGTGAACGTCAAGACCTACTCCGACCCCGACGGCATCTACGAAGGGGAGATCGGCAAGATCGAAAACGTCCGCTTTGTGGAGACCACCGAGGCGAAGAAATTCGTCGGCGCGGGCGCAAACGGGCGCGACGTCTACTGCACCCTCGTGCTCGGCGAGAACGCCTACGGCGTGACCGAGGTCGCGGGCGGCGGCCTGCAGCACATCGTCAAGCAGGTCGGCTCCTCCGGCACGGCGGACCCCCTCAACCAGCGCGCCACCGCAGGCTGGAAGGCCCTCAAAACCGCAGAGCGCCTCGTGGAGCAGTTCATGGTGCGCATTGAGACCACGTCCACCTTCTCGGACGGGGTCGCGAACTAAATTAAAAAGGAAGTGTATTCATTATGGCAGCGAAAACAGCAGCAGAGAAAACGGCAGGGGCCGAGAACCTCGTCAGCATGCGCCTGTTCCGCGACAACGCGCGGTACAAGGACGACGTGTTCGTCGCCGTCAACGGCAAGGGCTGGCTCATCCAGCGGGGCGTTGACGTGGAGGTGCCCGACTACGTGGCGGAGGTGCTCACGCAGAGCATGGAGCAGGATACCAGCGCGGCGCAGCTGATGCAGCAGGAGGCGGAGCTGTTCCGCCAGGAGAGCGAGAAGCTCAGCTAAGTGCCATGTCCCCCGGGGGGTGCATACCCCCCTGCGGGGACTTGGCTGCCTGTACTTCTTAGGGAGGGGGTTCCCCTTGGAAGCTTGGGGGCACGCCCCCTTTTCCGCCTGCGCGGCGGGCGCCCGCATTTCCGCGTGGAAACGCGGGGCAAAGACGGTCAGGGGAAGTGTCCCCCGACACCCCCTCAAGGGCTTTTCGCGTGTG
>JAJBUC010000099.1:12745-42746 GCA_020860545.1 Oscillospiraceae bacterium | reverse complement strand
GCCCTATCCTCCGCACGCGTAAAAGCTATTTTAGTATTATATTTTTATTTCAGGTTTATTCCGTTTACACGGTTCGTTGGACACTCCCAGCCTTTCCTTACGAAAAACCATAAAGCTTCTATCGAGGATATTCAGGCTGCTGTGGATGGAAAGATATGTGCTGCACAAGCTGAAAAGCTCCGTATCATCCGTTCTCACATGAGCAGCCTTAAACTGTGCAAGCTCAATCTGGAATCTCTGATTCTGTCTGTTGCCGGGAAGTACCTTCTTCAACTCAATCTTGTTCTGACGGTGCCGGGTATCAAATCCTTTTCCGCTATCAACCCAAACGTAGTTGCGACTTGAATATTATTTATGACCGCCAATACGTGGTCTGGTTTTTTGAGCCCTTTTCGGTCTGGTTCGGTATGGTATTTAAATTACAATGTTTCAACCTGCGCCTTTACTTTATCACAACACCCGAGCTCACAAATCTAAGGCTGTTTTACTTGCCCGTTAACAACAACGTTCCATTCACCGCCTAAATAATCGGTCATTAGAATCGTATTTTCGGATAACCACGTAATCTCATGGTGGATTGTTGCGTTGTATCCCACGGACATTTCATATATAGGTGTCATAAACAGAAAATTCTCTTTTCTGTAGATAAATGGCCGGCTTGCGTGATCGTATTCCACAACGATTGTATTGGAACCCATCGGCGAACGATACTCCGTTCTTCTTTCGCGAGGGTCAATGAATGTACTCATTGCGTAGATCAAAAGTACAGGAAGCATGAATAAAAGGGCGAACTTGGTTTTCCTCCGAAAATCATTAGAGGCATAGATAACCAAGGTTATACCGGCCAGCACAACCGGCAACAGTCTGGAATTCGGTAAAGCAATCAGGTTGACGGTCGTCATGACCGCACTGAACAGTGTCAGGCAGGCTGATATAATCAAAAGGGTACGGTTCCACTTGCTCCTTACTTTGGTTTTCACCTGTGGTTTTTTCCCCTTTGGAGGATGTACAGTATCAAAGGCGATCTGATTGTCTTTGACCAGACAAATTGGAGGCGCATAGACTCCGACACCTATTTTAGAACAATACCAGCTATTCTCTTGTTTCGATAGGTAAACGTTAAACTCTGTGTTTACCTTGTTTCCACAATAATACAACCGGATTGTGTCTGCGTGAACATCAATTCTATATAAGTCGAAATCATTCGTGCCGGTCTGCACAAACAGGTCAATCATGTGCAAGACCATCAAAAAACTCTTTAGCAAGCGTTCGTCAGGTTTGTCGCTGCAAAAAATCTCGATGGATGGCAGGTCAGTGGCTTGCTCATTTTGGAAGATGAGTTCTCCTACATTATCCTTCCATAAGAGCTTATCATAAGACTGCAATAGCAGTTCGGGCGTATATCTTGACTGCAGTATATTCATGGTGCATTCTCCATAGATCATCATAGCGTTATATATGTTTAAAAAACAAGCTGCCAAGCAGTTTCATGGAATCATTCCCTCAAAAGTCAGGTCGTTCAATTGGTTCATCATAATCTGCAAAGCTGTACCGGTGATTATAGCCATAATCGGCGTTTTTCCTACTATTTCGAAAGTCTCATTATGTAGTATAACGTCAATTACTGCCAAACGCAAGAAAAACCGCAAGATCGTCGATCCGGCAGTTGCATTTACAAAAATGAGAAATGATAAAATTTTGAAGCTCCGTTTTTGCAATGTGTCTCTGCTTTCCCTCCGGTACAACGAGCCTGCTTGATTGCGTTACGGAGACACATTATTGTCTGATGAAAGGCATACGCGCGGTTACGGCAGTTTTCAGTTCTGGAAGAGTTGTTTGGAAGACAATGGCGGTAAAACGAAGGGCATAGGCATGGATCTGCTGCCTGTCCCAGGACTCTGTCTTTCGGATATTGACTTCCTCACCTGTGGAGGAGATCCAGCACGAATGGTCCCCGAACCGGAGTTGAAGTTTTATATGCCCCACAAGGGCATGTTGCGCCTGACACCACTGGTTTATAGACTGAAAGGCATTTCTGTAGTCAACCGCCAGGTTGGTCCCAATAAGGGGCTCGGAAAGCGTCACATTGGCCGTATAGGAGAGGACGATTGGCTCCTCCTCCGCCGCTGCATGGAGGTGATGTTCGTGTTCTCCCCGGCAGTGGTGTGGCTCGGTCTCGTTGTTGTGGTGGCAACCGGTCTTTTGGGGGTTTTTGTTCACTGTCAATCCCCTGCCTTAAAAGTGCTTCGGGGAGTCCGTCGGTTGCAATGGTTCGATACTGCTGAGCCATCGGATTGAGGTGGCGAAGCCCGTCCTCTATGGCCTCCAGCTGGGCTGATGAGACCAGATCACACTTGTTGAGCAAAATGAAATCGGCTGTCTTCACCTGAGCATCCACCAGGGTGGCTGTGACCTGTCGGAGGCGGTTCCAGCGTTGGGCATCTACGACAGTAATTTGACGTATCCACTCCAAATCCGGTACATATTTCTGCAGTGTGTCAATAATCCGATCCGGATAGGCGATGCCAGAAGGTTCGAAAATGATATATTCCGGGTGATACTGTTCTGCAATCTCGTCAATGGTCTTTGTGAGGTCCAACGCCAGGGTGCAGCAGATACAGCCGGAGAGCAGAGCCTTGTATTCCAAGCCGGCACGCTCTAAAATAGTGTCGTCAATGCCCGCGGCACCTACTTCATTTTCGATAATGACCAACCGAGTACGGTCTTCGCTGCCCCTGCGCAGCAAAGATAACGCAAGTGATAGAATAGCCATCGTTTTTCCCGAGCCGAGAAAGCCGCTGAAAACAAGTAGCTTCATTGGAATTACTCCTTATTTTTATAATAAGTCCTACTATACGTCAATCAGCTGTCCGAACTATCCCTTCCATGTCAAGGTTTGGGCGAATACGCTTGTGGTATTCTCCCGTCTGGAGTGGATTTGCCAATGCTCTGCCCCCAGATTTACGAAACTGACAAGGGGAAGTGCCGGTAATCCTCTTGAATACCTTGGTAAAATAGCTCTGTTCCTCAAATCCGACCATAAAAGCAATTTCGATAATAGGAAGATCCCCATACAAGAGCAGCTTTTTACTCTTTTCAATACGAACAATATTGAGATAGCCGTTGAAGCTATTGCCGGTTTCTCGCTTAAATAATTTGCTGAAATAGGAGGGAGAGAGGTGCACGACCTTTGCAACATCGTCCAATGTGAGTTTCTGTCTGTAGTTTTCCTTGATATGCTGTAATGCCTTATACATGACATCGGCATTTTTTGCGCTGTGAAATAAAAAAATGCTGTCAATCAAACGGTTCATCACCCTTGCAAGCTGATAACACAGATCGTCAATGTTCTGTAACTGCTGGGTGGAGAGAAAGAATTCTTGGGTGAGATGCAGAGACTCCTCCGTCGGTGCACCTGCGTCAATTGCCGCACGAGAGATGAGAGCCAGGAGTTCGTAAATCTGGGACTTAATCCGCAAGAAATCGCCTCCTGATGAAAAGAGGATAAATCCCAACAGCTCATTGAGCAGTTGCTGGGCCGCCTTTTTATCAGAATCGGCAATGCTTGCGAGCATTTTCCGCTCTGTCTCCAGCGGATACTGGGGCAGTGATCCACCGGTTTTTAAGGCGCGAATATACTCGCTGATTTGAGCCTGCATATCTTCCGTGCTCCGGCTCTCGAGCAATCGATTGGTAGCAGATACATTGTTCATATAGCTGACAGACATAAACAGGAGGTTGGATAGGGCATTGACTTTGTGGGGGGAGACCGAGGGAATTGTATGCAGCAGTGGCAAAAGGCGTTCAATTTGTTGTGGGGTCAGCTTCAGTATCTGTTGCAGTTCAAAGGCGATGTAATCCTCAAAATCGACCATGAGAAATGGACCAACTGTAATTTTGGCCACACTATCAGTAGCGCCCATGATAGGTGAGACAAAGCATGTCAGCCCCATAGGACAAAAGTAGATGTATTTTCCGCCAAAACGTTCCGCCTCGATCATACCGTATATATGCGCTTGAATACAGCCGGTTTGATTCCGATTCACCGCCTCACATATGTGGCATGTACCGCACCCTTGCCCGGCGGTAAAGAGTGGTGTGCCTTCTACATCAGAGATGGTACAGCCGAGACCTGTGGAACTGGTATAAGCATTTGCACATTCAATTGCCAGCTGCAGGTCAAATTCGTCTGCCGTCAATTTTTTTGTGACCATAAGAAACCTCCTGCTGCATATAACATACAATTTTGGTAGGAAAACAAAAATGAACACCGCCCCCCGCTTTTTGGAGGCGATGTTCATTTTCATGATGGTTCGTATGGCATCTGAACCTACAAGGTTGGTTCAGCTTCCGTTTTTCGATGATATGCTTCATGACAAATTACCTACCTCAAAAACGCTTCAGCCCATTGGGTAACAGCATCTGGAACGTCATTATTTAATGAGTTTTGATGTAATCGTTTGCAGCATCACACATGGCTCGTACGTTCTCCATCTTTCCGTTGGAGGGGATGTCACAGCCAGAGGCGGCAATGTATCCTACAGGACCAATGTCATCCAATAGATCAGTGACGTATTTTCGAACTTCCTCCGGCGTCCCAAAGGTGAGAAGCTCCGCCGGAACGTCGCCCAAAAGGCACATCATATCGCCAACGGCGTGCTTTGCCTTGCGGATGTCCGTCTTGGAATCCAGAGCCATAATACACTTCTTGGCTGGCATTTCCCGAAAACGTTCCAGCTTATTGTCCCAACAGGCATCCAAGTGAAAGATGGGGATAACATCATTTTCTATGCAGAGATCAGTGTACTGCTTAAAATAAGGCCAGACAAAGCGCTCCCACAAATCAGGTGAAAGCATGTCGGGTGAGGTGCGCCATCCGCCAATCCACACACCGATGGGCTTCATTTCTTGCATCATAGCCCGGTATTTTGGAATGGTGTACTCCATAACCTTAGCAAAGACCTCGTCCATAAGCTCCGGTTCTTCCATGAGATCGTCCATAAAGAAAATTGCCAGAGAGCGTCCGCCGCAGAAAAATTCAAAGGGGGTGATGATGAGGAAGTCTGCTATACAGGGAATTCCTGCCTCTATAAACCGGCGCTTGGCCTCTCCGAGATAGGCATAGAAATCCGTAAGATGTCTCTCCGGGTCATTACAGCGCTCCACCAGGAACTTATCCAGAAAAGGACCAAAACCATCTTTCAAAATGTCCTGATATTGATCCTGGGTCATGTTTTCACATTCCAATACCTGCCACATTTCGTCATCCCCCAACTGCGCTCCAGGGACCGCCACCTTTGAGAGCCACTGTCCAGGGAGCAAATAAGGGGAAAAAAGTTCATTTTGAGTAGCGTCAATCTCTCCGAGCGCCTCCAAGGTTTTGATATTGGCACCACAGGCCAATGCAAAATCTGTGATGTAATCTTTCATAACAATGCCCTGGGCGCGAGCACAGAAGGCATTGGCACAGGGGGCGACGGGAACCTTGTCTACGGGCTCCAGAGCCACGGCTTTGCGTATACGGGCAAGCCGCTGGTCATATAACGCATTGGACATTAAAAACACCGCCTTATTAATCTTATAGTTTTATTATACAAAGAAAAGGATGGGTTGTAAAATTCGTATTCACAAATAAGTATCAATTCCAGTCGGTGCTACCGGTCTGTCTTGTTGGAGTCCTCGTCATTCTCTCGATTCTTTTTTCCAAGCCTGGAAAGAATGGCGGCACACACACCAAACAGCACCATCATTCCCATAATGCCGAACATCCAAAGTACTGTCGTCGTAAATTCCATAGCGCATTCCTCCTCAATCGTCTGCTTTGCTCAATATTTTTGATAAAATGCCACCCACGATACAGATACCGGCAACCATGCTGATGGCCTCAATTAAGATGCGAGCAACCATTTCAAACCTCCTTTATTATATGCGCGCTGTGCTTATTCTCTTTGACTCTTTAAAAAAGCCGGGCTTTCCGGGCAAAATTGCTGTAAGCACAACACCAAATAAGAGCGAAATAGCGACAGCAATATACGCGCCGTGGACTGATGTAGCCCCCAATGCGGCTTGTAGTCCGAAGGTGGTCCAGACCACATTCCCAATCCAGGATGCAAACATCGTGATGACAGCTGCCGGCGTACTGCGCTTCCAGAAAAGAGCAATAATGACCATGATGAACATGGGGAAGGCCCATGTAAAAACCCAATTTATCGTTGTCACCACAGTGGGCTGGAAGTTGGAGAGAGCGATGGCAAGGATGCCAACAATGACGATTGCGATCCGCATGACTTTGACCTTCTCCTTTTCAGTGGCCTTTGGCTTATAGAGGCCGCCATAGAGGTCATGGGCGAAAATGGTGGCCGGACAAAGAGAGGTCATAGCGAAGGTGGAGAGCAGCGCGCCCAAGAAGGAGGCCATAATTAAAACCACAATCCAGGAAGGCAGGTACTGGAGAATGAGCTGAGGGGCCGCCAACATGGCACCGAGCCGACTGCCGTCTCCCAACATGCCCTTGGAATCCAGCACCAGTGCGGCCATGCCGATAAAGGTTGGAATGATACAAAACAGACCATTAACGGGTCCGGCGAGCACGAGGGACTTTTTGACCGTTTTGGCGTCTTTGGCCGCAATGGCCGTCTGCAGACCCATTTGGCTGATGCCCTGGAAAAGGGTACAGCAAAGAACAGAGGGAATTGCAAACCCAATAATAAGGTCCTTATTGCCGAAAATACTGGTCATCCAGCCGTTGCCCCCGGCCACCAAATCATTTTCAATGCCCTGCCAGCCTTCTGGGAGATAGAAAAACAGTGCGATAAATGCGACAATCATTCCGACATACATTAAGATTGCATTAATCATGTTGAGCCAAGAGACCTCTTTCATGCCCGCCAGAAGAACGTAGAGGATGCCGAAAATGCCTCCGACTATGGCGCCCGCCGTATAGGACCAGCCAGTGAGGGCCTGAAAGGTGACGGCGATACATTGGGTTTCCAGACACAAACAGCCAAACACCAGCGGTGCCATGACACAGGCCACGAGGAGCCGCGTTTTTTCACCATAGAGCTTGCCAAACAGATCAGGAACTGTGGGTGTGCCGATTCTTCGGATCCAGGGACCTGTGCATTGGGTAATCACCACCATCATCACCGTACAGGCAATGCCGAACCAGATGGCGGTACTTCCCATGGAATATGCATTTTCTGTTGTGCCCCAGATGTGGGCAGAACCCAGCATGGTTAGAGCCAGCGTGACGCCGACATGTGACATGCCCAAGCCGCGGCCGGCCAGTGCAAAGCCCTCTGAAGCACCCCCTCCCTTGGCTCTCCGCGCACGGGCAGTCAGGAACAGGCCAACGCCGACGATGGTGACGACTTCATAGATCAGGACAGCAATTAAAATACCAGTATTCAATGCGACTCCCTCCTTCTTGCAGTATAATATTGGTTGTTGCTCCGGTCATTTGTCATCCATGTTTTATCCCGTTGGGTGTGTTGTCGGTAGAAGCCGGAAGATGCCTTGTTAGGAGAGGGATATGAGTCTGCTGGTGGCGAAATGGCCATAAATACGACTCCTTTCGTCTTTATTTTGGTTGTATTTTCATTATACAATGGATTAAACGCAAAGTGAAATTCCCTTTTCCAATCATGTCATGCAGTTTAAGCATTGATTCATTGACAGGTTTCTTGTTACAGACCGGGGGGGAGAAGAGGGAGCGCGTCCACCCCGTCCAGCGTGGCCCCCAAGGCCGCCGCCGGGCATACGGAAAATTTGACATAAAAAACACACCGACCTTTTAAAAGTATGGTTCTATCATACGGGAAAAAGGCTGATGTGAAATTCATAAGTTTTGAGTTGTGTGATACAGTTTGGTCATAATTGCTTGGAAGTGGCGATATTCAAAAATTAATCTCTGGGGATAGACTCTTTCATAATCCGTAGAAATTTTTCACTATATGGGTTTTGATTGTCCTGTGACCAGGCCAAGGTCAGACTGGGGTCACTGACAGAATCCACGTCCAGAAACACCACATTCGGGTTTTCGTAAAGAATATTTCGGGTATCAAACATGGCTACCCCCATTCCGGCCTGTAGCCAGAGCATACTGGTCTGGATGGACGGGGAGAACCGCACATGCGGCACAAAGCCCTGCGCTTTACAGGCGGAGATAATGAGCTGACTGGAAATACTGGAGTCTTCATGCGCGACGATAATAAAGATTTCGTCCCGGAGGTCTGCCAGACAGATTCGGTTCCGATTCGCCAGCGGGTGATTTGCGGGAACGACAATCCAATCCTGGGTTTTCTCAATGACATGGGTGTGGAGGTTTGCATGCTGCGCGATATCAAAAAGCAGAGTGACGGCGAAATCCAGGCTCCCGTCGTAGAGTCCGCTAACCAAATCATTAAAGCTAAAGTTTCGGAGGGAGATGTTCACACTGGGGTACTGCTCCGCAAAATACCGGATAACGGGGGGAAATAGATCGTCGATCCGGGTGCCGTCTAAAATACCGACGTTGATGTTTCCAGACATGCCGTATTGGGCATTTTGAGCCATAGATACGGCATCGCTATAGTCCTGCTCTATCCGCTCGAAGGCCTCAAACAATGTTTTTCCAGCGGGTGTCAGCTTGACAAACCGCTGTGTTCGGACAAACAATTGCAGATTTAGTTCATACTCCATGGAACTGATCTGTCTGGATAGGGCGGACGGGGTCATGTGGAGGCGGTCTGCGGCTTTTGTAAAATTCAAACATTTGGCGGTAGCGATAAAATAATGAATCTGATTGATGGTCATGCAATTACTCCCCCGGTTGTGTGATTCGATATGACTATTATACGCCAAATTCATTCAATATCAAACTACTTTCCCCATTGTTGGCCAATATGTTTATCATTACAAACGAAATCCGGCGTGCCAAACAAAAGGCTCATACAAGCCGGGTTCTATGACCTCCCGGCGGCGTATGAGCGCTTTCGTACTTTGTGTATATCCGGTTCTGCCTGATTTTATTTGGCCTGGTACTCTATAGAAATTACTGAGCGCAGAACTTAGCCGCCTGCTCTGCGGCAGTTGACGCGTCCGGCGTGTAGCTGTCGGCACCGATCTGGTCACAGAATGCCTGGGTAACCGGAGCACCGCCAATCATAATTTTTACCTTGTCCCGAATACCGGCCTTTTCGGCTGCGTCAACAACCTCCTGCATAACGCCCATTGTTGTGGTCAGCAAAGCGGAGCAGGCGATAATCTGACAGTTGTCGTTTGTGGCGGCCTCGACAAACTTCTCGGGGGGCACGTCGATGCCCAAATCCACAACCTCGAGCCCCTTGCCCTCCATCATCATCTTGACCAGATTTTTGCCGATGTCATGGAGGTCGCCCTTAACGGTGCCCAGCGCAACCTTTCCACTGGCCTTCACACCGGCTTCCGCCAATAGAGGCTTTAAAATCTCAGCGCCCATATTCATGGCGCGGGCGGCTACCAAAACCTCGGGTACAAAGACCTCGTTGTTTTTAAACTTTTCGCCGATAATACCCATGCCGTGGAGCAGTCCGCCCTCCAATATTTCCTGTGCAGGGATTCCCTCATCAATGGCCTGCTGAACCAGAATCTTGACATTCTTTGCTTTGCCCTTTTGCAGCTGCTGCGAAATTTCAACCAATACTGACATAATACACTCACCCTTTCTGATTTCAGTTGCTCGGTATATCCCGAGGCCCACAAGCGTTTTCTAAATTTAGTGTACCACATAGTCGGTCGGGCGTCTGGTAAATTCGCGCCCTTTTTAGAATAATCTTGCCAAATTTCAATCGTAGCCGATTGTATATGTGATGAATTCTTACCAAAATTATCGGCATTTTACAATAAAAAGAGAACGTTACGTGCTATAATAAAGCTATCACGCAGCAGATCATTCATTAATGAAAAGATGGAGGAATTGACAGCTATGAATATGTTTCAATGGGTTCAGGGCGTGAAAGCGGCAAAGGTGAAAAAGGCAATGCCAATTCTCTCGTTCCCCAGCATTCAACTTTTGGATATTGGCGTCAAAGAGTTGATTATGGATAGTGCCCTCCAGGCCAAGGGAATGAAAATGATCGCAGACCGTGTTGACGCGTCTGCGTCTGTGAGTATGATGGATTTGTCCGTGGAGGCGGAAGCCTTTGGCTCGGAAATCCGTTTTTCCGATGACGAGGTTCCAACTGTCATCGGCAGCATCGTGAATAGCGAGGCGGACGCTGAAGCCTTGGCGGTTCCTCAAGTGGGAACCGGGCGTACGGGCCTCTACATTGAGGCCATTCAGGCGGCGGCGGAGTTGATTACTGACCGGCCTGTATTTGCGGGCGTCATTGGCCCGTTCTCCCTGGCGGGGCGGCTGATGGATGTCTCCGAGGCGATGATCTACTGCTACGATGAGCCGGACATGGTCCATATGCTTATGGGTAAGGTGACGAATTTCCTGATTGAGTACATGAAGGCTTACAAGGCGGTGGGTGCCGATGGCGTAGTTGTCGCGGAGCCGCTGGCCGGGCTGCTGACACCGGCGTTTAATGAGGAGTTTTCCGTTCGCTACATGAAGCAGATTGTCAATGCGGTGCAGGATGAGAACTTTATTGTGATTTACCACAACTGCGGCGGTGGCACTCCTATGATGATTGACGACATTGTTTCCATCGGCGCAATGGGCTACCATTTTGGCAATGCCATTGATATGGCCGAGATGGTGAAAAAGTTTCCCGCGGATTGCATGATTATGGGCAACATTGACCCGGCGAGCCAGTTTCGCAACGGGACACCGGAATCGATACGGGAGGCAACGATTTCGCTGCTGGAGGCCTGCCACACCCACTCCAATTTTGTCATCTCCTCTGGCTGCGATATACCGCCCCTCTCCAATTGGGACAACATTGACAGCTTTTTTACCGCCGTCACTGATTTTTACGGTAAAGTATAGCCGAGAACGGAAGCCGGCGTTCAGCAAGACCTCCCAACCCAGAAAGTATCTGGCGTGGGAGGTCTTGTTGGGGGAGCAGGAAAAGGAAAAAACTTTTCCAAAAGGGGTTGGAAATTACAGAATATATTGCTAAAATGTGATATAATCAGATGTATGCAAATAACCCGGGAGCGCTCCGGCGGGGAGGAAAGGGAATGCACGAGAGCAAAGCGTATATCCAGGCGGCGTTGGATGCGGGAGCGGATAATGCCGCATATACTCCGGTCTCTGCAATTGTTTTTGATCGCTCCTTTCGGGGCTTGTGCGAGATGAACAGCTGCGGAAAATACGGACGGTGCTGGATGTGTCCGCCGGATGTGGGGGATATCGACACAATGATTGCCAGAGCAAAGGAATACCGCCGGGGTGTGTTTTTTCAGACGATTCATCCGCTGGAGGACTCCTTCGACATTGAGGGGATGGAGGCCGCGGCCCACCGGCACAATGAGGTGTCGGACAAACTGGCGAAGGAGCTTGTCCCCTTGATGGGGGAGGATACCATTGTCCTCGGTGCGGGTGCGTGCCATAAGTGCGGCGCATGTGCAAAGATAACGGGCACACCCTGCCGGTTTCCCAATGAGGCCATCAGCTCACTCGAGTCTTACGGCATTGCTGTTTCACAGCTGGCTGAGGCCTGTGGCATGAAATACATCAATGGTGCCAATACCGTCACTTATTTCGGCGGATTCCTGTACGACAGAGGGGAGGCCTAGGATGGACATACGGGCGGAGATATATCAAAATGGCCGAAGCAGCACAGTCTGTCGGACGGAGGGGGCGCGGCTGACAGACCTGGTGAGCGTGAGCCAGCCCTGCGGGGGAAAGGGAACCTGTGGCCGCTGCCGGGTGCTGGCGGTCGGAGCGCTGTCCCCGGTGACAGCGGAGGAGCGAAAGCTTCTGACGGATCACGAGCTGGAGGAGGGCTGGCGCTTGGCCTGTGCCGCCAGAGCGCTGGGAGATGTGGAGATCCGTCTCCCCCAGGCTCAGGTGTTTGACCAGATTTCACAGGGGGAGGATGGACATATCAGGCCCGTGGAGCCCATATTTTCCCGCTATGGGCTTGCGGTGGACATCGGCACTACAACGGTGGCCGCCAGACTTTTTTCCATGGACGGCCCCGTTATGGGCGTCGGCATGAAAAACCCACAGACCGCCTATGGTGCCGACGTCATCAGCCGGATTGAGCAGGCCATTCACGGAAGGGAGGGGCCGCTGACGGCCGCCATCCGGCGGGCGCTTGCCACGATTATGGACACCCTGTGTGAAAAGTGTGGTATTTCTGCGCAGGAGGTGACAGGGCTCGTCGTCACAGGGAACACCACCATGCTCTACCTTTTGACAGGCAGAAACCCCGTGTCGCTGTCCGCAGCACCCTTTGCGGCCGATTACCTCTTCGGCGAATTTATGTCCGGAGCGGAGCTGGAGCTGCCGGGGACTGCCCGGGTCTATTTTCCCAGGTGCGTCTCCGCCTTTGTGGGAGCGGATATCACAACGGCCATTCTGGCAAGCGGTATGGCGCATTCGGTCCGGCCCGGTCTGCTGGTTGATCTGGGGACCAACGGAGAACTGGCCCTGTGGCACGGCGGACAGTTCCACTGCTGCTCAACGGCGGCGGGTCCCGCCTTTGAGGGGGTGGGCATCCACATGGGTGTCTACAGTGTCAGGGGAGCCATTGACAAAGTCTGGATCGACGAGGGGAAAATCTGCTACTCCACCATTGGGGATGAGGCGGCCGTGGGCATTTGCGGCAGTGGGATTGTAGATGCGCTGGCAGTGATGCTGGAGGCTGAAGTCATTGATGAGACAGGAGCCTTTTGCGACAATATGCCCGCAGCCTATGCAGATTACATTCTGGAGACGGAGAACGGTCCCGCCTTCCACATCGGCGGCGGCATCATCGTCACAGGTGCAGATGTGCGCAGTGTACAGCTGGCAAAGGGCTCTATCCGGGCGGGGATGGAGACCTTGCTGGACGCTGCAGGGGTGGCGAAGAGTGAGCTCGATGTTTTATACATTGCCGGGGGGTTTGGTTCGTTCATCAATATTGCCAGTGCGGTGAGCATTGGCCTGATACCGGAGGAACTGGCAGGGAAGGTGAAAATCCTGGGCAATGCCGCCCAGGTGGGGGCCGCAATGCTCCTGTGTGACCAGGGGCGGATTGCGGAGTCAGAGGTGCTGGCCCGACAGGGGGAGACCGTTCACCTGGAGGCAAACCCCGTTTTCACTGAGCACTATATAAACCATATGCTTTTTTGATAGGCAGGCGGGGTCCTTGCCTGCCCGCCCGGCGTATCTCCTGCCCGAGGGAACGGAGCAAAGCCAAAGAACGGAGAATATTGGTTCATATTTAAAGGAGGGAATGTACCATGGCGTATCAGACTGAGAACACCATAGACAAACGGATTGCCCGGGTTGCCAAAGCCATAAACCTTGAAGAAGGGGACAGGGTCCCCTTCGCGCCGAAAATCGGCATGGCCTACGGTCCGCTGGCGGGGATTGACAGCTATGAAGCCCTCAATGATCAGCGACTTATGCTGCCCGGCGTTAAAAGGCTCTTGACCACATGTGAGCTTGACCTCTACTGGCGGCCCGCCGGCTATCCCATTAACGTGATGGAGACGCTGGGTACCAATGCTGTCAGGTGGCCGGGGGCCACATGGAACCTCCCGCTGACCAGCGGCTTTCAGCTTGTAGATGAGACTTATGTCCATGAGGATGAATACGATGAGCTGATTCAAGATCCGTCCCGCTTTTTTATGACCAAGGTTTATCCCCGTCGTCATAGAAAGCTGGCGGGGCTTGCCAAAATGAACTTTACCAATGTCATCGAGTTTGGACACTACACCGGTATGGCGGCCTTTGCAGATCCTGAGGTTCGCAGTGCGCTCATCACCCTCATGCACGCGGGGGATGAGGCGGTCAAGTATCTGGAGGCTGTGCAGCAGTTGGACGATCTGGCGCTTGAACTCCAGACACCGCTCTGCAGCATTATTGGACAAGATGCGCCCTACGACATGTGGGCGGATGGGCTCCGGGGCTAGCTCAACGTCCCCATGGATCTGTTGGAAATCCCGGAAAAGGTTGAGGCCGCCATTGAAGTCATGGAGCGCATGGCGATGGAAGGCGTGGACGGCATCAAGGCGCTCGGGATGGACTATGTCTTTATCCCCCTCCACGGCGGAACAGACGATTTCATGTCCAATGACACCTATCTCAAGTACTATTGGCCGTCGCTGGGTCGGCTTATTGACCGGATTATCGAGTGGGGCATGACGCCTTTTATCTTTTTTGAGGGCAAGTACAACACCCGCCTGGAGCTTCTGGCGGAGCTTCTGCCGCCGAAAAAGTGCATCTGCCTCTTCGAACAGGTGGACATTGCCCGGGCGAAGAAGGTTCTCGGCAATGTGGCATGTATCACCGGGAACCTGCCCGGTGCCCTGCTGGCCTTTGGTTCCAAGCAGGAGGTTATCGATGAGACCAAGCGGATGCTGGACGATTGTGCCCCCGGCGGCGGCTTTATCATGGACTGCTCCATTGTTATGGATGACTTCAAGATGGAGAACATGGAGGCAATGTACCAGACAACTCTGGAGTATGGAAAGTACCGCTGATGTGAAGTGTGCACTCCGGGAATGCTTCTTTCACAATTTGAAAGAGTCGGCCTCAAAATAAAGCGTGGGGTCGGCTCTTTCGTACTGTATGGGTGGCCGGGATATGTCTTGGCAGTCGGTCGGTATTTGTTTCCATAAAAAGCGTGCCACAATGGGAAAAATATGCTATACTATCGGAAAAGGACCACCTTTTAGGAGGCTAGAGATAGAATGAACAGAGATAATGATATCTTTGGGGAAGTAAAAAACCTCGCTAAGGCAATCCATATCCGGCAAGGCGAGCTGTCCCCGCACTCAAACGGCAGAGGGCATGGGCGGCTGCTCCGCCTCATCGCGAACCATGATGGTATTTTAGGGAAAGAGCTGGCATTGCGCATGAATATCAGTGCATCTACACTCTCTGAAAAATTAAATGCATTGGAGAGTGACGGCAATATCGTCCGGGTACGTGATGCCAGAGACAGGCGGCAGGTGCATATCCATCTCACGTCGGACGGCTGGACTGCGCTGCGCCGCAGGGAGCATGGGGCGATGCGGCAAATACAGCTTATTGCATCCGTTATGACGGAAGAGGAACAGGTACTCTTTTGCACCCAGTGCCGTATGCTGGCGGAGGCACTGATGCAAAAGACGCCGGAGGAAGAAGCGGAAAATGTGGTGTCCTTTTATGATGAGACACATGGCAGAGAGCCGGAAGGGCACAAGGAGCATTTGGGCAGCTAGAGCAAGTCGAAAAACATAGTACATATTTGTCCCGGCGCGATGGTGCGCGGCGCAGCGTTTGCGTCGGGTGTATTTTGCGTGGGCTGCTGCACCATCGGCGCATCTTCCTGCGCGGCGCTGCCGATCAGGTCAGTACCCGCGCTGTCTGTACTGTCGGGGCGCGATGATGGTTTCTGCCGCCACCGCAACTAATGCCATACGGGCTCTAAGGAGGGGCTTGCAATCTGTGTAAAACAGGTTGCAAGCCCCTGTGTTTTTCTAACAACATGTTTCGAGCGAACCGGATTTGAAATTTGAACCGGTTTGCGCTCGAAGTCATTTTTATCTTCTGTTTGTTAGAAATATCTACATTCGCTCGACATTTGCGCAGGCCAATTGAACCGAATTGCGCTCGTGTGCGCTGGTTGGTATCCGGGTGAGCATCCTCACCACGACGGCAGAGAACAGGAATGACGCGGGCAAACCACTGAAATCCGGTTGTTGTCGTCGTTTCAGGCGTCATATTCAGACGCATTGGCACAGTATTTGCTTTATAAATGATGGAAGCGCAAACAGCCATTGATAAGCTGATCACTGAAATTTTAGGAGGTAGAATCATTATGGGTAAAAAAGTTTTAGTCGACCTGAGCCACCCCTTCAGCGCGGAGGCACCCCGCTGGCCGTATTTTGAGAAGGCAACCGTCACAAGTACGCACTCAATGGCAAAGAGCGGCGTTCTGACACAGTGGATCAATGTCCCACAGCATACCGGAACCCACTGCGATGCCCCCCGTCATGTCATGGAATATGAGTTTGACGGCCGCAGAGCGCGATACACCCACGAAATGCCTATTGACGCCTACTGCGGAGACGCCATATGCCTGCCCATTGACGCCGAGCCCTGGCAGCTGATCGGCCCGAAGGAGCTCGAGGCCGCCTGTGCAAAGGTCAACATGAATCCTGCGGAGCTGGAGGGTATGGTCGTCGTGCTCGACACCGGCATGCATAAGTATTACGATGACTCCAAGGCATATTATCACTATTCTATCGGCACTGGCGTGGATGCGGGCAAATGGTTCGTCGAGCATAAAGTCAAGTGCGTGGCCATGGATAGCCAGGCGCTGGATCATCCGCTCCACACCGCCATGGGCAAAAACGGCGGTACCATGCTGAATCTGGTTGGGCATTCCGGACGTCCCCTTGTGGAAGAGTACAAGGAGTTGTTCGGCGAAGAGGTTTATGCACAGTTTGAGAAGGAGACGTTCATCAAGGTATTCGGACAAAAGGCATACGACGAGAAATATGGCTTTTTGGAGCAACACAGCGGCTGGGGTACGTGGGAGCCCTGCCACAAGCTCATGCTTGGCAACGGTATCGTCGGTATCGAAAATCTTGGCGGCGATCTGGCCAAAGTCTCCGGCAAGCGTTTTAAGTTTACATGCCTTCCCATGCGCTGGTACATGGGCGACGGCGCTATGGCCCGCTGCGTCGCGGAAATTGATGAGGACGAGCTCAATGACGTGCCCGACAGAACGTATTTCTACTGCGGCACCGGATACGCCGATGAGGCACATGGCGGGGCAAGCGGCACGGAATACATACAGCGGCTGTTCGCCAGAAATAAAAAATAAGTATGATCGGTATACTCACGCTCAAAAAAGGCATCCGGCAAACGCCGGATGCCTTCTGAAAGGGTAAGGAGATGAAGTATATGGAAGAGGTTGTCATTCTGGGAGGAGCCCGCACCCCCATCGGAGATTTTCTCGGCTCGCTCAAGGACGTGCAAGCGGTTGATTTAGCGACAACAGCGGTTACGGGTGCACTGAAAAACTGCGCAGTCGATGCTGCGGAAGTAGAAGAGCTTGTGCTGGGGATGCTCTACAAGCAGGGTGCAAAAGGGAACCCGGCAAGGCAGGTCCAGATCCAATCCGGCATGCGCGCTGCAGGCTGGGCACACACGGTTGACCAGCAGTGTGCTTCGGGTATGCGGGCGTTTGAGAGTGTCGTGCGCTCCATTCAGGTTGGAACCACGAAAATCGGCGTCGCAGCCGGTGTAGAGAGCATGTCGAACGCCCCATATCTGTTGACCGGGGCGCGGTCTGGCTACCGCATGGGCGACGGAAAGCTGATAGACAGTATGCTCCATGATGGTCTGGTCTGCGCCATAGCGGGTGTCCACATGGGTGTTACGGCGGAAAACCTGGCCAAACAGTATCATATTACGCGACAGGAGCAGGATGCGCTTGCCGTACAGAGCCACCAGCGCGCTGCAAGCGCAATCGAGCAGGGGATATTTGTACAGGAGATTGTACCGGTGACGGTCATGCAAAAACGCAAGGAGACGATTGTCATGCGGGATGAACATCCGCGCGCGGACATTTCGCTCGAGCAGCTCGCCGCGCTCAGGCCCGCCTTTGTCAAGGACGGCACCGTAACCGCCGGGAACGCATCGAGCGTAAACGATGGCGCTGCCGCGCTTGTGCTGGCAAGTGGAACCACCGCAGCAAAACTGGGCTGCAAGCCGATGGCGCGGGTTGTCACCATTGCAAACGCAGGTGTGGAGGCGGAGGTGATGGGAATTGGCCCCGTATATTCCGTCCAAAAGGCGCTGGAGCAGGCGGGCCTGCAAAAGGATGATATCGGCTGCTTTGAAATAAACGAAGCGTTTGCCGCACAGTTTATCGCCTGTAACCGCGTGCTGAAGCTGGATATGGACAAGGTGAACATGAACGGCTCCGGCGTGGGACTGGGGCACCCGGTTGGCTGCACTGGCGCGAGAATTCTGGTCTCGCTTGCCTTCCAGATGCGCAGACTTGGCTGCCGGTATGGTCTGGCCTCCCTGTGTGTTGGCGGCGGACCGTCCATGGCAACCATATTGGAGTTGATGTAAGGCTGTCCCCAGAGGAAATTCATGTATGGATCATTCAGGATAGGAGCGGATCATATGCGAACCATTCAAAATGTAACGATCATCGGCGCGGGTCTTATGGGCAACGCGCTTGCACAGGTGTTTGCTTCCTCGCCGGATATCGGCGTGATACTCCGAACAAGACAATTGGCTGCAGACCGCTATGCGCCCATAGAGAAAAATCTCGACATCATGATATCCCGGGGCGCCGCGACAGAGGAAGAAAAAAAGGCGATTCTGGCAAATATCAGCTTTGAAACAGATCTGAAAAAGGCCACGGAAAACGCGGATTTTATCATCGAGTGCTGGCCGGAGGTGATGGAGACAAAGCAAAACCTGTTTCAGGAAATCGAGGGCTATTGCCGCGAGGACACCATTCTCGCGACCAATACATCGGTTATGAGCATTACCGAAATATCTGAAAAGTGCAGAAACAGAGCGCGGGTTGTCGGCGCGCATTTCTGGAATCCCGGGCACCTGATCCCGCTGGTCGAGGTCGTGAAATCAGAATACACAAGCGAGGACGTGATGCAGGACACCATTGCGCTGCTCAAAAAGGTGGGCAAGCACCCGATTTACTGTAAAAAGGACGTCCCCGGCTTTGTGGCAAACCGCATCCAGCACGCAGTCTGGCGTGAGGCTTTTTCCATGGTCGAACATGGAATCGCCGATGCCGCAACCGTGGACGAGGCGATACGCTTTGGCCCCGGCCTGCGCTGGCCGATTTTGGGCCCGATGGAAAACGCGGACATGACGGGCATTCAACTCGCCTACAACATACACAGCTACATTTTCAAGTATCTGGAGGACACCCATGAACCGTCGCCGCTGCTTCAGGAGATGCTTGACCGGGGCGATTTGGGATTTCAAACAGGAAAGGGATTCCAGGAGTGGACGCCGGAGCAGATAGAAGCGTCAAACACCAGGCTCAGAGAGTATCTCATTGACTACCACGCAAGAAACAGGCAATAGAAAATTATTTTTTAGATAGGAGGAACGCATCATGAGACGCATTGATCTGGAGAACCACTTTTACGATCAAAGCCTGATAGAGGCACTTGCGGCACGGAAGGAGCCGCCCTATTACGACAGGGCGGCCGACATCATCCACTGGACCCATGATATCCCCATGCCGCAGGGGAAGCTGTTGGACGTTTTGTTGGATGTGAGCCAGCAGCGGCTTGCGGTGTATGACCGGGTGGGGATTGACCGGGCGGTGCTCAGTTCGTCCTCCGGGCCGGAACAGCTGGACCCGGAGGTGAGTATTCAGGTATGCCGGGCAACCAATGACGCCATTGCGGCCTTAATCCGAGCGCACCCGGACCGCTTTTCCGGCAGTGCCATTCTGCCGGTCAAGACGGTGGAGACGGCCTGCGCCGAGCTGGAGCGGTGCGTGAAAGAGCTTGGCTTTGTGGCGTGGCACACCCACTCCAACTACGGCCCTACCGCGCCGGATCAGCCTCAGTACCGCCCCCTGTTCCAGACCGCGGCGGATCTGGGCGTCTATGTCTACTTACATCCTCAGCTGCCGGAGACGGCGCGGATGGAGGGCCTTGGCTTCGCCTTTGCCGGTCCCAGCTTGGGCTTTACGGTGGACACGATGACCACGCTGATGCGTATGATCCTGTCCGGCCTGTTTGATGAAATTCCCAATCTGAAGGTGGTTCTGGGCCATCTGGGCGAGGGCTTGCCCTTCCTGCTGGAGCGGATCGACAACCGAACAAGATTTGTCAAAAGTGATAAAATACGCTGCGAGCACGATGTCAGCTACTACTTTAAGAAAAATATCTGGGTCACCACCAGCGGCAACATGTCGGCCGAGGCGTTCGCCTGTACCAAGGCCGTGCTTGGGATCGACCGTATGCTCTTCGGCAGTGATTACCCCTTTGAGGTGGCCGATGATATGATGACCTTCCTGGATCATGTCCCCATGACGCAGGTGGAACGCAGCCAGCTGTTCTGCGATAACGCGGTCAACCAGCTCGCGGTTCCCGGCTGACCACGAAAATGAACGATAAGGGAGGCGAATCATCCATGCGCAGGAAAAACGAGGATACCGGCAACAAGTATTCTGTCGTCAACTTTGGACTCCACGGGTGGCTCATCATCATCTTCTGCCTGCTCATGTTCTTCCTGTATGCAGGTATGGCGAACAGCGGCTCAAACGTCACCGCCCCCGCTCTGTCCGAAAAATTCGGCGTGCAGTCAGGCACCATACTCAACCTGAACTCCATCGCGGGTGTTGCCGGCATCATTTTCTTTATTATTATTGGACAGATCAACCGGAAGATCGGCCCGAGAATCACAGCCGGCTGCCTCACCATCATCGCGGGTATCGCCTATTTTGCCGTGTGTAACTCGGTCAATCTGGTTATGTATACGATCTGTATGAGCTTTGTGGTGGGCAGTATCATGTCAGCCGCCTTTATCGCGGGCGGTGCCTTGGTCACCCAGTGGATTCCCACGAAACAGGGCGTCGTCATGGGCTACGCCACCATGGGCACCAATCAGGCGTCGGCGGTGTACGTACCGGTGCTCAGCCTTCTGGTTGCGCATTTCGGCATCAGCACGGGCGTCATTCCCATCGCCATCTTCGCGGTGGCACTGGGCGTTTTGGGCCTGATCTTTATCCGCAACAACCCCCAGAGCCGGGGGCTCAACCCCGACAACGTTTCCGACCAGGTGTACCAGACGGAGTACTACACCCAGGCGGATGGGGACGACGACGGGGGCTGGACGGTCGGCAAGCTGCTGAAAACAAAGGAGACCTGGCTGGTGGCCATCTCCACAGGGATGTTTCAAATTTGTACGGTGGCCGTTGTCTCCCAGCTGGTCATCCGCAACATGCAGCTCGGCTTCTCCAACGCGCAGGCCCTGTCCATCGTGACGGTGGTGGCCTGCATCGGCTTGGTGGGCTCCTGGCTGGTGGGCCTGTTGGATGACCGGATCGGCACGAAAAAGTGTATGATGCTCTTCGGCGTCTGGTATTTCCTGGCCCTTCTGGCCAACGCCACAGAGATCACACCCCTGGTCTACGTGTCTATCTTCATGATCGGTATGTCCATCGGCGGATCGGCCAACTTTACCACCTCGCTCACAACGTCGGTATTCGGCCGCCAGGGGTTTAGCAAGGTCAACTCCGTCGTCTTCCCCATCCAGGGGGCCGTGTCTTCCCTGGCCTTTCTGGTCAACGGGATCGTGTCGAATGTAACAGGCGGCAATCTCCGGTACACCTACATCATTTTGGCGGTCATCTCCCTGCTCACCTGTGTGGTCATCAACTTTGTGCAGGATCACAGATTCAACAAAGACTGGCTGGCAGCGAAGGGCAAATAGTCCGATATCATAACGACTCAGATACGTTGTACGCAAAAGACGCGGCAGCCACACTTTTTTCAGGGTGGTTGCCGCGTCTTACAATACGCGTTATTTTACAGTGCGCGCCGCGCATCCCTCAGCCCTGCTTCCAATTTTGAATGTCGAGGGCTTTTATTTTGCGCATCATGCCCGACTGGCTCATGCCGAGCGCCGCCGCCGCCTTTCTGGTCGTTTTATAGATGGATAGGGCCTCCACAATTTTCGTCCGCTCCAGCTCCTCCACCTGTGCCTTGAGAGACGACTCCGTCATAGATATCCGATTGTCATATGGAAAATGCTTTTTTGTCACGTTAATAATCGAGTAAACCTGCTCCGCGGGGATCGTGTCCTTCCCAAACAGCACCAAACGCTCTATGACATTTTCCAGCTCCCGCACATTTCCCGGCCAGTCGTGATGTTCAAGGGCGAAGAGCGCACGGATGTCGAGGGTGCAATTTTTATCATACTTTCGGTTCATCTTGGTCAAAATGCTGTCGGTGAGCAGGCCAATGTCGTCCTTGCGTTCGCGCAGCGGCGGCATAACGATATTCACAGCATTGAGCCGATAATAGAGGTCCTGGCGAAAGCGTTTTTCACTGACCATCGCCTCAATATCCTGATGTGTGGCAGCCAAAAAGCGCACGTCGATTTTGATGGGCTTGGTGGCGCCCACCCGCAGGATCTCGCGCTCTTGCAAAACGCGCAAGAGCTTGGTCTGCAGCTGGACGGGCATATCGCCAATTTCGTCAAGCAGGAGGGTGCCCCCATTCGCCTCTTCAAACAGTCCCCGCTTGTCCTTTGCAGAGGCACCGGTGAACGCCCCCCGTGCGTAACCGAACAGCTCCGATTCCAACAGGCTTTCGGGAATGGCGGCACAGTTCACGGTGACAAAAGGCCTGCCCGCGCGCTCGGACTGCTTATGCAGCTCACGCGCGGCGATCTCCTTGCCCGTACCGGTCTCGCCCTGAATGAGCACCGTGGCGGTTGTTTTTGCCACCTGCGCGATGGCGCTTTTGAGCTGGAGCATCACCCGGCTGTCCCCGACGAGGGCGTTGGAGATATATTTGTTTTTGAGCGCGGCCAACTCAGTTTGGGTCTGGTTTCGCTCGTTGTCCAGGATGCGAAGCTGGCTGCTCAGCTCCAGGATATCTGATAGATCCCGAAGCACCGCCACCACACATAAAAAGCGCCCTTTGCGGTCAAAAAACGGGGAGCTGGTGAGGAGTATCTGTTTCTGGGTGATATCCTGCCAAAATACTGCGGTCGCTGTTTTGCGCTCGGCCAGCGTAATGCGAATGGCATCGGTAATCTGCCCCTGCAAAATGGTGATGGGCTGATGGAGCAGCACCTCCTCCGGCACCTTCATCCAAGCGCACACAAGTGCGTTGGCACCGAGGATGTAGCCGTTTTCATCCGCGACAATGACGCCATCCGCGACATTATCGCCCATCTCGAGCACCTGCATTTGGCCGCGCTTATACAGCTCTAAATTTTCCTGTATGATGCTGGGGTAACTCTTCTTTTCAGCCATCATAGCCGCCACGCTCCTTCCTGTTGCTCCTATTATATCAAAATCGGTTCAGATAGGCAAGCTTGAACCGGTTTGTGTTTCCCCGTGGTATACAAGTATTTTTTGGTCATTGAGTGAAATGGTTTGTTATTCTGAACCGATTCGGACTCAGATGCCATAGCCTGCAATGTGTTCACAATCGCACGCTTCTTTTTTCGGCCCTGCAAACGCAGTCTATAGCAGCTTTTTTGATAAGAAGAATATTTTTCACGCAGACAGCGGCGTTGGCATGGGATTTGCTGTTACTATAGATGTAAGGCGCTTTTTGCGCAGAAAACAAAACGGAGCAAGAAAGGGTGATATCCATGACAAATCTATTTGATCTCACAGGGAAGAAGGCCGTTGTCATTGGCGGCGGCGGCGGGATTGGTAAAGCGATCGCCACGGGGCTGGTGAGCTACGGCGCGGAAGTAGTGATTTCCAGCCGGAATGAGCGGACGCTTGAGGAAGCAGCCGCCGAAATTGCGCAGGCGACAGGGAAAGCGGTTTCCTGCATTGCGGCGGATGCCTCCGATGAAACCTCCATCAAAGCGCTGGCTGACGCGTGCATGGCGAAATTTGGCACCATTGATATTCTGGTCAACTCCCAGGGCGTCAACATAAAATCCCCCACTGTGGAGATGCCGACGGAGACATGGGACGAGATGTTTGCTGTCAATGTGCGCAGCATGATGCTCTCCTGCCGGGAATTTGGCCGCATTATGGTGGCTAAGCGCAGCGGGAAAATTATCAACGTCTCCTCCATTCGAGGCATCCGCGCAGTCATTGGCGGTGGCGGGAACACCGGCTACGGTGCCACCAAGGGCGCGGTGGATATGCTTACAAAGGGACTTGCGGCCGAGTGGGCGCAGTACAATGTGCAGGTAAATGCCATTGGCCCGGTTATTACCGACACACCTATGATGGAAAAGGTATTTGCGCAGAATCCACAGCTCAAGCCAAATCTCCTGCGCAACATCCCGATGGGACGCATCGGGGTGACAGAAGACAATATCGGTCCTGCAGTATTTCTCGCTTCCGCCGCATCCGACTTTGTCACCGGGCAGGTCATCTATCCCGATGGCGGCAGCGCCTGCGTCATTTAGTGTAATACAGCGGAAAACATACATAATACGAAAGGATGAAACTGTAATGAGTTATAAGGTAACAAAGGCGAACGAGGCGTATACCTATACTGCTGCGCGCCATGTTGACTGCCGCACCACCCGCCTGCATGATCCGAAGGATGTAAATGACGGCATGCTCACCTGCGGCTTGACCCATTTTCTGCCTGCAGGTGGCGTAGAGCGGGGCTCTAACCCCATGGAGAGCATTTACTACATTATTGAGGGCGAAATGACCGTGTATATTGACGGACAGGAGTATCTGCTGAAAAAGGGCGATTCCATCCACTTCGGCCCTGATACCGAGCGGGAGGTCACAAACACCGGTATCGAGTCCACACAAATGCTTGTTGTCCTCTACTTACCCCCAAAATAGGAGCGAGGAAACGGAAATGGGAGGCCAGTCGCAATGTCAAACAAACAGAAAGTAAGTATTTCCCACTTCGGGCGCGCCGGATGGGGCATCATCCTCTATTGCATGCTTATGTTCTGGTTCCATATTGGTATGGTCAACGACGGCGCAAACTATACTGCCCCCGCAGTGGCAGTCAAACTGGGTATAGACCGTGGCCTTGTGCTGACCATGAATACCGTCGCCGGACTCATTGGCATTATTTTATTTATCCTTTTTGCGCAGATGAACCGAAAGCTGGGCGCGCGCAAGACCTCCGCGCTGCTGCTCATCCTTGCGGCCGTTGGCTACACCATTGTTGGCCAATCTCTCAGTCTGACGATGTACACGGTTGGCATGTGTATGGTAGTCAGCGGCAGCATGTCGGCAGGCTACATTGCAGGCGGCGCGCTGGTGGCACAGTGGTTTCCAAAGAAAAAAGGCATTGTTATGGGGTATACGACAATGGGGCACAATCTCGCCTCCGCGTTTTATGTCCCCCTCATCGGCTGGCTCATCAATTCCTTTGGCGTTGGCAACGGCACGCTCTGCATTACCATTGCAACAGCGGTTCTCGGTGTTATGGGCCTTCTGTTTATCCGCAATACCCCACAGGAACGGGGACAATACCCCGACAATGTCCCGGCTGAGGTCTATAATGCGGAATATGAGACGGAAATTGAGGATGAAAGTGGCGGCTGGACCACCAAAAAGCTGCTCAAGACGCGGGAGGTATGGCTGTGCGGTATTACAACGGGACTCTTCCAAATCTGCTCGGCAGGCGTCATGACCCAACTGGTTTCGCGTAATATTGAATTGGGATTTTCCGAGGGGCGCGCCGTGTCCACCATGACTGTGCGCGCGCTGGTTGGCGTATTCGGCTCGTGGCTCATCGGTGTGTTCGATTCCAGATTCGGCACGAAACGCAGTATGGTCGGCTTTGCGATCTGGTACGCTGCGGCGCTGCTGCTTAATGCGACGGAGATTATGCCGCTTGTATATCTATCCCTGTTTATGATTGCCATTGGCATTGGCGGCTCAGCAAACTTTACAACTAGCCTCCCCACCTCTGTCTTTGGCCGCCACGGCTTTTCCAAGGTCAACAGCGTCATCTTCCCCATCCAAGGCGCGCTGACCTGCATGAGCGGGCTGGTCAACGGAACGGTCCTGCTGCTCACCGGTGGGCTGCGCATGAGTTATCTCTTTCTGGCCTGTGTCGCTATATTTAATATATTCCTTATCTGTAACGTCAAGGACGGACGGTATAACCGGGACATACAGGCCGAAAAAGCACACGAATTGTAACTATGTATACCGCGGCGCATGGGATGAAATTGCATGGAGACAGGGCTGTGCCGGTGTGCTATAATAAAGGGGGAAAGAACATATGCTGCTTTCCCGCTTACATCTTGTGTATAGCATCCACCAGTAGAGGAGGGAGCAGTCATGCAACTGGATATGAAACTCGGCAACAAGCAGGTGCTACGTCAGCAGCTCAGCCTGAATGCCGATATGCTACAGTCGCTGGAGATACTCCGCCTGCCAATACAGCAATTGCGCGAAGTCATGATCCAAAAATCCTATGATAACCCGTTGCTGGAGCTGGAGGACAGCGCCCAGCCGTCCGAAGCGGCGGAAACGGGGCCAGAGATACCCGCCGAGGGACAGGACACGGAGGAGGTTCTGTCTGTGCAGGCACTGCGCAATGACATCTGGTCAGCTGGTGCCGCCGGAGAGGATGCCTATTTTGCCGCCGGTACCGCTGAGACGTCCTTTACCGAGCTGCTCAACGAGCAGGTGGGTGCGGTGGAGGTAGACGATGCCTTTGCCTGGCTGTGCAGGTACCTCATTGCTTGTCTGGACCGCCGGGGCTATTTTACTGACGCACCGGAGGAAGTAGCAAAGGAACTTTGCTGTAAAAGCTTTGATGTGACGCAGGCGCTCTATTTCATTCAAGCGCTGGAGCCTGCCGGAGTAGGCGCCCGCTCTCTGGAAGAGTGCCTGCTCCTCCAGCTCATGCGAGGCAGCCACTTTAACGCGTATACCATCCGCCTTGTGAAGGATGGGCTGCCGCTGCTGGCCGACGGGAATATTGCTGGGATCGCCCGCTTGCTGGGGCTCGACCGCGCGCAGACGCTGGCCGTCTGCGCGCAAGTGCGCGCCCTGCATCCGATCCCCTCCCGCGGCTACTACACCGGTGAGGCGCGGGGTACCATCATTCCGGATGCCACGGTGGAAAAGACGGAGACCGGCTTTACAGTCGTCTACAACCGCAGGCTGCTGCCTACCCTTAAACTCAATGCGCAGTATGTGGATATGATGGAGGCGTCCGGCGAGGTGCAGGTGCGGGACTATCTACAGCGCAATCTATCCGACGCCCGGCAGTTTATCCGGGCGGTAGAGAAGCGCGAGGATACCTTTACCCGCATTCTCACACAGATTGTCTTGATGCAGCCGCAATTTTTTCCGATGGTGCAGCCCTTGTCCCCATGACGATGGAGATGCTGGCCACGACGCTTGATATGAATGTTTCCACTGTGAGCAGGGCGGTGCAGGGCAAATACATCAAATATATGGGCGGCACCGTGGAGCTCAAACGCCTGTTTACCGCCGGAATTGGGCGGGAACAGGGCGCACCCATTTCCGCAGTGCTGGTCAAGCACATGATACAGGAATTCATCCGGTCGGAGGATGCACAGCACCCGCTATCTGACGAGAGCCTTTGCCAAGCGCTGAACACGAAAAACATACACATCTCCCGGCGCACCGTAGCGAAATACCGGGCCGAGATCGGCATCGACAGCGCTTCACGCCGCCGAGCCAAATCAGCGTTGCACCAGGGCGTCTGACGGCTCGCCCTGTCTCTCCGCGCAGATAAGCCGGAGCGTCCTTTCTCCAGTTCTATCGCAACAGACAAGAAGCCCCCTGATGTAGGAAAGTGGGACTACATCAGGGGGCAACTATTATAAAGGAACAAATTACCATGCAGGATTCCCCACTGCCATAAATGTAATGAATATCTTAAACGCATAGGCTGCTCCCTCCTGCAATATACCTGAGTGCCCTTATCACACGGTTGCGCCCGCTTTGGCATATGATAGGCATGAGCGATCACATGAAAAGGGTGAGTACTATGGCAATTTCCCCTCGCGCCGCGACGATCATACTCCCGGCGGACAGTAACAGCGCGGTCTTGCAGGCGGCAATCAGCAGCGCCGCGTCCGGCGATATCATTGAACTATCCAGTGATATGGATGTGATTGGGGTAGTCACCATCCCGGCGGGCCGCTCGATCACCATTCAGTCCACCGCAGGCACGCTATGGACGATGACGGCGACCGATCTGAGCTATCGCCATTTTTTGGTGTATGGAGAGCTGATTTTACATGACCTGATTGTGAGCGGAGGTATCACAGCCAGTGACATCACGTCGAAAGGCGGCATAGAAATCCGGACGGGCGGTGTGCTCACCATGACGGATGGATCCGTCGTTACAAGCTGCGTCAACATCAATGGCGGCGGCATCTATGTCAATGTGGGTGCAACGTTCCATCTCGACGGCGGCGCAGTCCGGGACAATACAGCCGCCATCCCCCTCAATTTCGCCTGCTTTGGCGGCGGGATATACAACGGTGGTACGTTCACCATAAGCGGCACGTCAGAAATCACTGGAAATCAGTCCATCAATCGATCCGCCCAGGGGCTGGCATTCGGCGGCGGCGTGTTCAACACCGGCAACGTGCAAATGACCGGCGGTACCATCGGCAGCAATCGCGCCGTCGGCAGCATTGACATCAGCAGCGGTGACTACGGCTATGCCTATGGCGGCGGTGTGAGCAACAGTGGTACCTTCCTCATGGAGGGCGGTGCCATCACCGGCAATTTTGCCATGGGCAACACGGGGAATCAGGTGAACTCCAGCTATGGCTATGGCGGCGGCGTGTATAATGACGGCGAATTTATCATGCGCGGCACGGCGCGGATTGACGGCAATACCATAACCGGGGACAGCAGCAACACAACCTCCATATTCTACGCTTATGGCGGCGGAGTATGCTCCATCAGCATGTTCATCATGGAGGGGGGAGAGATCAGCGGCAACACAGCGTATACCGATTCTGTCATTGCGATCTACAATGCCTTCGGCGGCGGCGTGTACGCGGAGGGAATATTTACCATAAGCGGCGGGAGCATCACGGGAAACACCATCAACTTTGCATTAAACGCAGACGCAAATTATCTCCGGGGCGGCGGGATTGCCCTTTTGAATTCCGCGGACTTGACCATGTCGGGCGGTGCAATCAGCGGCAATGCCATCAGCGTCAGAGCAACGCCGGGGGTGATGGTAGAGGTGAACTACGGCGGAGGGGTCTACGTGGACAACAGCACCTTTCGCATGGAGAACGGCACCATTACCAATAACACAGCCAACTACGGGGTGGGCTATGGCGGCGGCGTGTATATCTACGTCACCGGCACAATGATCATGGACGGCGGGGGAAGTGTGCGTGGAAACACAGCCGATTACGGCGGGGGGATCTACGATGCCGGAACGACAAACATTACCGGCGGCACGATTGGCGGGAATACCGCCGCTGTTTCGGGCGGCGGGGCCTACGTCACCGATGCCGCCACGTTTACGGCTGACGGTGCCACCTCAATTGTGGATAACAGCGCGATCGGCGGAGATGGCGGCGGCATTGATACGCAGAGCACAACCTACTCCAATCTGTTTACAGCAGCCGATACGATATTCAGCGGCAACACCGCCTCTCTGGCCTATACCCCTCCGGCGGACGCAGCGCTCATCTATCCCAATATAGGCTTTGCCAGTACCAGCATCAGCTTTCATCCCCTGAATAACTACGACATCAATTTTACAGGCGGCGAGGTTTTGACTGTTACTGTGACATACCTGGCCAACGGAGGTACCGGCGGGCCATACACCCAGGAGTTTCCCTATGACATGGCAGGCACCCTGCTTTCCCCGGAGGCGACCGGCATCAGCCGGGCGGGCTATATCTTTGTGGGATGGAATACAGAACCGGACGGCAGCGGGACCTATTACGAGCCGGGGGACACCGTTGTCCTCACGCAGGGCCTGACACTCTATGCACAGTGGACGCCCACAGAGGGTCCTTATGATGTGGTCTATGACGCCAACGGCGGCACAGGCAGTTACGCCGACACGGGCATTCCCGGCGGTACAATGTATACGGTGCGCGCGCCCGATGCGATTGGCATCACCCGCCCGGGCTATACCTTCATCGGATGGAACACCCGGCCGGACGGCAGTGGGACAGAATACCAGCCGGGGGAGAGCACCGTCATTGCCGGGGACCTGATTCTCTATGCCCAGTGGACGCCGG
>JAJBUC010000099.1:3518-12645 GCA_020860545.1 Oscillospiraceae bacterium | reverse complement strand
CCGGGGACCTGATTCTCTATGCCCAGTGGACGCCGGAGCAAAGCAACATCTGTTGGTATTGTGTCTGTAGCCCCTGCAGCTGTTTTGTCTGCAATCCACCGCGCGGAAATAGAGTCTGGTAAATAGATCTGCACGTACCAAAAGGAGCAGCATCATGCTGCTCCTCAGACGGAAGACAAAGTGGTTGAAATCGTTTGATTTCAACCACTTTGTCTTTTTTGCATTATATCATTACAGAATGTGAATCGCGACCACCAGACCGGAAAATACAATGGACACGGTGGAGCAGAGCTTGATGAGAATATTGAGGGCGGGGCCGGAGGTATCTTTGAAAGGGTCGCCGACGGTGTCGCCGATGACGGCGGCCTTGTGGCACTCGGAGCCCTTGCCGCCGAGCTGGCCGCTTTCAATATACTTCTTGGCGTTGTCCCACGCGCCGCCCGCGTTTGCCATAAACACAGCCATCGCAAAGCCGGTGACCGTCACGCCGCCGAGCAGTCCGACCACGGCCTCCACGCCGAGGATGATACCCACGACGATGGGGACGATGATGGCAAGCAGGGCGGGCAGTACCATCTCATGCAGCGCGCCGCGGGTACACAGGTCCACGCACGCGGCGTAGTCGGGGTCTTTCTCCCCCTCCATAATGCCCTTGATCTCGCGGAACTGGCGGCGCACCTCCAGCACGATGGACTGCGCCGCGCGTTGCACGCCGCTCATGGTGAGCGCGGCAAAGACAAATGTGAGCATCGCGCCGACGAAGATGCCGACCAGCACGGCCGGGTTCGTAATGGAGAGGTCCATCGCGCCGGTCTTCCCCTCCACCACATTCACATAGGACACGAGCAACGCGAGTGCGGTGAGGGCGGCGGAACCGATGGCGAAGCCTTTGCCCGTGGCCGCCGTGGTGTTGCCGAGGGAGTCGAGGGCGTCGGTACGCTTGCGCACCTCTTCGCCGAGGCCCGCCATCTCGGCGATGCCGCCCGCGTTATCGGCCACAGGGCCGTACGCGTCGGTGGCAAGGGTAATGCCGAGGGTGGAGAGCATGCCGACCGCCGCGATGCCGATGCCGTAGAGTCCGTTGCTGAAGGAGAGCGAGTAAGCAGCCGTGCCGGTGGCAAGGCTGCCGCCCGCGGCGAGGAACGCCACGATAATCGCAGCGCCGATGATAATGATGGGTGCCGCGGTGGAGAGCATGCCGAGGGACATACCGCCGATGATGGTGGTTGCAGCGCCGGTCTTGGTGGACTCGGCGAGCTGCTTGGTGGGCTTATAGGTGTCGGAGGTATAATACTCGGTGAAGTAGCCGATCAGGCAGCCCGCGATGAGCCCTGCCAGAATCGCGATATAGACACCCCAGCTTCCGATGACGAAATAGGTGATGGGGGCTGCGGCAATCGCCAGAATAACGGCTGAGGTATAGGTCCCCTTGCGCAGGGTGGCGAGCAGGGAGCGCTGGGAAGCGTTCTCTTTGGTGCGCACCAGAAAGGTCCCGATCAGGGAACAGACCATGCCCACAACGGCGATAACAAGGGGCAGGAACATTGCGGCCCAGACCTTGTTGGGGTCGCCTGTGCCGCCGTACGCCACAGCGCCGAGCGCGAAGGTTGCGAGGATGGAGCCGACATAGGACTCATAGAGGTCGGCGCCCATGCCGGCGACATCGCCGACGTTGTCGCCGACGTTATCGGCGATGGTTGCGGGGTTGCGGGGGTCGTCCTCCGGGATGCCCGCCTCTACCTTGCCGACAAGGTCGGCACCCACGTCGGCGGCCTTGGTGAAGATGCCGCCGCCCACACGGGCAAAGAGCGCCATAAAGGAAGCGCCCATGCCGAACATAACCATGGTCGACGCGATCTGCGGCGCGTCATAGTGGGCGACATAGCGCAGGATGTGGAACCAGATACTCACGTCAATGAGGCCGAGCCCGACCACGGTAAAGCCCATGACCGCGCCGGAGGAGAAGGCCACGTTCAGCCCGCGGTTGAGGCTCTCATGCGCCGCGTGCGCGGTGCGTGCGTTTGCGGAGGTCGCAATCCGCATGCCGATGAACCCGGCAAGCCCTGAGTAAATACCGCCGGTCAAAAATGCGAACGGCACAAACCAGCTGTCGATCATATTCAGTAAACGCAGGACCAGCAGAATCACAAATATGACCACAAAGATTGTCGCTACTGTCGAATACTGACGCCTGAGGTATGCGTTTGCGCCCTGCCGGATAGAGGCGGCAATCTTCTTCATAAGGTCGGTGCCCTCTGAAAATTTGAGCACCTTGCGGCTTTGGATGACGGCAAAGAGCAGCGCAACGACACCGCCAACCAACCCGATCCAGAAGAAATTTTGCAAAAGAAACATTGTTTTCCCAACTCCTTTGTTTTGAGAAGCGCCAACACACGCTCCTCTCAAAATGCAACAGTACTATTTTAGCGCATACCCTGTTATATTTGCAAGCAATTCTTGCCTGTGGTCTGGAAGAATTTTCTCTTTTGACGTTATAACCAAAAAACTAGGTCCTTTTCCATGCATTTCGACTGAACAGAATCAGGATTGGGAAGATCTCTAAGCGGCCCATGATCATGCATGCGGACAACACCAGCTTAGAGAGGGGGGAGAAGACGGCGAAGCTGCCCATCGGCCCCACGGCGTCGAGCCCCGGGCCGACGTTGCCCATGCTCGAGATGACGGCGGTGGCGGTGGTGACAAAGGGGAGGTTGTCGAGGGCGACCAGCAGAATGGCGCACAGGCTGATGACGATATACGCCGCAAAGAAGATCAGCACGGAGCGCAGGGAGCTCTCTTCCACCACCTTTCCGTCGAGCCGCACGACGTTGACGGTGCGCGGGTGGATGATCTGCCGGAGCTCCCGCCGGATGCATTTGAAGATCAGCAGCAGGCGGGCGCATTTGATGCCGCCGCCGGTGGAGCCCGCGCACGCGCCGCAGAACATGAGCGCAACAAGGATGATGCAGGCGAACTGGGGCAGGAGGTTAAAATCTACCGTCGCATAGCCGGTGGTTGAGATCACCGACGCGACGGAAAACACCGCGTGGCGCACAGCCTCTCCCGCGCCCGAAAACTGCGGATAAATATCCAGCGCAAGCAGGGTGCTTGCAATGGCAATGACAATGAGGAAAAAGCGAAGCTCATCACTTTTGAGCGCCGCTTTCCACTTTTTCGTTATAATGAGGAAGTAGAGCATAAAGTTGACCGCGCATATGATCATAAAGACGGTGGTGATCACCTCAACCGCTGGATTTGCATAGCCCGCGATGGAGAGGTTTTTGACCGAAAACCCCCCCGTGGAGGCAGTGGAGAGGGCGGTCACCACGCTGTCATACCAGCCCAGCCCCGCCAGGCGGTAGAGAAGCAGCGGGATGACGGTAAACACGCCATAGAAGAGGTAGAGGATTTTCGCGCTCTGCGACGCCTTGGGCACCAGCTTGCTCACGACCGGGCCGGTGCTCTCCGCGCGCATGACGTTGAGGGTGCGCGTGCCGATGGACGGCAGCAGCGCGATGGTCATGCCGAGTACCCCCATGCCGCCGAGATATTGGGAAAAAGAGCGCCAAAACAGCAGCCCCTTTGGTAGGGCCTCAATGTCCGTGAGAATGGTCGCGCCGGTGGTGGTAAAGCCGGAGACCGACTCAAACAGGCAGTCGATAAAGGTAGGGAACTGCCCCGAGTCGGTGACGAGCAGCTCATAAAAGTAAAACGGGAACGCGCCGAAAATGCCGAGCAGAATCCAGATCAGCCCCACCGCCAAAAACCCCTCGCGGGGGAAGAAGTGCCGATCACCTTTGATAAAGCCCAGCGCCAGCCCCGCGAGGAGCATGATGGGCAGGGTATAGAGAAACGGGCGCGGGTCTTCACGGTAATACAGCGTTACGAAGAGGGGGATCAGAATGGCTGCCGCCTCAATCAGCAGGGTCCTGCCGGTGATGCGAAATACCAGCCGGTAGTTCATTGCAGCGCCTCCCGCACGGCGGAGAAGACATCCTCAAAAATGTCGTTTAGTGTCAAAATGGATGGGTCGCGCGCGATGACGATTACCTTGTCCCCCGCTGAAATGACGCTTGTACCCTCCGGAATGATGACCTTCCCCCTGTGGATGATGGTGGCGATCAGCACCTGCTTTTTCAGATGCAGGTCCTTGAGCGGGACGCCGAGGTTGTCCGTCGTGTCATTGGCGACAAACTCCATCGCCTCCGCGCGCCCGTCGGCAATCTTGTACATGGCGTTCATGACGCTGCCCTTGGAGTTGTCCATCCCGCGCACCACATGGATAATCTGATAGGCGGTGATGCGCTTGGGCGAGACGACGCTGTCGAGTCCCGCCTCCCGCGCGATGGTGGCGTAGGTATCGCGGTTGGATTTGGCGATGACCTTGGGCACCTGCTTTTGCAGGGCGTAAAGCCCCATGATGAGGTTGTCCTCATCGCGGTCGGTCAGGGTGATGAAGGCGTCACTCGCGTCCAAATCCTCCGAGGCGAGCAGGTCCTGGTCGGTTCCGTCGCCGCAGATGACCGTGGCAAAGGGGAGCATTTCACTCAGCGTCCGGCAGCGCGCCTCATCCCGCTCAATAATCTTCACATGCATGCCGAGATTGTCCAGCATGGTGGCGAGATAGTGGCTGATGCGCCCGCCGCCGATGATAATCACATCTTTGATCCTTGCGGAGTAACGGCCAAGCACCTTAAAAAACTGGTGGACGGTGTGGGGCTGTCCGATGGCGTAGAGGGTGTCGTCCTCCTCCGGGATGAACGCGCCGTTGGGGATCAAGACCTTGTCCTCCCGCTCCGCCGCGCAGAAGAGCAGGGGCAGCGCGCGCACCTTGGGGTCCATCTGCGCAAGCGGCTTGCCGCAGAGAAAATCGTCCTTTTGCAGGCGAAAGCCCACCAGCTCCACCTGGCCGTTCCCAAAGGTCTCAAGCCGCGCCGCGGCGGGGAAACGCAGCAGGCGCGCAATCTCCCCGGCGGTCTCCCGCTCTGGATTGATGAAAAGGTCGATCTCCAGCTCCTTTTGCAGCAGCGGCAGCTCCTTGGTGTACTCCACGTTGCGCACCCGCGCGATGGCGCAGGCGGCACCCAGCCGCTTGGCCGTCAGGCAGGAGATCATATTTACCTCGTCCATGCTCGTTGCGGCAATGAGCACGTCCGCCTGCTCTGCGCCGGAGTCCCGCAGGGCACTGATGGACGCGCCGTTTCCCTTCACACAGAGTACGTCGAGCGCCTCCGCAGCCTTGCGCAGCGCGTCGTCGTCGGAGTCGATCACGGTAATATCGTGATCCTCCTGCGACAGATGCTCCGCAAGCGTAAAGCCCACCTTGCCGTCCCCGACAATGATAATCTTCACCGTATCATCTAACCTTTCCCTCGGACGGGAGCGCATCCCGCACATATTGGCACTATCTTAACCCAAACCACGCGCGGTTGCAAGAGGGTAAATGACAATTTATTGACGTATTGGCGCACAGGTTTCTACGTTTCGGTCCAATTCCAGCAACCTTGCCGGTACGGCTGTCACTCCTGAGTGCTTTCGACAATGCAAACCCCCGAAAACCGTACACCGCCCTCCCCCGTCCCCCGTAAAGGGTGCAGGGCGGAGCCCTGCCGCCCGCTGCGCAGGCGAAAATAAGGGACAAGCCCGCAGAGGGCAAGGGGAACCCCAACCGCAAAGGGACCGGGCAACAACTCAAGCCGTCACACGCACCAGCCGCAGGTCTTCCCCCGGAAGGATCTCATAGAGCACGTTGCGCGCAAACGCCTCCCCGTCCGCCGTACAGGCCGACAGGGCCTCGGCAAGGCGCTCCGTGCAATCGCTTACATAGAGATACCGCTCATGCCCCACAGCGCGCGCGTTGGAGATTGCGCTCAGGTCTGCCTCCACGTCCCCGGAGAGCGTCAGCGTCAGAAAGGAGACCGGAGCCGCCGCGTTGGTGACAATCGGGTTCATCTCCTGCCCGAAGATACAGAGTAGCACCCGGCTTTGCGCCTCGTCCCACGGCACTGCCTGTACCGCGTCGAGAAAATCGCCGTACAGCGCGGTAAACTGCAGGCGCTTTTCGATGCGGCTCTCGTCGAGCGGGTCGTAGATGAAGCGCCGCCACATCTCCGCATAAGCGCCGCAGGAGAAGAGGATGGCAGCCGTCAATACCGACGCGACGATGCCCCGCCGCGCGGGCAGACGCACGCGCTGGCCGTCCTCGGCGGCGCGGCCGGAGGCAAACGAGCACAGCAGGATGAGCAGCCCCATGTTGGCAGGCGCGCAGTAGCGGGTCATCAGTGTGACGGCGTTCACGGGGTCCAGATACTGCACCTCGTCGTAAAACATGGTCATCTGCCCGATCAGGAGCACCGCGTAGTTGATGACGATGGTCAAGACCATAAAGAGCAGCAGCCGCCGGAATTTGCGCCGGGGGACAAAGCCGAACTTCCACAGCGCGGCGGCACCGGCGAACAGAAGCACCAGCAGCATCGCGGGCGTGAGGTCAATGGCGAAGGTGGCCTCCCGGTGAATCGGCGTGAGCAAAAACGCCCTGGCATAGGAGGTAATGTAGCCCCAATTGTTGCCGGTGCTTAAAAATACGCCGCCGCGCAGCTCCGCAAGCCGCTCCGCCGCGACGGCAGAAAAGCCGGTGGTCAGGTAGGTCGCGCGCTCCATCACGCTGCAAAAGACCGACCAGCTGACATAGCAGGCCGCAATCCCACCCGCGCAAGCGAGTGTAAAGCGGTATTCCCTGCGTTCCTTCCACCACCACAGGCAGAAGAAGCCCAGCGCCAATATGGCCCACAGCACGCCGATGGATTTGACAAGCGTGAGGCAGGTGAGCAACACGAAGAGCTTGCCCTTCCAAAGCACGGGGTGCGCCCCCCTGCGGCAGACGATCAGACTGAGCGCCGCGCCGAACAGCATCGCCATCAGCGGGTCGACATAGATCGCGCGAAACCATGCCGTGCAGGCGACGCCCGGCAGAACGACTGCGCACACGCACGCAGCAACAGGCACGAGCACCCTGCCGATGCCCTGCTCCACCCGGAAGCGGTCGGCGATGGAAAAAAGCAAAAGCGCGCCGAAGATATAATAGCCAAAGAAGATATACTGCTCGTTATATGTACCCGCCAGATGCGGAAACCACCAGAAGAGCAGCTGTGCCATGGGGGTATAATCGCCGAAATTGGACGCGGCATTGCTGTGCTTGGGCGCAAAGCCGTCCTGAAAAAAGAGGCTTTTGGTATCGGGGCCCCAAAAATTGAGCCCGTCCCACTCCAGCAGCTGCTCGCCGCGCAGCAGCAGGCACATGACGAGCAGGACGGCCACGCAGACCCAGAGGTGCCCGTCGCAGAGCTGCCGCCGGAGCTCCGTCAAAAACGCGCCCACGCCGTGCCGCCGGATGGCGCGCACAAGGACGCAGAGCGCGAGTATGCCGCCGACGAGCAAAATCCAGTCGATGCAGGACAGCCGCCGGAAAAAGGCCAGTATGTAAAGGAGTAGCCCCATGCTGCAAAGGACAAAGGGGAGGATGCCCAAAACGGTGTCCTGAAAGCGCCATGCCAGCACAAACACGATGCAAAGCAAGGCCAAAACCGTCAGTATACTCATGCCCGGCATTCCCCCTTTCCAAACGGGTACATTGGATGGCAGCGGTCAGCGCTTTTCCGCAAAGACCCAGCGGCGCTGTACCTGATAGTTCAAGAAAAATAAAATAACATCCACAATGACTTTGACCACCGTCAGCGGGAGGGGCAAAAACTGCAGTCGGCTGACCACCGCGCCGCTGACGACCATCACGGAAAAGAACAGCACGAGGTACTTCCAGAACTGCGCCACAGAGCGCTGTTTCGGCTGAAAGCTCCAAATCTGATTCATGCGGAAGTTAAACAGCCCGGACACGCAGCGCGCAATGATAGTGGCGGTCCAAATATACGTCGAGGTCCGGCTGAACACGACCTGCGAGAGGAGGGTAAACAGGCCCAAATCCACCACGCAGCTCCCCAGCGCGACCGCCGCGTACTTGAGCGGGCGCTGGTAGATGAGCGCGCTGTCGCGTATGGTGCGAAAATGCGAGGCCGCGTTCTTGTTAAAATAGATGGTCTGAATGGGGATCATGGTAATGGGCAGTTTTTTGCGCGCGGCCTCCACCAGAAAATTCATCTCAAACTCATAGCGCTCGCCCGGGGTGTCGAGCGCCAGATCAAGCTGCGCGCGCGCAATGCCCCGCAGGCCCGTCTGCGTATCGCGGCAGCGCATACCCGTCATGAGAAAGAACAGCCACGAGGAAATGCGGTTGCCCATGAGGGAGCGCGAGGGGGTGCTCCCCTTGGGGAAATCCCGCGCGCCCAGCACGAGCCCTTGCGATTGCTGCGCAAGGGCCTGCGCCACGCAGAGGATATCCGCCGGCGCGTGCTGCCCGTCGGCGTCCGCCGTCACGATGCCGTTCATGTCGGGGAACGCCGCGAGCGCGCCCCGGATGCCGGTTTTCAGGGCCGCGCCCTTCCCCCGGTTTGTTTCATGCCGCAGGACGTGCGCGCCGAGGGCCTCTGCCGTGGCGAACAGGGGGTCATGGTCCGATGTACTGCCGTCGTTGACCACCACAATGCGCGTGAGGCCCAGATTGATGCAGCCCTGCACGACCTTGCACAGCTGCTCATTGGGATCAAGCGCCGGTATCAGAACGACTGTTTTCAAGGAAAGACCCCCTTACGCTGTTAAATGGAGACATGCATGTTCAGGTAATCGGGCAGGTCTCTGCTGCCGCCGTTATATTGCAGGAGGCAGCGGTCGCCGTCACGGCTGCGCTCCTCAAATTGCATCAGTTTATAGGTGATGTACATGATCCGGTTGCGCGCGGTGGAGATGAAATCGGCCTGCAGGGTGAGCCCGTTTTCCTGCGCGTAATTGATGAGCCACCCGAGCAGCGCGCTCCCGATGCCGCGCGTCATGACGCGGCAGGACATGAGCAGGAGCTGGATTTTCAGTATCGTGCCCTGCCGCTCGGCGAGTACCAGCCCGCTCTTGCCGTCGGAGCCACCCTTGTCGGGGCGCTCCGCGATCAGAACCAGGGGCTGCGGCGCCGGGATGACGGCGGGGCGCGCCTCATAGCTGGCGGTGGCGCCGGGGGCAGTGCGCG
>JAJBUC010000099.1:0-3508 GCA_020860545.1 Oscillospiraceae bacterium | reverse complement strand
CCCCTCCCCCCCCCCATCGTCCCGCCCCCCCCCACCTCCCCGGTGAGCTCAGCGATCAGAAACAGGTGCTCCGGCGACGTGATGAAGGCGGTGAGCTCCTCATAGCTGTAGGTTGCGCCGGTGGAATTGAGCTGGCTTGTGCGCATGGTGAGCTCCTCCACGCGCTCCAGGTCGCCGTCCTTCACCGGGGCGAGGGAGAGGCGCATGTCGAGCGTGCGGAGAAAGTCGTCCTTGCTGCCGGCAAACCGCGCCTCCTGCGCGTTGCGCTGGAGATCCTCCTGATACATCTGCCGCCGCAGCTGCGAGTCCGCCGTGATAAACCGCGGCGTGAAGGCGGGCAGGTCGGGCAGTGTGCGGTATTCCGCCGCGTCGTAGGTCCTGACCGACGGATGGTGGAAGGCGACCTCCTCGCGCTCAAAGGGCTGGTCGTCGATCAGCGCAAAGGTGTCGAGGCCCAGATTCAGTAGCCGCGCGATCTCCGCCACCGAATCCGCCTTGGAGCCCCAGCCGATCTGGGGGCAGAGGAAGTACTGCGCCAGCCCAAATTCCGCGAGCTTTTGCATGGCGTCCTCCGGCTCGTTCTTGCTTGCAATCGACAGGAGAATGCCGCGGCGGTCGAGCTCGGCGAGTACAGCGGCGATACCGGGGCGCAGCGTGACGGCGTTATCCTCCAGCAGGGTGCCGTCCCAGAGCGTGTTGTCGAGGTCCCAGACAAGGCATTTGATCGTCTTCAGTTCGCCCACGGCTATACTCCCTGTATCCGCCGGATCATTGCGGCGATCGAGAGAATTGTCCTGAAATTGTTCTCTGTAATTTCCTGATCCGGTATGCGTACGCCAAACGTATCCTCAAGATAGACCACCATCTCAAACGCGAACAGCGAGTCCACAATGCCGCCCTTGAACAGATCGGTGTCGTCCGCCAGCCCGTCCGCCTTGTGTTTTTCAATAAAAAAGTCTCTGATCTTTTCTTCTATCATGTCAGCTCATGCCTTTCAAATAATTTACAATTTCTTCCGGGGTAATTTCGCTCGAAATATTGCACCGCTTCATGGCCCGCAGGCTCTGGGGCAGGCCCTCCACAACGGTGTTGATCCCCTCGTCGACGGTGAGGGTGACTGAAATGCCCATCTCGGAGAGCAGGACCTCCGTGAGGTCGGTGTAAAACCCGTAGGGATATGCGTAAACCGTCACGGCGGTGCCAAGCGTACGTTCGATTTCTTCTACAGACGTTTGGGTGTCCGCGCGGAAGGCCGCGATATAGTCGTCCTCGCGTTCGCCGTCCAGCATATAGACGCCCTCGCGGCAATCCGCGCCGTCGCGCTCGGCGACCTGATGCATGTCATAGCTGTGGCTTCCGATTTCTATGACGCCGCGCTCCACCCATGGGAGCGCCTCCTCCAGCGAGAAATGGGGCACCATTGAGACGCCCGTGTCCTTATAGCTGTCCTTCCCGATGGAAACGCCGATGACGTTGATCTCCGCACACATCCCGAGTTCCTCCAGAATCGGCGCGGCGAGGGTGAGGTTCCCCTCATACCCGTCGTCAAAGGAGATCACGATGGGGTTTTCGGGAAGGGGGGTGCCCTGCTCCACATACGCGAGCACCTGCGCAAAGGTTACGGCGTGATATCCGCCGTCCCGCAGGGCCGTCATCTGCGCCCGGAACAGCTCGGGCGTGATGTCGAAGACGCTTTCACAGGTCTCAGTGACATTATGATACATTAAAACAGGAAGTGCAACATCATTATTATTTTCAAGCGCAGCCGCCGTGCCGCCGCAATAGGCCGCATTGTGCGCCGCGACCGTTTCCCGCGTCACGTATACGCCGAAATCATCCGGCACGTAGACGTCGGGATTCTGAAACATTCTGGCAAGCATCATGCCGCCGACGCTGTTGCGGTAGTGCATGGTGTCGTAAAAATACCGCGGCTCGGACGAGACGCTGTGGTATCCGGAAAAATCCCAGTAATCGGTGATATCCGCGAGCTGCTCAAAAAATGCAAACAGATCGTCGTTGCAGTAGATATCCATCTCCCCGTCGTACATCGGGGAGATGAGGAAGGTGACCGAAACGCCCGCCTCCGCGCACATCTGCTGCATGCGCGCGATGGACGCAAGGCACTCCTCCACCGCGGGGAGCGTTTCGTCCGCCGGATTGCGCACCTCAAATTCCGGGTATTTTTCCAGGTAATCCGCAAGGCTTCCAATCGGCTCGACGTCGCGCAGCGATTTGTCGTACGCGCCGGTCTCGGGCACAAAGACCTTGTTGGCATTGACGAGGTAGCTGTCCTGCGCATAGGCCTTGAGCTTGTCGACAGCATACTGCGGGTGCGCAAAGAGGTATTTGCAGTAGAATGCCGGCAGGTTTGAGCCGTCGACCTTCGCGTGCAGGTTGCCCTTGATCGGGTCGTCCTCCGCGTTGAACGCCGTCAGCTCCGAGAGGGAGATGTTGATGACAATGTTTTTCGCGCCGTAATGCGCCAGAATGTACTTGACGGTCATCTCCGAGTCGTACATATCGCCGCCGTACATGAGGATATTGTAAAAATCGGCGTCGTAGTACGCGTTGAGCAGCTCCGTCGGGATGGAGCTTGTTTTGGAGGAGCCGATGATGTAGGAATCGTAGTCGGCGTGGTGTTCGTCCAGCCAGCCGATTTTGGCTGTACGCGGATTTTGCGTCATGTCGTACGACCACCAGTGCAGAACCTTGTCGCCAAACCCGCCGAAGGGGTCGACCAGGGCGTTAAAGCCGGAGAAAAGCGCCGCGACGACGATCGCGCTGACGACAAAGATACACAGCCACCGTTTGGCAGACATAAGCATTCCTCCGCTCTAGAACTGAAAATACAGAAAGTTGGAGACCTGTCCCATGAAGAACAGCGAGACCGTAAACAGCGCGCCTGCAAACACGGCGTGGTACCATTTGGGCTCGAATCGCTCCGCTATCTGCTTGGTGTTCGGCGCAAAGAAGCAGATCGCCGCGCCGACGATGATCAAAACGACAACCCAGACGTTCCCCTGCAGGTAAGTGACGCACTGCCCCCAAAACGCGCCCGCGCTTGTAAACAGCAGCCGGATATCCGCCATCCGTTTGAAGACGCCGAGCGCCTGCGACATGGAGTTGCTGTCGAACAGGACGCGGGTTAAGAGCGTGAACAGGAAGGTGAAAAACCAGCCGAGCCACGCGGGGACTTTTTTGCGCCTGATGGTCATAATAATCGCGATGCAGACCAGCACGCCGTTTGCAAGGCCCCAGATGATATAGTGCCCGCCCGCGCCGTGCCATAGGCCGGAGACGAGGAAGGTCGCGAGCGTGGCGGCGATCAGCTTCCAACGCTTGTCGCCGAAGTGGAAGATGTTTTTGAAGATATGCTCGTTAAAAAACATCGAGATCGTAATGTTCCACCTGCGCCAGAAATCCGCGTAGTTGACGGCCTTGTACGGGGACTCAAAGTTAAACGGCAGCTTGATGTTAAACAGCAGCCCCAGCCCGACCGCCATATCGC
>JAJBUC010000134.1 GCA_020860545.1 Oscillospiraceae bacterium | reverse complement strand
TGCGCAGGGGATCGGCACATCCATGCTCCAGATTGGCAACATCGTGCGCAATCCGCGCATCTGGCTGCCTCCCATCATCACCTCGGCGATTACGGGACCGCTTGCCACCTGCGTCTTTCATCTCGAGATGAACGGCCCTGCCGTGTCCTCCGGTATGGGTACCTGCGGTCTTGTGGGACAGATCGGCGTCTACGCGGGTTGGATTCAGGATATTGCCGATGGGCTGAAAATATCCGTCACCGCGTTTGACTGGCTGGGCTTAGTGATGATTTCCTTTATCCTCCCCGCGGTCCTGTGCTGGCTGCTCGGCCAGGTGTGGCGCAGAGCGGGCTGGATACGGGAAGGGGATCTGAAGCTGGAGGGATGATTTTTGAAAAAGAATGTGAAATTTTCTTTACAAGAACAGTGAAATGTGATAAACTACCATAGGTCTGCAAATGACAGGCTTCTATCGCCCATTACCTCGTTTCCCGGCAGCACCGACCGGTTACGCAGTTTTGGGTATGCGGAAAAAAGAAAGGTGGAACAGCGCAAATGATTCGTAAGGACGAAAAGACAGCGGTGATTGCGTCAAACCGCACCCATGAGACCGATACCGGTTCTCCGGAGGTGCAGATTGCCATTTTGACCGCCCGTATCCGCGAGCTGACGGAGCACCTGAAGGTGCATAAGCATGATAACCATAGCCGCCGCGGACTGCTGAAGATGGTTGGTAAGCGCCGCAAGATGCTTGACTATCTGATGAAAAAGGATGTTGAGCGCTACCGTGCCGTCATCGCCAAGCTGGGTATTCGTAAGTAAGAGAAAACCGGGGTGACGCGGAAGAAATCCGCGTCACCCTGCTTTCACATTAGTCAAAAAGCGGCATCCGCCGGAGTTTTCCCGTTTTTAGCAGTTGAATCTGTCCCATGCGGCACGTTATGAGGCGGATTCAAATGCTAAAGAGGTTCAGACTCTGCTGTGTGCCGACTAAAAAAGGAGGACACATCATGTCAACCATCATCAAGCAAAAGGTATTTCCCAATTACAAAGTGTATGAAATGGATCTGGCCGGCCGCCCGCTGAAAATTGAGGTCGGCAAGCTCGCGGAGCTCGCGAACGCGTCCTGTATGGTCACCTACGGCGAAACCTCGGTGCTCCTGGCGGTGACCGCCGCGCCGCGCCCGCGTGACGGCGTGGACTTTTTTCCGCTTTCGGTGGATTTTGAAGAAAAGCTGTACGCGGTCGGGCGGATTCCCGGCTCCTTCCTGCGCCGGGAAGGACAGCCGTCCCTGCCTGCGGTGCTTGCGGCGCGGCTGATCGACCGCCCCATCCGTCCGCTGTTCCCGTATGATTTCCGCAACGACGTTGTGGTGACCTGTACCGTGATGAGTGTGGATTACGACTGCTCGCCCGAGGTGACAGCCATGATCGGCGTTTCCGCCTGCCTCTCCTATTCGGATATCCCCTGGGGCGGGCCGATCGGCTGTCTGGAGGTCGGCTATGTGGATGGGGCAATCGTCTTCAACCCCAACCGCCAGCAGAAAAAGGAGTCCCTGATGGACGTCACGGTCGCCGCGACGCAGGAGAAGGTTGTGATGATCGAGGCGGGCGCGAAGGAGATTCCCGATGAGATCATGTACGACGGCATTGTGAAAGCGCATGAGGAGATTAGAAAGCAGATTACCCTCATCAAGCAGATCGTGGCGGAGATTGGAAGGCCCAAGTTTGAGTACCCCCATGCGGACTTTGATCAGGAGCTGTTTGATAAAATTGAAGCGTTCGGCATAGAAGAGGCGAAGACCGCCATGGATACCGACGACAAAAATGTGCGGGAAGCGCGCTGGAACGTGCTCATCGACCACTTGCACGCGCAGTTTTTAGAGGACTATCCCGAGATGGACAAGTATCTGGAGGAGATTACCTATAAGCTCCAAAAGAAGATTGTCAAGGCATGGCTGCTTGAGGGGCACCGCGTGGACGGTCGGGCGAAAAACGAGATTCGTCCGCTCGCGGCGGAGGTCGGCGTGCTTCCGCGCGTACACGGATCGGGGCTCTTTACCCGAGGGCAGACCCAGGTGCTGTCGGTCTGTACCCTGAATACCCTCGCGGCATGCCAGAAGCTCGATACCATCTGGGAGGAGGAGGAGCGGCGCTATATGCACCACTATAATTTCCCGTCCTTCTCTGTGGGTGAGGCGCGCGGCTCCCGCTCCACAAACCGTCGTGAGAAAGGGCACGGCGCACTCGCCGAGCGTGCGCTGGAGCCGGTGCTCCCGAGCACGGAGGAATTCCCGTACGCCATCCGCGTGGTGTCCGAGGTAGTCTCGTCCAACGGCTCCACCTCGCAGGGCTCTATCTGTGGCTCCACGCTGGCCCTGATGGATGCGGGGGTTCCCATCACAGCGCCGGTAGCGGGGATATCCTGCGGTCTGATTCAGGACGACGACGGCAGCTTTACCACCTTCATCGACATTCAGGGCGTGGAGGACTTCCACGGTGAGATGGACTTTAAGGTGGCGGGCACCAAGAAGGGGATTACCGCCATCCAGATGGACCTGAAAAACGACGGCCTGAGCCACGCGATCATTCACGAGGCGCTTGAGACGACCCGCGACGCACGCCTCGCGATTCTCGACGAGATCATGCTCCCTGTCATTTCCCAGCCGCGTGCCGAGGTGGCGGCGAGCGCGCCGAAGATGATTAAGATGAAAATTGACACCGATAAAATCCGCGAGGTGATCGGCTCCGGCGGCAAGGTGATCCAGAAAATCTGCGCGGAGACCGGCGCGAAGATCGACATTGAGGAGGACGGCACCATCTACATCGCCGGTACCGACAGGGACTCCTGCGAGGCGGCGAAAAAGACCAGAGAGCCCACTGTCTTTGTGCCGGAGGGCGGGCAGCGCTATTACGGCTAGGTTGTCCGCATCCTGCAGTTCGGTGCGTTTGTGGAGCTTGCGCCGGGCAAGGACGGCATGGTGCACATCTCCAAGCTCGCAGAGCGCCGTGTGGAGAAGGTGGAGGACGTCATTAACATCGGTGATATGATCTGGGTCAAAGTGACCGATATCGACGAAAAGGGGCGCGTGAACCTCTCCTACCGGGACGCGCTGCGGGATATTAAGGCGAAAAAAGACGCGGGCGAGGAAATAAAATAATCCTGATGCTATGGTGATGCCGCCGGATGAGCCTTTTGTCCGGCGGCTTTCACCATATGTATTCGCGCAAATTCCAAAAATCCGGCACATGCACTGTGGTTCTGCATTTGCGTTAGGTGCATATTTCCCGGTGATATAACCAGACTATGGATAGAATGAAACGGGGTTTTGTGATGTATGAAAAGATAACACTCCCAAACGGCGTTCGGATTCTGGCCGAGCAGGTGCCCGGCGTGCGCTCCGCGGCGCTGGGGGTCTGGGTGGGTACCGGCTCGCGCCATGAAAAGGCGGCGGAGAGCGGCCGCGCACATTTTATCGAACACATGCTGTTTAAAGGGACGCAACGGCGCACGGCGGCGCAGCTCGCGGAGGAAATGGACGCTATCGGCGGGCAGATGAACGCGTTTACCACCAAGGAGTGCACCTGCTTCTATGGCCGCGTGCTGGATACCCATCTGCCTACGTGTGCCGATATCCTGTGCGATATGCTTTTTGAATCCCGTTTTTCCGAGGAGGACATGGCAAACGAGCGCGGGGTCATCCTCGAGGAGATCGGAATGTATCAGGACAACCCGGAGGATGTCTGCGCGGAGCGGCTTGCGGCGGCGATCTACAAGGGCAGCGCACTCGCCCGCCCGATTCTCGGGAAAGCTGCGACATTGGAGCAGATGACGGGCGAAGGGCTCAAGGCGTACATGGGCCGGCATTACACAGCAGAGCATATCGTTGTGGCACTGGCCGGCAGCTTTACCGCGCGCGATGTGGACACGCTGCAAAAGCGATTTTGCGCACTGCCGGGCGGTGGGGCAACTGCGGTAAAACCAGCCGTCTATCTTCCGTCTTTCACAGTTAAGAAGAAGCCGATTGAGCAAAACCATCTGCTTATGGCCTTCCCGGGGCTTCCCCTGCGGGATGAGCGGCGCTTTACCCTGCAGCTGCTTTCCTCGATTCTGGGTGGCGGCATGTCCTCCCGTCTGTGGCAGCAGGTGCGCGAGCAGCGCGGTCTCTGCTACTCTATCTACAGCTACGGCTCCTCCTATTCCGATATCGGCCTGTTTTCCATCTATACCGCGCTCGGCAGCGAGACGGAGCAGGAGGCGGTGCGCACCATTGTGGATACGGTGCGCGCCTTTGCCGAGGACGGCGTGACCGAGCAGGAGCTGGATCGTGCGCGGGAGCAGTCCAAGGCGAACGTCCTGATGGGGCTTGAGTCTACACAGGTGCGTATGAGCAGCCTCGGGCGCGGGGCGCTGATGCGGGAGGAAATCCTGGAGGCGGACGAGTTGATCGCCGCATATAACGCGGTCACTGCTGAGGGCGTGCGCGCGCTCGCGCAGGAGCTGTTTGATTTTTCCCGCGTCTCCTTCTCGGCTGTGGGGCGGGTGTCCGCTGCGGAGGAATACAGGACATTTTTGCAATAATGCCGCGTTTGCATGTGCTTCTTGTGAAGGGGATACCTGTGCTTACAGACTGAAAAAACCCATGCGCGGAGCATATACCGCGCATGGGTTTTCATCATTCATTCTATTATATAATGTGTCGTGCGCCGACATAGACGTTGGAATAATGACCGGTGAGGCTATCAATGCGCACAGTGTAGGTGTTGGTTGAGGCGTGGATAAACTGATTTGAGCCTATGTAAATGCCGACATGTGACGCGGCTTTGCTGGTGTTGCTTTTGAAGAATACCAGATCGCCGGGCTGGAGGTTACTCCTATCCACCGCGGTGCCGTTTGAGAGCTGGGTTGCGGCGGAGCGGTTGATGGTATAGCCAAAGTGTTTTTAGACATATGAGGTGCAGCCGGAGCAATCGAAGGTGCTGGGCCCGCTGCAGCCATAGGAGTATTTACACCCGATGAGCTGTTTTGCGTAATCCACAATCTCCTGCCCTTTGCTGCTGGCGGTGGAAGTAGCGGTGTCGCCGGCCTTGACGGTTGTGATATAGTCGCTGCTGGCATAGCCTGTCTTTCCGTTGTACGAGATCTTATACCAGCCGTTATCCACGCCGATGATCTGCACCACAGTGCCGCTGCTCAAAACACTGACGACCGATTCGCTTGTAGCCGGTCCGCTGCGCATATTCAGCGTAGCGCCATCGGTACAGACTTTGCCATTGCCGAGGTTGCCGTCCGCCTTGGTGGAAAGCGTCACATAATCGGCGGACATATAACCCACTTGCGCCTGAAAGTCAACTTTATACCAGTTGTTCCCCGCGTCGGCAAGGACAATCACATTGGTGCCGGTGGAAGCTGTTGCCAACACCGCGCCGGAGGTGCTTGCACTATCCCGCATACGCAGGCCGTCGCCTTGAACGGTCCCCATGCCCAAACTGGTGGCGGAAGCCCCCGCCAGGCATAAACCAGAAACTGCAAACGCCGCAACTGCAACACGCAAAATTTTCGCGCTCCGTATCATATGTAAATCCCCCACGTCTTTTATATTTCTTTTCTCGGGAAGCGCTTACTTTCCGGCAAGCGCGCGGTCGAGCCACACAGCGGCCACATCCATGGCGGCGTAGAGGCTGTCCTTTTCGCTTTTTTTCACCACACGATCCCGGCTTTTCAGGTCCGGATCGGTCAGCTGAAGCTGTACGGAGACTTTGGTTGAAACGTCCAGATCAGCCTGCTTTTCACTGTCCATTACCTGAAGCATGATGATATATTTTTCAGCCATACTGCCAAAATAGATCAGATTGCCTTTTCTGCGCAGTGGATGGCCTTTATAGACCAGAGGAATCGATTGATCAGCCATAGCTACCTCCTGTATACAAAAATAAACTGTAACCGAATTGTAACACGTTGTTTCTGAGATGTCAAACTGTTTTCGCGGAAATTGGACAGGTTCGTAATTAATTGTTACAAGTGCCGAAAAACATGACGGTATATTATGGCGTTCGGCAGAAATACTAGATAGAAAGAGAGGAGTATGCAATGATGAGTGAAGTGAATGCCGACGGTGTGCTGCTTAATCCGCGCAAAGCGCTGCTGCAGGAGGTACAGCATCTGTCCAACGACATTGCAGCGCCCGAGGCGGAAGGTGCCGACAGCGTAGATGTGCAGCTGGCTATGCCCCATACCCATGCCAAGCGGCGCAAACGCAAAGGGAAACGGTAACTTGCAGACCATGTCTGCAAGCATACTGCTGGACGTGCCTGCATATACATTCCACATACTACCTGAAAATGGGAGAGTGGATGAGATATGGAAACAAATTGGAATGAAAACCGGGCAGTACTGCGCGGGACGGTTGCCGGACTGCCCGAATTTTCCCACGAAAATCACGGCATTATATATGAAACATTTCCCATCACTGTGCAGCGGCTTTCCGGGGCGGAAGATCGGGTCAATGTGGTGGCGACCCAATCCATGCTGGAGAAATGTGCGCCGCGTGTGGGGATGCCGCTTGAGGTGACGGGCGAGGTGCGCTCATTTAACAATAAAAGCGGGAGGGGAAGCCGTCTTGTCATTACACTTTACGCAAAGACGCTTGCCCCATCGAGCGGGGAACAGGAAAACCAGCTTACGTTAGCCGGTGTTCTCTGCAAAGCGCCCATCTTCCGCCGTACCCCGCTGGGCAGGGAGATTTGTGACCTGATGCTTGCTGTCAACCGGAAATATGGGCGCGCGGATTATCTACCCTGTATCGCGTGGGGAAGCATGGCACAGATGTGCGGCCGCTTGCAGGTGGGAGATGGCGTACATATTCAGGGGCGACTGCAGAGCAGGGGCTACACCAAGGTGGAAAACGGTGTGAGCACTGGACGTACAGCATATGAGATATCGATTATGAAGCTGCATTTGGAGGGAGAAACCCCCGCAGCGGAGAATGGCACCTGAACTGACGGAGATAGAATGAAATGCACAAAAACGGAAATAATATTTGTGCAAAACGTAGAGATGAAGAAAAATGATATACATTTCTCGCTTTTTTTGATAAAATATACAACACGATAAAATTGTGTTGTATTTCCACTTGTGGGGTATTCTTGTAGAAGCAAAGGAGAAGATTACATTGCAGACGGAAAACACGATAAGCGTTATTTATCTTGATGTGCTGCAGCCAAACGAGGGGAACGGCGAGGTGAAATCGCCGTTTCACCGGCTGGAGAGTGCGCTGCGTGCGCTCAAGAGCAATCCGACGAACAGCTGTGAGCTGGTTGTTATGAGTACCATCCCTGTGCAGTCACCGCTGAACCTTTCCGCTGAAACGCTCGGCCAGCATCTGATTATCAAACGTGGGGAGAGCTGCACAGATGCACTCTTTGATGTCGTTTCCAGCGGAGATATGGTGCTTGGCCGCGGTGTCACGCTGGACGGGAACAGAGACTATTTCAAGGGGAAGCATATCACCACCGGCCCGCTGGTCCGTGTTGGGACGAACGCCAATCTACGCATGGAGGAAGGCGCTCTGCTGCGCAATAACTATGCCGTCTTTGGCAGCGGTGTCGAGCTCAGCGGCGGCAACTTTGTCCTGTGCGGGGGCGAAATCACAAAGTGCGAGGCGACAGAGTACGGCGGCGCGGTCGCGGTAACGGCCGGGAAAATGACCATGATCAGCGGTGATATCTCTTATAATGTTGCGCCCAAGGGAAGCGGCGTTTACCTGCGCGGCGAGCTGGATATTGATCCGGACTATAAAGTGCCGTTCCGCCTGACAGACCGCGTCTATCTGGAGAACGGACGCACCCTGCACCTCCTGTCTCAGATTACGGGTATTTATGATACCATCCCCGTTGTCTGTGAGGCAAACAACGCGCCCCGCGTCAATTTGGCTGTATGCGCAAATAACATGATTGCGACCGGCAGCATTACCATGGAAAAGATATTCAATGCCGGAGAGGGCACGGAGCGTAAGCTTTTCTATCATGACAATCTGGTTTACCTGCAGCCGAGGGATAACGCCCAACATTAATCATTTTTATTCATTTATGTTTTTCGGCCGACCTGTCCATACTATAAGTGGACAGGTCGATTTTTTTATGCTTAGCATGTAAAATTTGGGTGCCGCCTTTCTGCAAGTGTATGCCCTTGGGCCTTTCAAAATTCATCCATCCCAAAGGTGTGTTTCATTCCCAGCTCGGTCGGCGTACTTTTTGCCTATACTGAATAAGGCGCTAAGAAAGCGCCGAGGGTTGTATGGGTTCTATTGAATTGAAGGGGTGGTTGAATGAAGGAGGAGCAGAAGCCGCCGCACACCGCAGCTTTGTTGATCGCGATTGCGGTTGTCGTGATTGCGGTGGCTTTTGGCATGGCATGTTGTTGCACACTGTACCCGACACAGGCGGCTGTACCGGCCAGCACCGGCGCGACTTCCGGTAGCTATACTGCCGCGCAGGCGGCCCAAAGCAGCGCAGCGGGGCATGAGGTGATTCCCGTGGGACGTGCCGTCGGGATCAAGCTGTTTTCCGACGGCGTAATTGTGGTAGGGTTTTCACAGGTTGCAACGGAAAACGGCGTGTGCACACCCGCGCGGGACTGCGGCCTGCGCGAGGGGGACGTGATTACGCACATCAACAGCCAGGAAGTGGATAGCATTGAAGAAGTGCAGGAGGTGCTCCAATCCTGTGCGGGCGAGGATATGAGCATCCGTGCGATCAGGGGAGAGAAAGAGGTGCAGATGACCGGTGCCGCGGTAAAATGCAGCACGGACGGTGCCTATAAAATGGGGGCCTGGATTCGTGACTCTATGGCGGGCATCGGTACGCTCACCTTCTATGATCCTGAAACGGGCGCGTTCGGCGCGCTTGGGCACGGCATCAATGATGTGGATACGGCAAAGCTGATGCCGCTGCAATCCGGCTCTATTATGTATGCCGAGGTGACAGACGTGCAGCGCGGGAGTGCGGGACAGCCCGGCGAGCTGCATGGCGTATTTGAGGTTAGCCGCGACCTGGGCGATTTATATGCCAACACCGGCAGCGGTATTTTCGGCGTGCTGAGTGACAAAAGCATTTTGGCTGAGACCACACCGGTCGCCGTAGCGTCGCGCAGTGAGGTAAAGGTAGGTCCTGCCGTCATTCGTTCTAATATCGCGGGGGACGATGTAGCGGAATATGAAGTGGAGATTACACGTGTCTATCCTGCAGGCAGCGGCGACACGCGGGACCTCATGATCAAGGTAACGGATCAGAGGTTACTAGACGCGACCGGGGGTATTGTGCAGGGGATGAGCGGCAGTCCTATAT
>JAJBUC010000042.1 GCA_020860545.1 Oscillospiraceae bacterium | reverse complement strand
GCCGTATTCCTCATCCAAATCAATCTCTTCCACATCGGCATCACTGTCGACCGCAGGGAAAAACGCCATATAAATTTGGCCGTTGTATTCCAGTGTTTCCAAGTGTTCCAGTTCAAACTCGTTGCCATCCTCGTCGGTGATGGTAATGAAATCGGCGCCAAATTCATCGCTCTCATGGTGTGATCCTCCCACCGCATTTGCCAATCTGTAGGGCGGCGTTGCAGCACGCCGTACTCCGTCAGTATTTTACCCCGTGGGCTGGGAAAATGCAAGGATAAATAATATTAAAATAATTCCAGAGCAGCAAAAAGCAGTTATTTTAGGTACGTAATGGGCTGGACAACGCGTGAAAACGTGATATAATGTCCAAGAAAATATTTATCAATGGGCACATGACGGAGGTATCAATTTGGCAAATTCAAATGGAAGAAGGCAGCACAGGCGGAGAAGTTTTATGCCGCAGGGCCTGCTTGGGAAGGTCGTTATGACGGTTGTTCTTCTCATCATCCTGACGTGTGCTTTTTTGGCCTGCTTTAGTGCGATATATATTAGGGGCGTCATTCTGCCGGAGGCGCATCTGGACGCCGGGGATTATACGACCGAGCTTGCCAGTACGATTTATTATCAGGATGAAAGCACCGGTGAGGATGTGGAGCTGCGCTCCCTGTATGGCGCGGTAAACCGCGAATGGGTCGCGTATGCCGACATTCCCCAAACGCTGGCGGAAGCGACGATTGCCATTGAGGATAAGCGGTTTGAGTCCCATAACGGCGTGGACTGGCTGCGTACCATAAAGGCGGCATGGTACATGTTTACCGGTACGGATATTCAGGGCGGTTCCACCATTACCCAGCAGCTGATCAAAAACATGACCGACTACGATGATGTAACGGTCAAGCGTAAGGTGCTGGAGATTTTCCGCGCGCTGGACTTTGACAAGACGCACAGCAAAGATACGATTATGGAGATGTATCTCAACTACATCTATTTGGGTAACGGCTGTTACGGTGTTTCTACGGCGTCCAATTACTATTTTGGCAAGGACGTTTCCGAGCTCGATCTCGCCGAAAGCGCGAGCCTGATTGCCATCACCAACAACCCCTCCGTCTATGATCCTTACCGGAATGACGGGGTAAGGAACAAGGAGCGCCAGACCTTGATTTTAAATGCCATGTGCGAGCAGGGCATGATTACCGAGGAGGAGCGGGACGCGGCGATTGCGCAGGAGCTGGTTTATGAGCAGAAGGTCGACAGCGCGGTCAATCCTGAGACGGTGTTCTCGTGGTACGAGGAGCAGGTTATTTCCGATGTGGTCAATGATCTGGTGGAGACCTATAACTACTCCAAAACCGTTGCGCAGGATATGGTTACCCGCGGCGGCCTGCACATTTACAGCTGCCTTGAGCCGGATGTACAGGCGACTGTGGAGGAAATCTACACGAACCGGGCCAACCTGGATGTGACGTCCAGCAGCGGGCAGAAGCTGGAGTCCGCCATCGTCATCGTCAATGCGGACGGGAATGTGGTCGCCCTCGCGGGGGCCATGGGGGAAAAGACGGCAAATCTGATCTGGAACAACGCCAGTCAAGCGGTGCGGCAGCCGGGCTCCGCGCTGAAGCCGCTCTCCGTCTACACCCCCGCGCTGGAGCTCGGGGTGATCTCCCCGAGCGGGGTGTTCGACGACACGGCGGTGCGCACACTCAATGGCTCGGCGTGGCCGTCCAACTCCTATGGTACGTACACCGGGCGGATGACGCTGGCGCAGGCCGTTGCGCGCTCCTCCAACGCGGTTGCCGTGCGCGTTCTGGAGAAGCTGACGCCCCAGGTCTCCTTTGATTTTCTGGAGAACAAGTTCGGCTTTACAACACTGGTGAATGGGCGTACTTCAAACGGACAGTATGTCAGCGATATCGACACGGCCCCCCTCTCCATGGGCGGGCTGACCGACGGTGTGACCGTGCTGGAGATGGCGGCAGCCTTTTCCGCCTTTCCGCGCGACGGCGTGTATATCACGCCGCGCACCTATACAAAGGTTGTGGACTCCAACGGTAAGGTGCTGCTCGACAACACCCAGCGCGAGAGCAAAGCGATTATGAAAGAGACGACCGCGTGGTATATGAACGATCTGCTCACCGGCGTGGTCACAAGCTCCAACGGTACCGGCACATATGCAAAAATTTCCGGCATGACCGTCGCGGGGAAGACCGGCTCCACCAACACCAACAATGACCGCTGGTTTGTCGGCTATACGCCCTACTATACCGCCGCAGTCTGGACGGGGTACAACACGCCGGAGCGCATCTATTACAGCAAAGGCAGCAAAAATCCGGCGCTCGACATGTGGAAGCTCGTGATGGAGGAAGTGCACGAGAATTTGCCGAGCAAATCGTTTAATGAACCGGCAGGACTCAAAACCGTCACCTATTGTCTGGACAGCGGCCTGAAGCCGAGTCAGGCGTGCACCCATGATGTGCGCGGCAGCCGCGTTGTAACAGGGCACTTTTTTGCGGGAGACGAACCGACGGAATACTGTGATCTGCATGTGGATGTACAGGTCTGCACCAGTGCGCCGCTTGAGGTGAGCGGGCTGTATTATTTGGCGGGTGACTACTGCGCGAGCCACTATGTGAATGGGGAAGAGACGTCTACGGTCAAAACCATTTCCGTGCTCAATTACGACAGAGACAGCGTAAGCAGCGCCTCCGATTCCGTCTATCTGCTCAGTTATCTCAGGGCGCATGGTACCTGCCCGGTGCATACCGGCGCGGTAACGGTGACCGACCCGGATGAAACGGAAGACCCGGAGGGCGAGCCCGATACGCTGGAGACGTCGGGCGAGCCGCCGGATGGAGACAGTAACGCGGGGATAGAGGCAACGCAAGCGCCGGTTGCCCAGAGTACAGAAACGCCGCCGCTGATCGGCCAGGAAGCGATTGGCGCAATGGAACCGTCCGGATAGCAGCCCTGTTCCTGAGCACATGCGAATGATACATGCAGCCGCGGACGAACACCGGTTTTTCCGGCAGCGCTCCGCGGCTGTGTTGCAGCCAGGGCGACTTGTAGAATTAAGGGTTGCGTTTGTCCGGTGGGATGTGGTACAATAGACTCCGCGGCGAGAACAGATGACCGCACTATACGGACACAGAGGTTGGTGTATTGCCTTGGGAAAGATCCCCGATTACTTTATTGTGGAAGCGACCGCCCTGCCGGAGATTTTTCTCAAGGTGGCGGAGGCCAAGCGGATTTTGGAGACCGGCGAGGTTGCGGCGGTCAACGAGGCGACCAGGCGGGTCGGCATCAGCCGCAGTGCGTTCTATAAGTATAAGGACACCGTGCGGCCGTTCAGCGACATGCTGCACGGCAGGATTGTCACGTTTCAGATCCTGCTCAAGGACGAAAAAGGGGTTCTATCATCTGTTCTGAACTGTTTTGCACAATCCGGCGGAAATATTCTGACGATCAATCAGGGGATTCCAACCGGTGGCTGCGCGCTTGTCTCGGTCGGGACGGAGATGTCCGGGCTCGACGGCCCAATCGAAGACCTGGTGGCGCAGATAGCGGAGACGACGGGCGTTGTCCGGTGTGAGATTGTGGCAGGCTGACAGATCAGTTAACGATTCGATATGGAGGAAACAGTCATGGTAAATGTGGCAATTTTGGGGTTTGGCGTGGTCGGCTCCGGTGTGGCGGAGGTTTTAGCGAAAAACGGCGCGCAAATCAATTGTAAAATGGAGAACGCAATCCAGCTCAAATATATTGTGGACGTACGGGATTTCCCCGACAGTCCGTTTGCCGATAAATTCGTCAAGGATTTTGCCGTGATTGAGCAGGATCCGGAAGTCAATGTGGTGGTGGAGACCATCGGCGGGGCAACCTTTGCCAAGGATTTTACCGAGCGGGCGTTGCGGGCGGGCAAGAGCGTTGTGACGAGCAATAAAGAACTGGTGGCGCAGCACGGGTATGAGCTGCTGCAGCTCGCCAAGGCCAACGGCGTAAATTACTTTTTTGAGGCGAGCGTGGGCGGGGGTATTCCCATTATCCGCCCGATCAGCCAGTGCCTTGCGGCGAACGAGCTGACAGAAATCTGCGGCATTCTCAACGGCACGACCAACTATATCCTCACGCGCATGATCAAGGGCGGCCTGTCCTTTGAGGCGGCGCTGAAGGAGGCGCAGAAAAACGGCTATGCGGAACAAAACCCCGCCGCCGATGTGGAGGGGATGGATGCCTGCCGGAAAGTCTGCATTCTGGCGTCTCTGGCCTTTGGGCGGCATGTCTACCCGGATCAGGTGCCGACCGAGGGGATTACCGGCGTGACCTTGGCCGATGTCGGCTATGCCGCCGCCTGCGGCAGGAAAATTAAACTGATCGGCCGGGCGATCCGCCGGGCGGACGGAAAAATCTGCGCCTATGTCGCGCCCCACCTGGTGGACGAGGAGAACCCGCTCTCCGGCGTGGAGGATGTGTTTAACGCCATCATGGTCAAAGGGGACGCGATTGGCGACGTGATGTTCTATGGACGTGGCGCGGGGAAGCTGCCCACCGCCTCCGCTGTGGTGGCGGATGTGATTGATGCGGCAAAGCATATTACGGGTAATAAATGCCTTGCATGGGGGCCGGGCGGAGACGACGTGACGGCGGCACCCGATGCGCTGGAGAGCGCGTGGTACATACGTGCCAATGCTGCCGCCGTCGCGCTGAAAGCCGCGCTGGGTGACGTGAGCTTTTTGGCGCGCTCCGGGGCTCCGGAGCAGGAGGTCGCGTGTATCACCGGCGTTTATAGTGAGACGGCGCTGAAACAGAAACTCGCGGGGCTGGGGATTATGAGCTGTTTTCGGCTGCTTGCGTAAAAGTGAAGAATCGTGCCCCAAGCCCGTAAGCAGTACACGCGAACAAAATCAGAAACCAGGAGGTATTTCATCCCATGGGAATCATTGTGCAAAAATTCGGCGGAACCTCCGTTGCCAATACCGACCGCATCCGCAATGTAGCGCGCATTATCACAGAGACCTACCGCATGGGCCACAGTGTGGTTGCGGTACTATCCGCGCAGGGGGATACCACCGACGACCTGATCGAAAAGGCGGCGGAGATTAACCCGAAGGCGTCCAAACGGGAGATGGATATGCTGCTGTCCACAGGGGAGCAGATTTCCTGTGCGCTCTGTGCCATGGCGATTGAGACAATGGGTTATCCGGTGACCTCACTGACCGGCTGGCAGGCGGGCTTTCGCACCAACTCCGCCTACAGCGACGCGCGCATTAAGCGCATTGAGCCGGAGCGGGTGCTTGCAGAGCTTGATAAGAAGTCAATCGTCATCGTAACCGGGTTTCAGGGTATCAACAAGTATGACGATGTCACAACGCTCGGCCGCGGCGGGTCGGACACCTCCGCCGTAGCGCTCGCGGCGGCGCTGCACGCCGACCTCTGTCAGATCTATACCGATGTGGACGGCATCTATACTGCAGATCCGCGCCATGTGACAGGCGCATTTAAGCTGGATGAGATCTCGTACGATGAGATGCTGGAGCTCGCCACTTTGGGTGCGCAGGTACTCCACAACCGCTCGGTGGAGATGGCAAAGCGCTATAATGTCAATCTGGAGGTGCTCTCGAGCTTTTCCGGGAAACCGGGCACCAAAGTCAAGGAGGTTGCAAACAACATGGAAAAAATGCATGTAAGCGGTGTGGCAAAAGACAAAAATGTCGCCAGATTAGCGCTTATTGGGCTTGCGGATCAGCCCGGCATTGCCTTTACGCTGTTTTCGCTGCTCGCCAGGGAGAAGGTCAACGTGGATATTATTCTCCAGTCCATCGGGCGGGACAACACCAAGGATATCAGCTTTACCATCAAAAAAGAGGATTTGGCGTGCACCAGGCAAGCGCTGGAGGAGCACGCGGCACGGCTGAACTTTAAGAAAATTGATGTGGACGATAACGTGGCGAAAATCTCCATCGTCGGCGCGGGTATGGTCAATAACCCCGGTGTCGCTGCGGGCATGTTTGAAGCGTTGTATAACGCCGGGATTAACATCAGTATGATCTCCACAAGCGAGATCAAAATTTCGGTACTGGTCGATGTGGTGGATGCTGAGCGCGCTGTGCAGGTGATTCATGACCGCTTTTTCGGCGAGATCAATGCAGAGCGTTGATGCCTGCATTTCAGACGACGATTGCTCTTTGCCGATCAACACGGCGGAGAGCAATTTTCTTTTTAAAAGCACGGAAAAGTTTTTGCGATTTTTCACAATCTGTTGTATAATAGAAAATATGCGGATATGTCGCCAGAGAAGAAGGGATGCCAGAAATGAAGACAGGGATTGTGATGGAGGGCGGCGCATTTCGTACCATCTTCTCCTGCGGCGTGTGTGACGCACTGCTCACGGAGGATATTATGTGCGATTACGTCAACGGCGTTTCCGCCGGTATCGCCTACGGCGTGAGTTACGTATCCAAGCAGAAAAAACGCAATTTGGAGATTTTGACGCGCTTTGGAAATGATAAGCGGTACATGGGAAAACGCAATTTTTTCCGCCCACATAACAAACGCTGCTACTTTGGCCTGAAATTTATGTTCGAAACGGTACCGAATGAGCTGATCCCATTTGATTATGATACATTCGAGGCATACCCCGGGGAAGTTGAGGCGGTAGTGACCAATATGGATACGGGCGAGGCGGAGTATTTTCCGGTGCCCCGGCGCGATGAACATTTTGTGCTGCTGCAGGCGACCTGCGCGCTGCCGTTCCTGTTCCCCGTGTTTTTTATGGACGGGAAGCCCTATATGGACGGTGGCGCGTCGGATGCCATCCCATATGCGCGCGCATTCGAAAAGGGCTGCGACCGGGTGCTGGTTGTCCTCACGCGGGAGCGGAGCTACGTACGGCAGGCGGAGAGAATTCAGCCGCTGATTGAGCTGTATTACCGAAAGTATCCGAAATTCTGTGAGACGATGCGGCGGCGTGCGGAGCACTATAACCGGTCGCGGGAAGCGCTGCTTGCGCTGGAGGAAGAAGGCCGCGCCTACCTCATCGCGCCGAAGAACACACAGGGCTTTTCCCGGACAGAGCGGGACGTCGAAAAAATTCGGGCACTCTGGCAGGATGGGTATGACCAGACGCTGGAGCAGATGGGCGCAATCAAAGATTTTTTGGGCATTGGACAGTAACCGGGTTCTGTGTAAGGCCGTGAAAGGGTGGTTCCTTAAATGAAAAGACAAAAAGTGTCCAGTGCAGTGATTCGGCGGCTGCCGCGCTATTATCGCCATTTAATTGATTTGCAGCAATCGGGGATGGAGCGCATCTCCTCCAACGCTCTTGGCAAGATTATGAATTTGACCGCATCGCAGATCCGGCAGGATCTCTCCTGCTTCGGCGAATTCGGGCAGCAGGGCTACGGATACAATGTGGAAAGTCTTCAGCAGGAGATTGCGGAGATTTTAGGCATGAAGCAGGGCAATACCGCCGTGCTGATCGGCGCGGGCAATCTTGGCCGGGCACTCATTGAAAATTTCCAGTTTGACCGCAGCGGGTTTCGCCTGCTCGCGGCATTTGATGTGGATGCTGCGCTCGTCGGGAAGACGCTTGCAGGGATCCCGGTCTACCATGTGGATGAGATGGCCGGGTATTTACAGGAGAATAAGGCCGACGTGGGCGTACTGACCGTGCCGCGGACGGTTGCGGCAAACACAGCGGAGCGTCTGGCGTTAAGCGGCGTAAAGGGGCTGTGGAATTTTACAAACGTGGAGCTTACCGTATCCGATCCGCGGGTTGTCATTGAAGATGTGCACTTTGCCGACAGCCTCTTGGCGCTGAGCTATATGATCGGTGACGAGGGCTGACCGTAAACCAGGAGGTTTATTATGACGTTAAAAAGGCCGATCGCACTGCTGGTTGCGTTTGGAATTGTGGTGGGCTCGGCAGCGGCGGCCGCCGGGACAGGACAGAACCCACTGATCGCGATGAAATATCTTACCGAAACCTATCAGGCAAACGTGCTCGCGCAGGCGGAATCCAAAATCAATGCGACAACCGCCGAGACCTATCAGGCAGTGCTGCAGGAGATGCAGGAGACAGCGGAGGGTGCCGTCGCCGCACTCGGGGGTACCGAGGGGTTAGGTGATATGCGCCTGAAACGCGGGGACATCGTAACGCTGCCCACCGGGTCCACCGCGCTGCTTCTGGCGGGGAACACCTCGGTGAGCTATTCCACCGGCACAGTTGTAGACGTGACCGATGGGAAGATAGCTGCCACCGGCAGTACCCTAGCCGTATCGCACCGTTACATGGCAGCGGAGGATACCGCTGCAGCCCTGACCGTTACGTCGGACACGGCGGTGCTCTGTCTGGAGGGGACGTATACCATTGCCCGCAGCAGCCAGATCGATTACAACGCCCTTGCCGACGCCCTCGCGCAGATGGGCCTCTTAAAAGGCAACGGAACCGCTTACGGCTCCGGCTACGACCTGGAGCACAGTGCAACGCGCGCGGAGGGGCTTGTGATGTTTCTGCGCCTGATACATGAGGAGGAAGCCGCACTGGCCTATACCGGTGCCTGCCCCTTTGTTGACGCGCCCGAATGGTGCCAGCGGTATCTGGCGTATGCGTATGCCAAGGGGTATACCAATGGTGCGGGGACAGATGCGGCGGGACAGAAAATCTTCGAGACACAGGGCACCATCACAGCAACGGAGTATGTGACCTTTGTCTTGCGTGCGTTGGGATACAGTGACACCGCCGCGCAGCCTGATTTTGTCTGGAACCAGTCCCTTGCAAAGGCCAGAGAAACGGGGCTTCTGACACAGGGGGAGGTTACGCTGTTTGAGGACAATTCGTTTCTCCGTGCCCAGATGGTATATGTATCCTATTTCGCGCTGGACGGCAAGATGAAAACCGGTACGGATACGCTGCTGGGTACGCTGAAAAAAAGTGGTTTGGATGCGTCGGCGGCAGATACGGCGCGTGCACTGGTGGGCGTCGCAAGGGTGTAAAGACGATCCTGGTTCGCCAGTGCCTTTTACGGGGAGAAGCCCCGGAAGAGAAAAACCTGTATCATAGCCGCAAAACAGGATTAATTTATGAAATGCGGTAAAATTTTTAAATAATTCCCCCATTCTCCGCACCCATTTCTCCTGAACGCATAATATGAAAATGAGACCGCTCCAAAGAGCAGGTTTCCATCATAATTCAGGAGGTAGTTTTATTATGGGATGCAATAATGGTTTCGGTGGCAGTGGCTGTACATGGATTATCCTCATCTTGATTCTCGTTTGCTGCTGCGGCGGCGGATGGGGCTGGGGCGGCAACAGCTGTGGTTGTGGCAACAGCTGTGGCTGGGGCTGCGGTGGAAACGGCTGTGGGTGCGGCTGCGGCTGCTAAGCACATTGCGCACATAGTAATAGAAAACGCTGCTGTAGCATTTCGCTTTTGCTACAGCCGCGTTTTCATAGTTAGACATATTGTGTAGATTGTTATTAATTTATCGATCATTGACACGACAAAATACACAATGCTATAA
>JAJBUC010000062.1 GCA_020860545.1 Oscillospiraceae bacterium | reverse complement strand
AAAATAAATTTCCAATTGACACCCGTACCGCGCGCGAGTTAAGATAGTGCTGACCTGCTTCCATGGGGGGCCTTGCACGTTGCAGGCATATCTCTGTGTTTCGCCTGCGCAGCGGGCGGCAGGTGAAACACAGGGACATGCCCTCGGGCGGGCACGGGGAACCCCCATAGGTATGGAAACAAAGCGGCGCTGCGCGCGCAAAAAGGGTGATTGACGATGCAGGTTGATATCAGCACGGACGCACAGCTGTTACACTATATTATAACGGAAGACCCCGCCGAAATGGAGGCGCTCTTTCAGGCGGCGCGCGCAACCCGCGAGCGGTATTACGGGCGCAAGGTCTATTTTCGCGGCCTGATTGAATTTACAAACTACTGCAAAAACGACTGCTATTACTGCGGCATCCGCAGAGGCAACCGGAACGTGGCGCGCTACCGCCTCACACCGGAGGAAATTCTCGACTGCTGCCGCCGGGGGGCCGCGCTGGGCTATCAGACCTTCGTGCTGCAGGGCGGGGAAGACCCGTGGTTTACCGACGCGCGGATGGTGCCCATCCTTTCCGGCATCCGCAGGGAATTCCCGGACCACGCCATCACTCTCTCGATGGGGGAGCGGAGCCGGGAGAGCTACGCGGCTCTTTTTGACGCGGGCGCGAACCGCTATCTCCTGCGCCACGAGACGGCAGATGCAGCGCATTACAGCCGCCTGCACCCGCCGGAGATGTCCCTGCCCGCGCGGATGCGGTGCCTGCGCGACCTGAAGGAGATCGGCTATCAGGTCGGTGCGGGCTTCATGGTCGGCTCCCCCTTCCAGACGCCCGCGCACCTGCTTGAGGATCTGCGCTTCCTGCGCCGCCTCCAGCCGCACATGGTGGGCATCGGCCCCTTTCTGCCGCAGGGGGACACGCCGTTCGGGCGGGAGGCCGCAGGCCCGCTGGCGCTGACGCTCCGGATGATCGCGCTCTGCCGCCTGCTCCTGCCCAAAGCCCTGCTCCCTGCAACCACCGCGCTCGGCACCCTCTCCCCGCTCGGGCGGGAGCGGGCGCTCCAGGCGGGGGCCAACGTCGTCATGCCGAACCTGTCCCCCCTCGGCGTGCGGGCGCAGTACGCCCTTTACGACAACAAAATCTGCACCGGGGACGAGGCAGCCGAGTGCCGCGCGTGCATGGAGCGCCGGATTCTCAGTCAGGGCTTTGTCCCGGATCTGTCGCGGGGCGATTATCACGGCATATCGGAATGAACCACAAATCTGCCGCAGGCGAGCCTGCGGCAGATTTTCATTAGCCATGCGCATAGGAGTAGGTCGTCCAGACCTCCTCCTGCGCGTCGTTCCGGTCGTACTCATGGGTGTGGGACGCCTCCATGATATCATAGTACGCCCAGTAGGTCCGGTCCAGATCGATATAGCTGTGCAGGCCGTCCGGCTCGTTGTCCGCCGTGAGCGACCGGTCCAGCACCCGGTTGATGAGCGTCACCGCCTCCGCGCGGCTGATGCTCTGGTCCGGGCGGAAGGTGCCGTCGGCGTAGCCGGTGAGCCATCCCTTCTCTGCGGCGCTGTTGATGTACTGCACCGCCCAGTGGCTCTCGCTCACGTCGCTGAAGGTGTTGTCCGTCCCGAGCAACAGGGCGTCAAAGCGGGACGCAATCGCCGCAAATTCCGCGCGCGATATCTGGGCGTCGCCATGGAAGGTGCCGTCTTCATAGCCGAAGAGGATGCCGTGGTTCGTGAGATACGCGACCTCGTGGTAATACCAGTTGCCCTGTGTCACATCGCTGAAGGTGATGGCGTAGTCGGTCTGCGCCTTCCCGCTCGCGTCGTCAATCAGGCGGTAGAAGATCGCCGCCGCCTCGGCGCGGGTCAGGTTTCCGTCCGGCTTGACGCTGTTGTCGGGGTAGCCCTGAATATACCAGATGTGATCGGTCGTCAGCGCAGCCAGGGGGACTTCCGTATCATAGAGTGTCTCCAGACTGCCGCCCGCAGAACTGACGCTCCATCTGGCGTATAGCTGCACATTCGCATCCCCGATGATAATCTGGGTGCCGGGGCGCAGCACCGTCCCGCCGGTTTCCGTCAGTGACCAGCCGGAGAAGTAATAGCCGCTCCTGCGCAGCAGGCCCGTGTTGTAGAGCACCGTCACGGTATCGCCGGAGTTGTAACGCGTGCTGTCCACCGGCACATCGCCCGACGTCGCGCCGTTGGGGTAGTAGGTCACATGCAGGTACCCGTCGTCCTCCCCCGCCGTCCAGACGGCATAGAGGGTGAGGCTCGACCTGATGGTGACGGTGTCGCCCACAGCATAGCTTGTCCCGGTGCCGTCGGCTTTGCTGTTCCAGCCGCGCAGCGTGTACCCGCTGTAGGCAATCCCGGTGTCCGTCCCGGACAGAATGCTGTAGCTTGTCCCGCTGGAGATGCCGGAATCCTTGTGGCTGCCCGTCCCGCCGTTTGCGTTGTACGTGACGGAATAGGTCGTGCTCCCGCCGCCGCCTCCGCCGCCGTTATAGCTCCACTGGGCGTAAAGCGTGAGGTCTGCCGTGATGCTCATGCTGTCCCCTGCCGCGTAGGATGTACCGCTGCCGTCGGCCTCCGTGTTCCAGGTCTGGAAGGTATAGCTGGAACGGGTGATGCCTGCGGCGCTGTTTGTCAGGACAGTGTACGCTGTACCGGCATAGGCGGTATCCTCATACGGGCCGCCTGACCCGCCGTTTGCGTCGTAGGTCACGAGGAAGCATTCCGTCCCCCCGGCGTAGTTGATGTCATAGTTGTTCAGGGGATGGGTAAATTGGCTCACCGAGGCGGTGTTCAGGTTGGCATAGGTCACGGACGCGTCGGCCGGCGGCTCGTACAGCGCTGTGGCCGCGTTATCACCGAATTGATCCGATGTGTCCAATGTCAGCACCTGATAGGCCGTTGCGGGCAGGTTGTCATAGTCCCCCCCATAGCTTCCCGAGTACAGGGCGCCGCCTTCCGTCGTGGCATAGTTGCCGGTAAAGGTATTACCGCCGCTGCTGGAAAGGCTCGCGGAAGCCTGCAAATAGATTCCGCCGCCGTATGCAGCGGTGCCTGTTGCCGTGTTATCCGCAAGGGTACTGTCGCCGATCACAACATTGCAGCCGGTAAATAAGCCGCCGCCGTATACGCTGCCCACCGTGTTTGTGGCCGTGTTTCCCTGAACGGTGCTTCCATCTGTGATGGTCACAGTTCCGGTGTTGTCTGCTACCCCTGTACACACAGCGCCGCCATACGCGCCGCGATACGCGCCGCTGTTGCTGTCGAACGCTGTGACCGCGTTATCGGTAAAGGTGCTGTCGCTGATGGCCACAGTTTCATAAGCATACGCGCCGCCGCCGTATGCGCTGCCTGCGGTATTGGTGGCCGTGTTCGCCCGGAAGGTGCTGCCTATGATGGTCACGATGCCGCCGCCATAGTAATTTGACCTTGCACACACACCGGCTCCATAAGAGCCTGCCGATATAACGCCGGAGCTGGAGTTGACCGCGTTGTCCTGCACTACACTCCTCTCCACATACACATTACCATATTCCGTGCATGCGCCGCCGCCGTAACCTCCTCCTGCCGCCATCGCCTCATTTTCGGTGAATTGGCTGTCCAAAATGGTGATCGTGCCGTAACTGGTCCTCACACCACCGCCGTAGCCGTATGCCGTGCCTTCCGCTATGTTTTCTGCAAAAATACATCCGTCGCTGACGGTCACATTGCCATTGTTAATGGTAGATATACCGCCGCCGTAAGCACAATCCTCACCGGCGACCGCTCTGTTGCCCATAAAGGCGCTTTGTCCATTGACGGTTACGCTGCCATTCTTCACGCATACACCGCCGCCCATTGTCATACCGGTACTTGTTGCGGTCGACGTATTTTCTAAAAACTCGCTGCCCGTAATCTCCAGATCGCCGTATTCTGCATAGAATCCGCCGCCGTAACTATTCCCGTTGCCGCTTGTCACTTTGTTCCCCGCAAACGTACTGCCGGTGATGGTTGCTGTATTGGACGCATTGCTCTTCAGGAATACGCCGCCGCCGGTCGGTCCGGTGGCCTGCACCTCGTTGTCCTGAAAGGTGCTGCCCGCAATGCTGCCGCCGCCGCCTGCGTATACGCCGCCGCCGCTGGCCTTGCCGTAGGATGTGTTGGTTGCCGTCGCTATGTTTCCTTCAAAGGTGCTGTCCTGAATCGTAACCGTGCCTGCGTCGCCGGCTGCACACACGCCGCCGCCCCAGACGTTGGTCACGCCGCACGCCGTATTGCCGAAAAATTCGCTCTCGGTAATCGCAACGCCGCCCGCCGCCGCATAGATGCCGCCGCCGGAATTGTTCTCGCTGCCATCAGCCTGATTCTCCTCCAAAAGGCTGTTGCTGACGGTCACGTTTCCGACCGAGGTGTATACCCCGCCGCCGTGCTGGGCCGTGGTATTACCGGCGAGCGTACTGTTTGCAATCTCCACATCGCCTGCCGCGCGGATACCCCCGCCGGAATTGTATTGATAACAATTCCGGATATCCGCACCGTCCAGCTTTAAGCTGCCGCCGCCGGTCACTGTCATACCGCCCGCGATACCGCCGCCGTCCAGGGTGACATTCTCGAACTGTAACGTGAGGGTTTCGCCGCTGGCAATGTCAAACAGCATGTGGCGCGTATAGGACGCGCCGCTGTCCGGGTACAGCGTCACCGGGTTCGCCGCGTCCGCCCGGATCGTGACCGTTACGCTGCTCGTCACGTAAATGGTCGTGGGGGCGGGCAGCGTACCGCCCACCAGCAATTCCAGCTCTCCGCCGCCGTTTGTGACAGCCGAATCCAACTCTGAATAAAAATCGTTGATATCACTCACTGTGGCCGCATACGCCTGCGCCGTCATGCCGCCCCATGCGCAAAAAAAGCAAACACTGCCACGGTCAGCAGCATTGCCCCGCGTTTGAAACTCCGAACATTCATTTTATGCACTCCTTCTTTTAACATCCTCTAAGATTTTCAAGTAATATTTTGCTATTTCCTTCATTTAAATTATATATGATTACTACCGGTTGTGTCAAGGCTTCTGACATAAATGCTAGTTAATTTATATCCACTTTTCGAAACGCAAAGCCTGAACATCCATATTTCCCCTTTCCTGCTTTGCTATCCCTTCCATCCCGGTCATAGCAGCGGAGCGCGCTGGCAACCGTTCAGGGAAGAAGGGAGGTCACGGCGGCTACCAGCGCGCAGAGCGCCATACCGATGGCGGTGGGGATGGCGACGGCGAGCAGCGTCCATTTCGCGCGCCCCGCCTCCTTGCCGATGGTGAGGCAGGTGGTGGAGCACGGCCAGTGCACGAGGGTAAAGAGCATGGTGCAAAGCGCGGTGCGCCACGTCCAGCCGTGCGCAATCAGGAGCTCGTGCAGGCTGCTGTAGTCCGTGAAATCCGTCAGGGTGCCGCTGGCAAGGTACGTCATGATCATGACCGGTATGACGATTTCACTCGCGGGAAAGCCCAGGATAAACGCGATGAGGATCACCCCGTCGAGCCCCAGCAGGCGCGCAAACGGGTCGAGGAAATCGGTGCAATATGCGAGCAGGGTCACGCCGTCCACCTGCACGTTCGCGAGCAGCCAGATCAGCAGCCCTGCGGGGGCCGCGACGATGACGGCGCGCCGGAGGACGAAGAGCGTACGGTCGAGCATGGAGCGCACGATCACCTGCCCGATGCGCGGCCTGCGGTAGGGCGGCAGCTCGAGCGCAAACGAGGACGGTATCCCCTTCAGAACGGTCACGGAGAGCAGGCGGGAGACGGCGAAGGTGAGCAGCACCCCCAGCACAATGGTACCCAGCAGCAGCAGCGCCGACAGGAACGAGCGCAACACGCCCCCCTGCGTCCCCACAAAAAACATGGTGATAATGGCGATGAGGATCGGAAAGCGCCCGTTGCACGGCACGAGGCTGTTGGTCATGATGGCAATCAGCCGCTCGCGCGGGCTGTCGATTATCCGGCAGCCCACCACACCGGCGGCGTTGCAGCCGAAGCCCATACACATGGTGAGGGCCTGCTTGCCGCAGGTGCGCGCCTTTTGAAACGCGTGGTCCAGCACAAAGGCGATGCGGGGGAGGTATCCGAAATCCTCCAGAAGCGTGAACAGGGGGAAAAAGATCGCCATCGGCGGCAGCATCACGCTCACCACCCACGCCAGCACCCGGTAAACCCCCAGCACCAGCGCCCCGTGCAGCCAGTCCGGCGCGCCGAGCGCGGTAAAAAGCGCGGTCAGCCGGTCCTGCACCCAAAAGAGTCCTTCCGCGAGCAGCTGCGACGGGTAATTCGCCCCCGCGATGGTGAGCCAGAGGATCCCGGCAAGCAGGCCGAGCATCAGCGGGATGCCGGTCAGCCTGCCCGTGAGGATGCGGTCCAGCCGCCGGTCGCGGCGGTGGCAGTCCTCGTCCGCGCCGCACACCATCTCGCCGCTGATGCGCTCCGCCGTATATGTAATGCAGGTGACAATCGTCTCCTTGCACGTTTCGGGCGCGATGCCCCCCGCGCGCAGTACCGCGTGCGCCTCGCACAGGGCCTCCTGCAAGGCGCTGTCGGCCGCAGGATTCCAGCCCAGCCGCGCTGCAAGCGCGGCAAAGAGGGTTTCATCCCCCTCCAGCAGACGCAGCGCCGCCCACCGCGTGGGCACAGCGCCCCCCGTTCCGCGCTCCACGGCAGGGAACAGGCAGCGCGCCGCCTGTTCAATCGCCGCCGGATAGCGCACCGGCGGCGTGTCGGGCGGCGGGTTGCCCCGGCGCAATTCCGCGACCGCGTTTTTCAGCTCTGTGAGTCCCTCCCGCCGGTTCGCGGCCGTCCCCACCACCGGCACGCCCAGCCGTCTGGAGAGCCCCGCCAGATGCACCGCAATCCCCTTTGCCCGCGCCTCATCCAGAAGATTGACGCACACCACCGCGTTCGGAATCAGCTCCAGCGTCTGCAGCACCAGATTCAGATTCCGCTCCAGACAGGTCGCGTCACACACCAGCACGGCCCCGTCCGGCTCCTCAAAGCAGAGAAAATCCCGCGCGACCTCCTCCTCCGCCGAGTGCGGCAGCAGGGAGTACACGCCCGGCAAATCCACAAGCCGGTACGCTCTCCCCCTGTGGCGGTACTCCCCCTGCGCCGACCCGACCGTCTTCCCCGGCCAGTTGCCGGTATGCTGCCGCATCCCCGTCAGGGCGTTAAATACGGTGGATTTTCCCACATTGGGATTGCCCACCAGCGCGATGGTGCTCTGCCTCGTTTCCCGCCCGCCTGCCGCCGGGATGACGCGCTCTCCTCTCAAGTCCTCCGCCTGCCTTTCCGTTCACTTACGCTCCCATTCTATGCCATACGTTACAAAATGCCCCGATTCATTTCAGAATCTCCCTTTTCTCCTGGATGCAGGGCTTCTTTTGTAACCTTTTTGTTGTTGCATTTTCCGCCACTTTTGCATAAAATGAATTGATTCTCAGCATATTACGCACCATGACGGTCGAGAGGGTGGAACCCAATGAAGCGTACCTTAGTATGTTCCATTGCTTTTCTGCTGGTTGGCTTTGCTCTGGGCACCCTTTATGCGTCACGTTTAAACCAGGCGAGCACAATGGCGCGCAGCGTGGTTGTGCTTCCCACCACGGCGCCGCTGCCCACCTCCGGTTCCTTGCATACAGGTACGGCAGCTGCCAATGTCTCGCCCGCCGTGCAGGCCTTCGACCACACCGACAACGCGCAGCTCCTGCGGCAGGCGACCGTTGTGCTTGACGCCGTCCAAAATCATGATTATGCCGCCCTTTCCGCCATGGTGCACCCGGAAAAAGGCGTGACGTTCACCCCCTACTCCACGGTGGACGCCGAGCATGACCTGTGCTTCACGGCCGCGCAGATCGCGGCGGCGGAGAGCGACCCCAACACGTACATGTGGGGGACCACCACCGCCAAGGCCCCCATCACGCTCAGCATACCGGATTATTTTGCGCAGTATGTGTTTAACAGCGACTATACCCAGGCCAGTCAGGTCGGCATCGACATGCTGCTCGGCACGGGCAACGCGCTGGAAAATGTGTCCGCCGCGTACCCCGGCGCGCGGTTCGTCGAATTCTACTCCCCCGGGACCAATTCGGTGAAATCCGGATATGACTGGTCGTCCCTGAAGCTGGTGTTTGAGGCGCAGGGGAACGAGTGGTATCTGATCGGCATGATTCACAGCGAGTGGACAACTTAATCAAGCGCGCCGATGCCCGCCACCAAATAACCCCCGCCTGAATGGAGCACATTCAGGCGGGGGTTTGTGCAGGGGCTGTGTGATTTGTCTGTACTTCTTGCAGAGGGGGTTCCCCTTGCCCTTGAGAGGGCTTGTCCCTTTTTTTCGCCTGCTCGGCGGGAGGCAGGGCTCCGCCCTGCACCCTTTTTACGGGGGTCGGGCGGTTGTCGCTCTTATGGTATCGGCAAAAATCGAGAGCAGCCCCCTCGGGTTGAGCAATCAAAAATGTATCGTCCGGCTGCCGCCCCACGACTAAGGTAGTGCCCCAAGCCAGTTCACAGTAGCCTTTGACGCAATGCCTGCACAACCGCCACGGATGCTATCTTCTGATGTCCGCCACTCCTGCGCATCAGCCGACGGGAATAGCGAGCAGACCGCCCGCAATGTTACTTTATGCTCCGTGCTTTTTGGCACCTTGATACAGGATCATTTCAAGGAGCGCGGAAAGCACTGCATTGTCCTCAATTAATTGATACTCCTTCCCGCCTGCTCCATTGTCATTTAAATATCCGCCTAGCGCCTGCAAAGCCACAACTCTTTGATTTCTCTCCGGCTGCACTTTCAATATATAATTCACTCCGTTGCAGTTTAAGTCAATATCAAATTGCAAAGACAGCGGCGCGCCCCTGCCATATGTAGTAATCTGACTGTAAACATGTTTCCAATAATTTGCTTTTACTTGTCGAATGACCATATTACTATCCTCCTAGCGTGTCTGTCGGCTGTTACTTAAATAAATTTGATCATAACCCAATTATACAACACCGTCCTAAAATATGCAACGGTAAAATTACTGTTATGTCACTGTGAGCGTATATTGTATTGGTTTTATCTGCTAGCATGTTATTAACAGTTATTCTACCGTTAAATATTAAGGAGTAAAATGCTATGCCAACAAATAAATCACCTTTTACATTTCATATTGAGGATTATTATTTACAGAAAATGCGTTTTATAGCAAAGCGGGAAACAAGAAGTCTAAGTAATCTGCTGGAGCATCTTTGTAGATTGTATATTGAACAATACGAGCAGGAACACGGAAAAATTGAAATAAAAAATTTAGTGGAAACAGATTGAGATAACTTCGATTTAGTAGCCAGCAGCCTTGTCACTCCGGCTGCCGCCCGTCGGTATAGATAACCGGCAAAACCTGTGCGCAGTTGCGTTTCTTGTAGTACAAACAATCCGCCACGGATGCTCGCTATGCCCGCTTACGTGAAGTAGTGGCAGACAGTAGAAGATGGCATCCGTGGCGGTTGTGCAGGCATTGCGTCAAAGGCTACGGCTTGCGGGCTTGGGGCACT
>JAJBUC010000152.1:43806-44210 GCA_020860545.1 Oscillospiraceae bacterium | reverse complement strand
GACGGCAGCGCTGATCCTGATGCTTCTGATCATTTGCAAAGTGGCGGAACCGGCATCCGTCTTTTCTCCGGGGCTCTACTCCACCATGTGGCTGGTCATGGGTGCGTACATCATCGCGCACGCAGTGACATCATCAGGACTTGGTGAACGCATTGCGTATGGATTTATCGGGAGATTTGTGAATTCGTACCGAAGCATTATTTTCTCTATCTTCATTCTCAATGTCATTATGAGTCTCTTTATCCCGCACCCGTTCCCCAAGGCGTTTTTAATCATGTCCGTGATGAAGGTTGTCATGGATGCGTCCAAGATGGAGAAGGCTGACCGGGTTAAGATTGGCTTCACCGTTTTTGCCGCCGCTGTCCCGACCTCCATGATCTTCCTGACGGGCGACGGTTCCTTTG
>JAJBUC010000152.1:0-43796 GCA_020860545.1 Oscillospiraceae bacterium | reverse complement strand
GGCTTGGGATCATGGGCATTCCCGCTATTGCGATGACACTGCTGACGATGGGCCTGATCTTCCTGCTCTTCCGCCCGAAGAATAAAATCGTGATCAACAAGGAAGAGGTTGTGCTCAAATCCAAGAGCCTCGGCAAGATGACGCAGAAGGAAATCCGCGTCATCGTCTGGCTGGTGATTGCCATTGTCCTTTGGATGACGTACAGCCTGCATGGCATAGACCCCGGCTGGATTACCCTGCTTGTCGCGGTGTGCATGAGTCTGCCGATTGTTGGAGAGGTTATTACTCCAAAGGCTTGGAGTGAGGTGCCTGTTCCCACGCTGGTCTTCCTGACCGCTGCCCTCGCTATCAGCAAAGTCGGCGCGGAAAGCGGCATGACGGATTGGCTGTTCAATGACGTGATTCAGAAGATGATTTCCACGCCGCAGAGTATTTTTGTTCTTGCGCTGGTTATCTTTGTGGTTGCGGTGGTCTGCCATATGGTTCTGGGCAGCTGTATCGCGGTTATGGGCCTTGTCTGTCCGCTTATGGTTACCTACGCGACAGAGATGAATATCAGTCCGCTTATACCGGCCTTTATGACGTACACAGCCATTTATGCCCACTACCTCTTCCCGCACCACAATCTGCCGATTCTGGTCGGATCAGGAGAAGACAATGGCGGGGACAGTACAAGGGAAACGCTGCGAATGGGCTTACCTTTGACAATTGCCGTCTTTGTGGTTGTCTGTCTTGTGGAAGTCGGTTGGTTCAAGGTCATTGGGTTATACTAAAAGAAAAAGGAGGGCAGGTCTGGAATGCGAATCATTGTAGGGATTTCCGGCGCAAGCGGCGTCGTGATGGGGTACGCGCTGATGCGGGCGTTGCGCCAGCGCGAGGACTGTGAAATCCATTTGGTAGTTACCGACGGTGCGCGGAAAACCTGGGATTTGGAGACAGATCTGCCCTTTGAAAAACTACTGGAGCTTGCCGACTTCTGCCATAGTGATGCGAATCTGGCCGCAAGCATCTCCAGCGGGTCCTTTCACACAGACGGGATGATTGTCATTCCGTGCAGTATGAAAACCCTCTCCGGGATTGTTGCCGGATACAGCGCGAATCTTCTGGTGCGCGCGGTGGATGTCTGCCTGAAGGAAAACAGACGGGTCATTCTTGTGCCGCGCGAAATGCCGCTGAGCAAGGTGCATTTGCGTAATTTGCTGGATGCGGCAGATCTGGGATGCACCATTATCCCGCCTGTGCTGACCTTCTACAATAAGCTCGAACGCACCACCGACCAAATCAACCATGTGATTGGGAAAATTCTGATGCAGCTGGGGATGCAGTACAGCGAATTTTCTCCATGGGAAGGGGTCGACGGATAGCAATGGAACCGGACGTGATTCTGGTGGATTTACTGGATCGGCCGATTGGTACCATGCCAAAAATGCAGGCGCACCGTACGCCGCAGCTGCACCGGGCATTTTCCGTTTTTCTGTATCAGGAGGATCGGCTGCTCGTGCAGCGGCGTGCCGCGCACAAATATCATTGCGGCGGGTTATGGGCAAACGCCTGCTGCTCGCATCCGCGCCCCGGCGAAGCGCTGGAGGAGTGTGCTGCGCGCCGCCTCAGGGAGGAGACGGGGGCGACCCCTGTGAAGCTTGTCCATCACCACGCGTTTACCTATTTTGCCCGGCTGGACCACGGGCTATATGAGTATGAATATGACCATGTTTTTCTTGGGGAATACCATGGGGACATAAAAGCCAATCCGGAGGAAGTCGATGTGCTGCAATGGGTCAGCATCCCGATACTGCTGGATGATATGCGCACCGAGCCGGAGCAATATGCCCCCTGGTTTCTGATATGTGCCCCGCGAGTCATAGAGACAATATACAAAAATAAATGAATGCATCATTTAGGAGGATTATTATGGAATACGATCTGAGACGCGCGATTGAAATTATGAAAGCGAATCCCGGCCAATATGCAGAGTGCAATGAGCCTGTGGAATGCCACGCTGAGATTTCCGGCATCTATCGTTATGTCGGTGCCGGCGGCACCGTGAAGCGCCCGACGAAGGAAGGCCCCGCGCTGATGTTCAACAAGGTCAACGGGCATCCCGATGCCAAGGTCCTGATTGGCACCCTGGCCAGCCGCAAGCGCGTCGCCCTGATGCTGGAAACTGAGCCTGAAAAGCTGGGCTTCCTCCTGAAGGACAGTGTAACAAAGGCCATTTATCCGATTGTGATCCCGAATGAGAAGGCGCTCTGTCAGGAAGTGATCTACAAGGCAACCGATCCCGGATTTCATATACGTAAAAGTGGGCCCGCCCCGACCAATACCCCTGAAGATGCAGGCCCCTATGTGACCATGGGTGTCTGCTACGGCGAAGATCCGGAGACCGGCGAGTCCGACGTAACCATCCACCGCCTCTGCCTGCAGAGTGAGGATGAGATGTCCATGTGGATCACCCCCGGTGCACGTCATCTGGGCGCGATGTTTGAGAAGGCGGAAAAGGCCGACAAGCCCTGGCCCATCTCCGTGAGCATCGGCGTTGACCCCGCCATTGATATTGCCGCCGGCTTTGAGCCCCCCACGACACCGTTTGGCTTCAATGAGCTCAGCATTGCAGGTGCCATCCGCGGCAAGGCGGTTGAGCTGACAAAGTGCCTTACCATCAACTCCAAGTGTATCGCAAACGCGGAGTATGTCATCGAGGGCGAGATGATTCCGAATTTCCGCGCGGCGGAGGACAAGAACAGCAACACCGGCAAGGCCATGCCCGAGTTCCCCGGCTATACCGGCGGCGCGGCGTCCGTCCCCATGATTAAGATCAAATCGGTTACCCACCGTAAAAATCCGATTCTCCAGACGTGCATCGGACCGAGCGAGGAGCATGTCAGCATGGCCGGTATCCCCACCGAGGCGAGCATTCTCAGCATGGTGGAAAAGGCGATGCCCGGCCGCCTGCTCAATGTCTATGCGGCATCACCCGGCGGTGGAAAGTATATGGCGGTTCTTCAGTTCAAGAAATCCATTCCCAGCGACGAGGGCCGTCAGCGCCAGGCCGCGCTGCTCGCGTTCAGCGCCTTCCCGGAGCTCAAGCATGTCTTCCTTGTCGATGACGATGTCGACCCGTTTGACATGAACGATGTCATCTGGGCCATGAACACGAGATTCCAAGGGAATATTGACACGATCTTTATTCCCGGCGTGCGCTGTCACCCGCTGGATCCGTCGGAAACACCGGAGTATAGCCCGCTGATCGCCGACCGCGGCATCTCCTGTAAGACGATCTTCGACTGTACGGTTCCGTTTGGTATGAAGGCTAAGTTCGAGCGCTCAAAGTTCCTGGATATGGACTACAAGAAATACGTACCCGATCTCTAATTCATGACAGGAAGGGGACGCCCGTGTTGATACAGCACGCGGGCGTCCCCAATACTCCAAAGAAAATGAGGTGCTGTTTATGGCCTGTCAGGCGGAACGGGAGGGGTTTGCTATCCGCGCGGAAGCGTCGTGGGTGGGTGAAGATCTCCTTGTGCTGGTGACCGGAGGCGCGGCCCATATTGGGAGCGTCAGCATGGCAACCCCGCGCCCCAGTCTGGCCGATGCGGCCGACATGAGTGCCACGGTCTCTACCTTTTGCTATCCCGGTCATAAGGATCACTTTGTCGGCAATCAGATTGCCGAGGCCCTGTCCGCACGCTTTGGGAAAAAGGTGGTTGTTGTCTGCGGCGTGCATTACGACAATCTATCCGGAGACAATATTGCCCTCATTCTCTCCTTGGTTGAGGAGCTTCTGGAAAAGATATGTAAGCAGCTTGTGCCGGAATAGGGCATACGAATGGAATAGCAAAACAGGGCCGACGCATATGGAATCCTGCGGATTCCGAAGCGTCGGCCCTGTTTTGCTTATACTAGTCTCCGTGCTTATGAGACGTGCCGCCTCTCCAATTGACTCATTCAATTGGAGAGTAGTATTATAATTTTCTGGTCAAGGTCCAAATGCCCATAATCAGGCAGTGTGGTATGATCTTTGTGAAGAATCGCTGAATGATGCCTGGGACAGAACAGGTGGCAACCGCGACGCCCATGCGGTTTAAACGCAGCGCACGCCGGGCAATGGCCTGTGGTGTGGAGGCAAAGGGGAAAAAGCGCACGGTATTGCCGTTTTTCGTGTCCTTCGCCACCTCCATAAACTCGGTTTTCACCCAGTAGGGGCATACTGCCGTTGCCCAGATGCCTTTTCCCCAAAGCTCCCAGCGCAGCGCACGGGTGTAGTGGAGCAGAAAGGCCTTGGTGGATGCGTAGATATTTAAGCCCGGCAAGGGCTGAAATGCGGACGTGGAGACAATCTCCAGAATGCGGGAGCCGCGGCGCATATAAGGGATGGAGGCGACGGTCAGGTCGACGCAGGCCTTGCAGTTGAGGTCGATCATGTCGTTTGTCTCCTGCAGGGTGAGGTCTGCGTAGGTGGAGAACTTTCCGAAACCTGCGGCATTGATGAGATAGCCGACCTCCGGCGACTCCTGCTCGAGCAGCGCGCGGATAGCCCGAATGCTCTCCTGCTCCGTCAGATCATATTCCAAAATGCGCGCCGGTTTTGGCAGCTCTTTGCAGAGCGCCTCAAGGCGTTCCCGCCGCCTTGCAACGAGCCAGAGTACGTCAATCTCATCATATTCCGCCACGTATTTGGCGAAAGCACGCCCGATACCGGAGGATGCGCCGGTAATGATTGCAATGCGCATAATAGCACCTCCTGCATTGCCGTTTTATATGCATAGTATGCCGCTTTTTTCTTGATTCATGATGCTAGGTTGCCGCATTTTCGTCTTCCGCAACCACCATATTAATACTGGAGACACCGCTTTTCATCACCAGTTTGCGTAAAAATGGGTGATACATAAATGGGTGTTTGGCATACTTGAAAAAAAGCTTGAGGCGTATTTTACGTGTTTTATAGCGGTATGCCATATTGGGATCCGAGTGTGTGTTGAGGCATTGGGAGAGCAGATAGGCGCTGTCAATGGCATAACTGATGCCTTCTAATGAGCTCGGACTGATAAATCCAGCGGCCTCGCCGATAAAAAACGCTCCATGAGTACCGTAACAATGGTTCCGCGGGCCAAAGGGGCATAGCACCAGGCACGCTTCCGTTTTGACCGGATGATCGAGCAGGAAGCCGTGGGGCTTGAGCTTTTGCTTGAGAGCCTCAAAATCCCGCTTGCCTGTTTTGAGGTCAAACGCACCGCCAAAGATGAAGCAGTCATCCTTCGTCAGCCCCCAACCATAGGAATTGGTGATTTCCGGGGCAAAGATGCAGGAGTAAAATGGGGAAGGGTGCTCATCCTGAAACCATTGCTGTATTGCCAGAAAGGTATTGATCTTGAAATCCGGATAAAGGCAGCGGCGGACAATAGAATTGGCGCCGTCCGCGCCTACGACGTATTTGGCAGTCAGGACAGTTTTCCTGCCGTCCTGCAGATAGGTGATTGCAAAGCCGTTATCCAGCCGCGCGACGCTTGTGCAGGTAACATTCTGCCTCACCTCAATGTTTGGAGGGATCATACTGATCAGCCAGCGGTCGAATTTGTCACGATCCATATTGATATAGTGCCGCTGGTAGTGCCGGGTCAGGTTATTTTCCAGATCAATGGTCTTTACACTGAAAATCTGTGGATCGACAAGAAGGTCTTTTGGCAGCGTCATATTAAAGCGGGAGAAGGATTCCTGCGCGTCAGGCGCGAGCATACCTCCGCAGGGCTTGGTAAAGCCCCCGTCCCCGCTGGATTTCTTATCTATGGCGACGACCTTCAGGCGTTTGTCCAGATGCTTTGCCAGCACCGCCCCGGCAGGGCCTAAGCCGATAATTGCGATATCATATTCTTTTTGCTCCATCAATATCCCTCATACAGTTCCGGAAAAGCGATTGTCTTTCACGACACAATCCTTGTATACCGGCGCAACCATGTAATATTCATAGCCCATGTCGTTGCCCGTGATGGTGCACCGGTTCAGTACAGCCGATGCGCCTGAGATCATCTTAAATAGATAGGGAAGATGCCCCTCGGCCCGCACGTTATTGGAAATGGTGCAATCGTTAAAAACAAGTGAGCAAGCTCCGTCAGCTTCAATCAGTTCCCACTCCAGATTTCGATTGTCGGAAATTGTGCAGTCAGTAAACGTGACGATTGAGGTGCCGACAGACGACCGCGCGCTGACAGAAATCAGGGCGGCATAGCAGCGGTTTTCCGTCAGAGTACACTTGGAAAAAATGACTTCATTGGAATCATAAATATTAGTTCCACGCAGGGAGCAATCCGTAATGGTCGTATTTTCCACGACAAAGTTCGTGCTGTCCCCAATCGAGATGCCCACACTGCCGCAGCCGTACAGATAGCAGTTGTCCACAACAGCATTGGAACAGCGCACGAAGTCAAACACTCCGGCGTCGCACTCATATTCCTGCGGGGTATGGCCCGCCTTGATCGACTGTACACGTATCGTGGAGCAGTTGTGAAAGGCGATGATATCTTTGAAGCGGTCTGTATTTATAAATTCCGTCTCACCGTTCTCCGCGCCGAGAATCGTGAGGTTACTTATGCCATCAATCGTGTAACCGTTTGGATACGTCTCGTTATACGCCGTAAAATCGTAGGTGCCCGCCGCGAGATGGATGACGGTGTTCGATGCGACTGCCTGTACAAATTCCGAGACAGTGGAGACCGTCACTTCCTTTTGCGCGGCGCGGCTGATGATCTGAATTGTGGTGGCAGCCTCATCCCACGCTACGGTAAAATCCAAGAGCGTACCGAGGTCTCTGAGCTTAAAGTAGTTGTTGCCGCGGATTTGATAGCCGGTCAGATCAATTTTTTTACCGTCTAAATAGATCGGTGAGGTTGTTACGGTCGGCGTGATCGCGCCCTGTGATCCTGTGGAAAGTTCCCCGCCAACCGGTGTATATGCTGTATTGGAGCGCAAATCGATGCTATTGTTGGCTTGATCCCATTGCACCTCAAATGCCGAGGGCGTATCGCGCAGGACATAGGCGATGTCGCGCAGCTTGAAGAAATTGTTTCCGCCAATTGTGTATGCTTCAAATGCAATTTGTTCCCCATCCACCAGCACGGCGGCGGTGCTTGGAACGGCTGGAATTACCGTATCCGCAGCATTGGGATAGGCGGAAAACAGAGCGAAACACAGTACGAGAGACAGGCATAGGCCAAACAATTTTTTCATCTTAGACATATTCATAATCCACAAAGCGTGTATCGCCCGCGACAACATCCTTGCTTTCCCCCACAAAAGTTCCCTCCACCTTGCAGTCCGGGCATTGGCCAAAGGTCTCCTCACTCATGTCCTCAAACGAGCAGCGGTATTTTTTTCCGCATTTCGGGCAGTCATAGAAAAAGTAATAAGTACCCCATGTCATAATTGCGTTATTCCTTTCTGTGTATATATTTGCGATATGCCTTATTTTAGCACCTTCCATGCGTGGAATCAAGGCTCATCAAGAAAACAGAAATTAACGGTACCATTTGCACGGGTAATGTGCTATGATAATGCTATTACACGATAAAAACATAAAATGTAGAAATCACTATGAAAGGGACTGCGTTCGTATGAAAAAAAAGCAGATGAAGCGGTGCTGGCTTCTACTTCTGGCACTTGTTTTGTTGTTGAGCGGGTGCTCGTTTCTTTCGGTTGATGAGCTATATGCCATGCCGCAGCCGCCACCGGAATACTATGCTCTGCAGACGGAAATCAAGGAGATTTCCGATCAGGGTGGGGAGTACATTACACCGCAGAGCGGGAGGTACATCCAGTCTGTGCTGCTTCAGGATCTGACCGGGGACGGCGTACAGGAGGCCATTGCCTTTTTCCGCTTTAGCAGCGGAGAAACGCCGCTGAAAATTTTTATTTTTTCACAAAAGGGTGATGCATATGAGCTGCTCGGCCAGATCGACGGGAGTGGAACGGCCATTGACTCCATCAGCTTTGAGGACTTAAACGACAGCCCTGCCAAGGAGCTGGTTGTCAGCTGGCAGATGGAGGACAAGCTGCACGCGCTTTCCGCCTATTCCATTGAAAATGGAGAGATTGTGGAGCTGATGCGCTCGGACTATACGGCGTATAAAATCTACGACATTGACAGCGACGGACAAAAGGAGATCCTGATCGTCAAGACCGGTGCAGCGGAGGAGGCGGATCGGGCGGAGCTGTACAATTGGCGTGACGGCACGCTGCTATTGGACTCAGTCGCGCCGCTATCCAAGGGGATTAGCGGCGCGGTGGAGGGCGGTGTGCTGACCGGCTATCTGCGCGACAACACACCGGCGCTTTTTGTGCCGTCCCATTATGGAGAGACCGGCTTCATGATAGATATCTTTGCCTGGCGCAACGAGAAGCTGGAGAATATCACACTTGACCCCGAGCAGGGCGCGAGCGTAAGCACCATTCGCTATTATAACGGGGTAAGCAGCACCGACATCAACGGCGACGGGATTATGGAGGTTCCAATTCCGTCAGCCATCCCGGCGAGCACAGACAACCTGACCACGGTGGTGAATTTTTGGGCGGTTTTATGGCAGCAATATGACTCTGCCGGCAATGTCTATCCACTTTATACCACCTATTACAATGAAAGCGACGGGTGGTTTTTTATCCTGCCCGATGCATGGGAAGGGAAGATTTCGCTCGAGCGGCAAGACCAGCCGGAAGTGGGCGAGCGCGCCGTTATTTTCTCCTATAGGCCGGACGAGAACGCCGAGCCGGAGCCGTTTTTAACCATCTACACCCTTTCCGGCAGCAATAGACAGAAGCGGGCGGCGCAGGACGGGCGTTTTTCCCTCCGCCCGGACGCGTCCACGGAGGAGACGTATCTGTATGCCGCGGAATTTAACACGTGCAGCTGGGATTGCGGTATAAACGAAAGCGATGCGATCGCGGCATTTTCACTCATCAAAAGCGGCTGGACGTCGTAATTTCTGTCGGATAAAGGGGATGTTTCATAAAAATGAAAAAAGTTTTGGTACTGGAAGATGAGGCAAACATCCGCAGCTTTGTGGTCATTAATTTGAAGCGTGCCGGGTATGAGGCGATTGAAGCGGCGACCGGTGAGGAGGCGCTCGAGCAGATTGCGCGCAACCCCGATATTAAGGTCGCGCTGCTCGACATCATGCTGCCCGATATGGACGGCTTTGAGGTCTGCCGCCGCATCCGCGCGGGCGACGCCAAGATCGGGATTATCATGTTGACCGCCCGCACACAGGAGATGGATAAGGTCACCGGCCTGATGACCGGCGCGGACGACTATGTGACAAAGCCGTTTTCTCCAGCAGAGCTCACGGCGCGGATTGACGCGCTCTACCGCCGCACCGGCGGCGAGCAGGAGCCGGATGCCGCACAGATCAGCCAGCCGCCCTTCTTACTCAATACCCGCAACCGCACGCTCGAAAAAAACGGGCAGCGGGTGAAGCTCACCCAGATCGAATACGCTATTGTCAAGCTCTTTATGGATAACCCCGGCAAAGCCCTCTCCCGTGAAGAGATATTGGACGCGGTATGGGGCAGGGATTATTTTGGCGAGCTGAAGATTGTGGATGTCAATGTCCGCAGGCTGCGGATTAAAATTGAGGACGATCCCACCAATCCGGCTTATATCACGACCGTGTGGGGCTATGGCTACAAGTGGGGACTATAGGAAAAACGGGTGAAGTACATTGAGAAAATTCAGGGGACTGCGCAGGCGCTGGATCGTTAGCTCCGTGGGAACCGTGCTTGTCATCGTGCTGCTTGCGGTACTGGCCTTTTCGGTTGCGATGGCGGCCTACTACTATTCCGGTATGCAGGTGGGACTCAAGTCAAAGGCGGAGAGCGTGGTCGGGTTTATCAGTATCTACCGCACGGAAACGGCGTATTATCAGGACATGGCGGCGCTGTACGCGTCCGGGAGCGGGAGCAATGACAATCGATTTGAGCTGCAGTTCATCGACACCACCGGTGCGGTTCGTTTTTCCAGCTTTGGGTTGATGGCAAACACCAAGCCGGGCACGCCCGATATAGCGGGCGCGCTGGATGAGATGTATCCGCAAATCACCTTTTGGACAGGCAATGACGCGGAGACAGGGGAGCGCATTATGGCGGTCTCCTGCCCCTATATTGTGGATGGGAAGGCACTGACGGTGGTGCGCTGCGTTACCTCGCTGGAGCGTGTGGACCGCCAGCTTATGATCATTGTCCTGATTGCGACGGCGGTGGGCGTAGGCCTGCTGGCGCTGATCTACTTCTCCAACCGCTATTTTGTGGACAAGATTGTCATTGAGCCGGTAACCGGCATTACTGAAATTACAAAGAGCATTGCCGCCGGCAGCTATGGCGTGCAGATTGAGAAGAAATATGACGATGAAATCGGCGACCTGACGGACGCCATTAACGATATGTCACAGAAGATTGACTCATCCGAAAAGGTGCAAAACGAGTTTATCGCGTCCGTATCCCACGAGCTGTGCACGCCGCTTACCGCCATCAACGGCTGGGCGGAGACCATCATAAACGGCGAGGTGCGCGATGCGGACGACGTGCGCAAGGGTATGGGGATCATCGTCTCGGAGGCGAGGCGCCTGACAAACATGGTGGAGGAGCTTCTGGAGTTTTCCCGCATTGAGGACGGGCGCTTTAACCTCTCGGTTGCGCCGATGGACATTAAGGCGGAGCTGGAGGATGCGGTCTACACCTATCGCGAATTTTTCCGGCACGAGGGCATCACCTTGCAGCATACCGACTGTGAGGATGAGTTTGCCCCGATGAACGGCGACCCGGAGCGGCTGCGGCAGGTCTTCTGCAATCTGCTCGATAATGCGGCAAAGCACGGCGGTGCGGGCGGGCGTATTGACACGGCGATTCACTGCGAAAAGGATGAGGCGGTCATCACCATCCGCGACTATGGGCCGGGCATCCCGGAGGACGAGCTGCCGAATGTGAAGGTGAAGTTTTACAAAGGCAGCGCCAAGGCGCGCGGCTCCGGAATCGGACTGGCGGTCTGCGACGAGATTATTACCCGCCACGGCGGTGTGCTTGCAATCGGAAACGCCGAGGGCGGCGGGTGTATGGTAACCATCCGGCTCAAAGCGGAACAAAAGTTCTAAATATACTTGCAATTTTTACGCCGGTCTGATATACTCATGAGAGATTGGCGCATTTTTAAGGAGAAACAACCATGCCGGAAGAACAGAAGACCGAGCCAAAGTTCCGCACAATGATCGGCGGACAGGCACTCATTGAGGGCATTATGATGATGGGCCCGAAAAAGAAATCCGTCGTCGTGCGCAAGCAGGACGGAGAGCTGGAGATAAAAACCGAAGAACGCACCCTGATCAAGGACAAGTACCCGATTCTGGGCTGGCCGCTGATTCGCGGTGTTGTGAATTTCTGCGTCTCCATGGTGACCGGTGTGAAGGCGCTGATGTACTCGGCGGAATTCTATCCGGAGGACGATGTTGAGGAGACAGAACCATCCAAATTTGAGCAGTGGCTGAATCAAAAACTCGGCAATGAAAAACTGATGTCGGTCTTTATGACGCTGGCAATGGTGATTGGCGTCGGGGTTTCCGTTGTGCTGTTTATTCTGCTCCCGACGCTTCTTTCCGGCGGTGTTGCGTGGCTGATCCCCGCCATGCCGTCATGGGTGCGCAGTGTCATTGAGGGTGTGCTGCGTATCGTCATCTTCCTTGGTTACCTCATTGCGTCTTCTAAGCTCAAGGATATGCGCAGGGTCTATTCCTACCACGGTGCGGAGCACAAGACCATCTTTTGCTATGAGGCGGGACTGCCGCTGACGGTGGAGAACGTACGCAAGCAGCCAAAGCACCACCCGCGCTGCGGGACGAGCTTTTTGTTTATCGTCATTTTCGTATCTATCATGGTCACGGTGCTTGTGTTTACCCCCCTGCAAATTGACAACACATGGCTACGGATGGGGCTGCATCTGCTGCTGCTGCCGGTGATTGTCGCGGTAACGGGGGAGCTTAACCGGTATGTGGGCGGTCATGACAACCTCTTTTGCCGCATTGTGAGCAAGCCGGGTATGGCAATCCAGCGCTGGACGACCTTTGAGCCGGACGACAGCATGATTGAGGTCGGTATCGCGGCCCTCAAGGAGGTACTGCCGGACGAGAAGGGTACCGATACATGGTGACGGACGCCAGGCTGCACGGACAAAAACTGCCTGGAAGGACGTGGAACATTGGCCACAACGTATAATAATTTATATCTAGACGCCAGAAGTCGGCTGCGTGCCGCCGGAATTGAGGGGGCTCAGCTGGAGGCGCGTGAGCTGATATGCTATGCCGCCAACAAAACGCGCGACGAGTTCTTGCGGGACTATACGCTCTACGTCTCCGAACAGGTAGAGCAGCGGACGGGGGAGCTGATTGCGCGGCGGCTTTCGGGGGAACCGGTGGCGTATATTATCGGCGAGTGGGAGTTTTACGGGCTGGGTCTTGATATTTCGCCCGATGTACTCGTGCCGCGCACGGATTCCGAGGTGCTTGCCGCGCGCGCCATTGCGCTCACCCGCGCCGCGGGTGACAGCGCGCGGATGCTTGACCTCTGTGCCGGCAGCGGCTGCATCGGGCTGGCGGTCGCCACGCATGTTCCGGCGTGCCGTGTGGTGCTGGCCGATGCGTCGGAGCGCGCAGTGCAGCTATGCAAACGCAATACCCGCCGCAACGATCTTCTGGGCCGTGTGACGAGTGTGCACGCAGACGCCAAAGAAGCGCCCTCCTCCGCACTGTGGGAATTCGACGTGATTGCGTCGAACCCGCCCTACATAAAGAGCGGCGAGATCGCGCAGCTCGAGCGGACGGTGCGGGATTTCGAGCCGCATATGGCGCTTGACGGCGGCCCGGACGGCCTCGATTTCTACCGCGCGATTGCCGCGAAGTGGAAGCGGGCGCTGCGTGTGGGCGGGGTCATTGTGTTTGAGGTCGGCATGGGGCAGGCACCGAGCGTGGAGATGATTCTCGCGCAGCATGGCTTTGGGAATATACTCACCCATCCGGATACACATGGTATCTGGCGCGTGGTGGAAGGCACGGCGAATGATTGACCTTATAGTATGCTTGAAGCATAGACAACCAACAATTCAGAGGATGTAAAAGGAAAGGAATGGCATACATGGCAGACAAGAAAAAACTATCGGTGGCACACCCGGAGCCTGCGTCCGACAAGCAGCAGGCGCTCAAAACTGCGCTGCAGAACATTGAGCGTGTGCACGGCAAAGGCGCGGTAATGCGCATGGGTGAGAAAAGTGAAATTCTGGTGGAGGCCATTCCGACCGGTTCCCTTGCGTTGGATGTGGCGCTTGGGATTGGCGGCGTGCCGCGCGGCCGCATCGTGGAGATCTATGGCCCGGAATCCTCCGGCAAGACCACCCTCGCCCTGCACATCGTGGCGGAGGCGCAAAAGCGCGGCGGCGAGGTTGCGTATATTGACGCGGAGCATGCGATGGACCCGACTTACGCGAGGGCGCTGGGCGTGGATATTGACTCCATGCTCATCTCCCAGCCGGACACCGGCGAGCAGGGGCTCGAAATCTGCGAGGCGCTTGTGCGCTCCGGCGCGATTGATATCGTCGTGGTGGACTCGGTGGCGGCGCTGACGCCGCGCGCTGAGATTGAGGGCGATATGGGCGACGCCCATGTGGGCCTGCTGGCGCGTCTGATGAGTCAGGCGCTGCGCAAGCTCGCGGGCTGCGTAGCAAAGACAAATTGTGTCGTCATCTTCATCAACCAGCTGCGTGAGAAGGTGGGGGTCATGTACGGAAACCCGGAGGTAACCACCGGCGGGCGGGCGCTGAAATTTTATGCCTCTGTGCGCATTGACGTGCGCCGGATTGAGACGCTCAAAAACGGCACCGAGATGATCGGCAACCGCACACGCGCAAAGGTTGTGAAAAACAAGGTGGCACCCCCGTTTCGTGAGGCGGAATTTGACATTCTCTACGGCAAGGGCATTTCTAAATGGGGCGAGATGACCGACATGGCGGTACAGCTTGGCCTTGTGCAGAAATCCGGCTCCTGGTTCTCCATGGGCGAAACCCGTATCGGACAAGGGCGGGATGCGGTCAAGCAGTATTTACAGGACAATCCGGACGTAGCCGATCAGATCGAAAAGGATATCAGGGAGAATGCGTATAAGCTGATGAGCAACTATAAGCCGGAGGCGGAAGCTGTTGCTGCGGCGAAACCGGCCGCCAAGGCGGTCGATGTGTCCGCAGAGGATTTTGCGGATGAAAATATGTAAGCTTATTCCACCGCCGCCGGATCAGCCCAACGGGCGCTGGCTGATGCAGTTCGAGGACGAGACGGTCATGCAGATTGGGGAGCGGGAGGTGGTCTCCTTCTCCCTCTATACCGGTATGGAATTGGATGAGGATACCCATGCGGCGCTGCGCCGTGCGGTCGCCGAAGGGGAGGTGCTGCAACGTGCGCTCCGGCTGCTCTCCGTCCGTCCATATGGCCGCAAAGAGCTGATACGCAAGCTCTCGGAGCGGTGTGAGCCTGCGCATGCCGAGCGTGCCGCCGACCGGCTGGAGGAGCTCGGCTATCTCGATGACGCCGCCTATGCCGTGACGGTGGTGAGGCATTACGCCGGCAAGGGGTACGGTGAACGCAAGCTGCGCGACGAGCTCTTCCGGCGCGGTATCGACCGCGTGCACTGGGATGACGCACTGCAGCAGGCGGGCGGCACGGAGGACGCGATCGACACGTTTCTGCGCAAAAAGCTTGCAGGCCGCCCGTGCGACCGGCGGGAGTGGAAGCGCGCCGCCGATGCCCTCGCACGCAGGGGATACCGCTGGGATGATATCAACGCCGGGCTGCGGCGTTATGGCGCCGATCCGGCGGATGCGTAGAAATAGTTCAAAAAGTGAGGCTTATCCATTTTGAAGGTTGCATTTATTTCCCTCGGCTGCGCGAAAAATCTGGTCAACACAGAGCAGATGATGGCGCTGGTGCGTGCGGCGGGGCATACCCTCTGCGCCGACCCGGACGGGGCGGATGTCGCCGTGCTCAACACCTGCGGGTTCATCGAGTCTGCCAAGAGTGAGGCGATTGACCACATTCTGGAGCTCGCCGCGTTAAAGGACGGCGGCAGGCTAAAAAAACTGCTCGTTGCGGGCTGCCTCTCCCAGCGGTATGGGGAAGAAATCTGCGCCGAGCTGCCGGAGGTGGACGGCATCCTCGGCACAGGGAGCTATGGGGAGATCGTTCCGGCGCTCCTGTCCGTGATGGCAGGGGAGACGCCGCGCTGTTTTGGCGACATTGACCACACGGACGAGGACGGCGCGCGGGTACTCACAACGCCCCCCTACGTGGCATATTTGAAAATTGCCGAGGGGTGTGACAACCGCTGTGCCTACTGTGTGATTCCGTCCCTGCGCGGCAAATACCGCAGCCGGAGCATGGAATCTCTCCTCGCGGAGGCGGGAGAGCTATCATCGCGCGGCGTAAAAGAGCTGATTGTGGTGGCGCAGGATATCACGCGCTATGGGCTTGACCTCTATGGACGCCGCAGGCTGGGTGATTTGCTGGGGGCCTTGTGTGCGCTGCCGTTCCACTGGATCCGTCTGCACTACCTCTATCCGGATGAGGTGGACGACACGCTCATTGACGTGCTCGCAGCGCAGCCGAAAATTCTGCGCTATATCGACATTCCGCTCCAGCACGTGAACGATGCCATACTCAAAGCCATGAACCGCCGCAGTACGAAGGCGGAGATCACCGCCCTGCTGCAAAAACTGCGCGCTCGTTTGCCGGGACTGGTGCTGCGTACCTCCATCATCTGCGGGCTTCCCGGTGAGGGAGAGGCGGAATTTGAGGAGCTGGCGGCTTTTCTGGAAGATGCGCGGATTGAACGCGCCGGTATTTTTCAGTTTTCCCCCGAGGAGGGGACCCCGGCCGCCGGGATGGACGGACAGGTGCCGCCGGAGGTCGCGGCGCATCGGGTTGAGCTGCTTGTAGACCGGCAGTCCCGTGTGATGGACGCGTACAATGAGACGCGGCTTGGCGAGACGATGGAGGTGCTCTGCGAGGGATTTGACCATGAAGCGGGCTGCTACGTCGGGCGCACCTACGCTGACTCACCCGATATTGACGGCAGGGTCTATTTTACCGGCGGCGGTAAAATCGCCGCCGGAACCTTTGTTATGGTGCGCATCACCGGCGTGCGTGACGGCGCTCTCACCGGCGAGACAGACGATTAGGGAAGGTGGATCAAGCGTGAATACAGCCAATAAACTGACCATGCTGCGTATTTTTATGATACCAGTTTTTATGATTTTACTCTATATTGAGTTTCCATATCACAACCTGATCGCGCTGCTTGTCTTTATTCTGGCGAGTATAACCGATTTTAGCGACGGGTATGTGGCGCGGCACTACAATCAGGTGACCGATTTCGGAAAGTTTATGGATCCATTGGCGGACAAAGTGCTTGTGATGGCCGCGATGATCTGGTTTGTCTCCTGCGGGAGAATGGCGGCGTGGGCGTTTCTGATTGTCCTTGTGCGTGAGTTTGCCGTGACCGCACTGCGTCTGGTCGCGGTGGAGGGAAACCGCGTGATTGCAGCGGGCTGGTCGGGTAAGGTGAAAACGGCTGCGACGATGGTCTGCCTCTGCGTGATGCTTGTACCGTTTGGGAGCGTGCTGCTCGACTGGGTGTGTGTGCTTGTGATTCTGGTCACGACGGTCTATTCCGGCATAGAATACTTCGTAAAAAACGCCGATGTCATAGATTGGAAAAACCTTTGATGCCGCAGCTTGACAAGAGATTGTAAGCATGTTAAGATGACAGTAATTGAATATCGCGATGAACGGTCTTGGCGTGCGGGCGGCTATGTCGTGCGCACCTATAGCGCAGTACCGGCAACCGCACAGAGAGAAGCCGCCGCGAGGCTGAAAGCGGCTTTGCGGACACACTGCGTCAATTGCAACCGGGAGCGAGAGGGATAGGAGATGCCCTCCGGTTTGTCACCGTTACCGGATGTGGAGTAATAAATGAGAGTGGAACCGCGGTAATGATCGCCTCTCGCGCCTGAAATGGGTGCGGGGGGCGTTTTTGGTCGGCGTTTTATCATGCAAGGGGGAATTCAGTTGACACGTTTGGGTGAGACACTGCGCGCCTATCAGGCGCGCGATCCGGCGGCGCGCAGCCGGGCGGAGATCTTATTGCTCTATCCCGGCGTCCACGCCACCATCTACCATTCCTTTGCAAATTTTCTGTTCCGGCATGACCTGCGCTATCTGGCGCGCATGGTCAGCCAGTGGAGCCGTTTCTGGACGGGGATTGAGATTCATCCCGGCGCAAAGCTTGGGCGCAGACTGGTGATCGACCACGGCATGGGTATCGTGATCGGCGAGACCGCAGAGGTGGGAGACGATGTGCTGATCTATCAGGGGGTTACCCTCGGCGGGACGGGCAAGGATCAGGGGAAGCGCCATCCGACCATCGGTAATAACGTGCTGATCGGCGCTGGGGCAAAGGTGCTCGGGCCATTCACCGTGGGCGAGAACGCGCGCATTGCGGCCAACGCGGTGGTGCTCAACGCAGTTCCGCCCGATTCCACCGCAGTCGGAGTCCCGGCGCGGGTGGTGCGTATCGCGGGAGAGAAAGTGGACTTTGCCGGGCAGGTGGATCAGATCCACGTGACCGACCCGCTGCAAAAGGAGCTGCAGAGCCTCTCCTCCCGGCTGGAATTTCTGGAAAAAATGCTGGATGAGCGGGAGAATAAGGACATATTATAAAATATCGGATGAATGAAATGTAGCAGGAGGCAAAATATGAAGTTATATAATTCCGCGACGCGGGAGAAGGAGACCTTTGTACCGCAGGAGCCGGGCGTTGTAAAGCTCTACACCTGCGGCCCGACTGTCTACCACTTCGCCCACATCGGAAATCTGCGCAGCTATATCATGGAGGATTTGCTCGACCGCTTTCTCCGCTATGAGGGCTATGCGGTCACGCGTGTGATGAATATCACCGATGTGGGGCATCTCGCCTCCGACGCGGATACCGGTGAGGATAAGATGCTCGCGGGCGCGCGGCGGGAAAAAAAGAGCGTGATGGAGCTGGCGCAGTTTTATACGGATGCTTTTTTTGATGACTGCGAGAAGCTTAACATCAGACGTCCTGACGTCGTAATCCCCGCGACGGCGTGCATAGCGGATTATATTGATATGATTCAGGCGCTGCTCGATCAGGGGTATGCCTATCAGACAGGCGGGAATGTCTATTTCGACACCGCGAAGCTGCCCCACTACCATGTCTTTCATGAATATGATGAGGAGGATTTGGCCGTCGGCGTGCGCGAAGGGGTGCAAGAGGACACCAATAAGCGCAGTAAGACGGACTTTGTCCTCTGGTTTACAAAGTCCAAATTTCAGGATCAGGAGCTCAAGTGGGATAGCCCATGGGGGCTGGGCTATCCGGGCTGGCATATCGAGTGCTCGGCGATCAGCATTAAATATCTTGGCGAATATTTGGACATCCACTGCGGCGGCATCGACAACGCGTTTCCGCACCACACCAACGAAATTGCGCAGAGTGAAGCATATCTCGGGCACAAGTGGTGCAACTACTGGATGCACATTCACCATCTCAATACGGCTGGCGGGAAGATGTCCAAATCCAAGGGGGAGTTTTTGACGGTCTCGCTGCTGGAGGAAAAGGGCTATGACCCGCTTGTCTACCGGTTTTTCTGCCTACAGTCGCACTATCGCAAGTCACTGGCCTTTTCGTGGGAAAGTCTTGATAATGCTGCCGCCGCGTATCAGAAGCTCGCGTCCCGCATTGCAGCCCTCACGCCGGAAGGAGCACCGGATATCGCGGCGTGCGAACCGCTGCGGGAGCAGTTTTGCGCGGCGATGGGGAATGACCTCAACAGCGCACAGGCGGTGACGGTGCTCTATGATATCCTCAAATCACCGCTCACCGACGCGAGCAAGCGATATCTGCTTGAGGACTGCGACCAGGTGCTCGCGCTCGGCCTCCTGCAAACAGCAGCCCGGATCAAACAGGCGGAGGCAAGCGGCGGAGAAGCGTCCACAGAGATTGAGGAACTGATCGCAGCACGCACTGCGGCGAAACAGGACAAAAACTTTGCTGAGGCGGATCGGATCCGCGACGAGCTCAAGGCTATGGGGATCGAACTGACCGACACACCGGAGGGCGTCAAATGGCGGCGAATCTGAGCCGCGTGAGAGGGGGAGCATGATGCTGCTTTCCGCTGACGGGATCACAAAAACATACGGAGAGAAAACGCCGCTTTGCGGGGTGTCACTCACGCTCTTGCAGGGCGACCGGCTGGGCGTCGTCGGTTTTAACGGCGCGGGGAAATCTACCCTGTTACGTATTCTGGCAGGGGTGGAGGAGCCGGACGGGGGTGTGGTGCGGCGTGACCCGAACGTATCGCTGGAATACCTGCCGCAGAATCCGGCCTGCGGAGAGGACTACACCATTCTGGAGCAGGTCTTCGCCGACAGTAACCCTGCGCTGCGCACCCTTGCCGAGCACGAGGCGCGCACCATCCTGACCCGCCTTGGCCTGAAAGACTTTGACCGCAGAATGGGTGCCCTTTCCGGCGGAGAGCGGCGGCGGGTGGCCCTCGCGGCGGTGCTGGCGCGCCCCTGCGATGTGTTGATTTTGGACGAGCCGACCAACCACCTCGACAGTGAGATGATCCTGTGGTTGGAGGGGAACCTTTCGCGCTTTTCCGGCGCTCTTGTCATGGTGACCCATGACCGCTACTTTCTGGAGCGGGTGACCAACCGGACGGCGGAGGTGGAGGGCGGCAAGCTCTATTTTTACGACGGCGGCTATGCGCAATATCTGGCGGGCAAAGCGGACCGGGAGGAGCGGGAGCGCGCCACGGAGCGCAAGCGGCAGGCGCTGCTGCGGCGGGAGCAGCAGTGGGTGCTGCAGGGGCCGACCGCGCGCGGCACCAAAAGCCGCGAGCGGCTCGCGCGCTTTGCCGCCCTGCAGGAACAGACCGGGCCGCAGGCGCGTGAGGCACTGGAACTGAACATCAAGGCATCCCGCCTGGGCAGAAAGACCATTGAACTGCACGATGTTGGGAAAGGATTCGATGGGAGGACGGTCCTGCAGCATGTGAATTTGAGCATCCTGCGTGACGACCGTATTGGGATTGTCGGGCGCAACGGGAGCGGAAAGTCTACGCTATTGCACCTGCTCGCGGGGACGCTTACGCCGGACAGCGGCGCAGTGGTGCGTGGGGAGACCGTCCGCATCGGTTATTTTTCTCAGGAGACGCCGCCGGTGGACGGCGACCTGCGGGTCACCGATTACATCCGCGAGATCGGCAACGAGATCGCGACGACGGAAGGGACGCTCACCGCCGCGCAGCTTTTGGACCAGTTTTTGTTCCCGCCGGAGGTACAGTGGAGTCCGGTGAAAAAGCTCTCCGGTGGGGAGCGTCGCAGGCTCTTTCTCATGTCGGTGCTCGCTGGTGCGCCGAATATTTTATTGTTGGACGAGCTGACGAACGATCTGGATGTTGTGACGCTCACCGTGCTGGAGGATTATCTGGAATCCTTCCCCGGCGCGATGGTGGCGGTTTCGCACGACCGATATTTTCTGGATAAGACGGCGAGGCGTATTCTGGCGGTGGAGGGGGACGGCCGTGTGACCGCCTATCCCGGCGGCTTTACCGACTACTGGGATGCGCTGCGCATCCAGGCGGACGCGGAAAAAAGCGCCGCGCCGCGTACCAGGAGAGAGAAACCGGCGGGCACCCAGCGGCTGAAATTCAGCTATAACGAGCAGCGCGAATATGATCGCATTGAGGGCGAGCTGGAGGCGCTGGAGCGCGCGCATGCCGAGGTGTGCGCCGAGCAGGCGCGCAAGGCGGCGGACTATGTGGCGCTGCAGGAGCTGCTGGAAAAGCAGACCGAGCTGGAGCGCCGGATGGAGGAAAAGATGGCGCGCTGGCTCTATCTCAGCGATCTGGCGGAGCGGATCGCAAAACAGACGGCAGACAAGGGAGGAGAAAACATATGAAGCTCATGGCAATTGACGGCAACTCCATCATTAACCGCGCCTTTTACGGCGTACGCCCCCTCACCACGCGGGACGGCACGCCGACCAATGCGGTGTATGGGTTTCTCACCATTCTGCTCAAGCTCATGGAGGAGGAAAACCCCGACGCGCTCTGCGTCTGCTTTGACATGCGCGCGCCCACCTTCCGCCATCAGGCATATGACGGCTATAAGGCAAAGCGCAAGGGGATGCCGGACGAGCTTGCCGTGCAGATGCCCATTTTGAAAGAGGTATTGGCCGCCATGCGCATCGCCTGCTATGAGCTGGAGGGCTGGGAGGCGGACGACCTCATCGGCACAGTCGCGGCGGCGGCAACCGCGGCCGGCTGGGAGACCGTGATTGTCACCGGTGACAAGGACAGCTTGCAGCTCATTGACGACCACGTGCGCGTCAAGCTGGTCTCCACCCGTATGGGGCAGACTACCACCAAAGAGATGACGCCGGATGCCTTTCGCGCGGAGTACGGCATGGAACCGCTGCGGATGATCGACCTCAAGGCGCTGATGGGGGACAGCTCGGACAATATTCCGGGCGTACCCGGCGTGGGGGAGAAGACCGCGATGGAGCTACTCCACAACTTTGGCGATTTGGGGGGTATCTATGAAAATTTGGACGCGCCGGTGATCAAGGCGGGGGTGCGGAAAAAGCTGGAGGAGGGGAGGGCGCTCGCAGACCTCTCCTTTGACCTTGCGACCATCCACTGTGACGCGCCGCTTGGGTTTACCCCAGATGACGCGCAGAAAAGGGAGCCGGACCGGGATACACTCCTTGCGGTATTCAGACGTTTGGAATTTTCCAAGCTGATTGAAAAGTTTGATCTGCATGATGCGCAGGGGGTGCCGCAGGGCGCGCACGCGGCGGCAACGGTATCCGACTGCGTGCTGGTGACGGAGGCCGGACAGCTAGAGGCATACTATCCTGTCTGGGAGAAGGCGGAATTCGTCTCGGTGCTGGCGGCTCCGGATTGGAAGGCGGTGGCGGTGCTCCATGGCGGAGAAGCCGCCGTGATTCTTGCCGACCGGCTGGGCGAAGCGTTTGTACCCTTTTTGAGGCGGCTCTTTGACGGCACCATTCCGCTTGTGACCCATGGCGCGAAGGCGCTGCTGCGCGCCCTGTTCGAGGAGGGAGTCGAAGCACAGGGCATACAATTCGACACGGAGATCGCCGCCTACCTCCTCGCGCCGACGGATGGGAGCTATGCGCTGGAAAAGCTCTATCTGTCCTATTTTAACGATGAAATCCCCGCATCGAAGGCCTTTACCGACCCCGCCGCCTTTGAGCCGCTGGGCGACTGCGCGGGCGCGGCGCAGGTGCTGGCCGCCCACGCCGCTGCGGTTGCCGCGCTCTATCCGGTGCAGCGTAAGAGTTTGGCGGAAATGGATATGTTAAAGCTGATGGCTGAGATGGAGCTGCCGCTCTGTCCGATTCTGGCGGAGATGGAGCGCGACGGATTTCTCATTGACCGCAAAGCACTGGAAGCCTTCGGCTCGATGCTCAAAGCACGTATTGACACCCTCCAGCAGGAGATCTATGACTACGCGGGCTGTACCTTTAACATCAATTCCACCCAGCAGCTCGGGCAGGTCCTATTTGAACAGATGGGGCTTCCGCCGATAAAAAAGACGAAGACCGGCTATTCCACAGGGGCGGACGTGCTCGAGAAACTGCGCGGAATGCACCCGATTATCGAGTGTATTCAGGAGTTCCGCCAGATGACCAAGCTCAACTCGACCTATGTGGAGGGCTTCCGCAAGCTCATCGGCGCGGACAATAAGCTGCACACCAGCTTTCAAAATACCGTGACCGCAACGGGACGGCTGTCCTCCACCGAGCCGAACTTGCAGAATATTCCCGTGCGTACGGAGTTGGGGGCGCAGATGCGCCATATGTTCATCGCGCCGGAGGGCTATGTGCTTGTGGACGCGGACTATTCCCAGATTGAACTGCGGCTGCTTGCCCATATCGCAGATGACGCGGCGATGATCGCCGACTTTCAAAACGGGGCGGATATCCATACCACCACCGCCGCGCAGGTGTTCGGTGTGCCGCGTGAGTTGGTGACCGGAGAGATGCGCCGCCGTGCCAAGGCGGTCAATTTCGGCATTGTCTACGGAATTTCCGACTTCTCCCTTTCGCAGGATCTCCACGTGACGCGCGGGGAGGCAAAGGCGTATATGGAGCGGTACTTTGCCCACTACACCGGCGTGCGCCGCTATATGGACGAGATCGTGGCGCAGAGCAAGCGCGACGGCTATGTCGCTACGCTATTCGGCCGCCGCCGCTGGATTCCTGAGCTAAAATCCTCCAACTATAATCTGCGCTCCTTCGGGGAGCGGGTGGCGCTCAATATGCCCATTCAGGGTACGGCGGCGGATATCATCAAGCTCGCCATGATCCGTGTCTGGCGGCGGCTGCGGACGGAAAAATTGCAATCGCGGCTGCTGCTGCAGGTGCACGATGAGCTGATCGTACTCAGTCCGACCGGGGAGGCGGAGTATGTTCAAGCCCTTTTGACCGAGGAGATGGAGGCGGTTGCCAAGCTTTCCGTTCCACTGACCGCCGAGGCGCATTGCGGAACGAGCTGGGCGGAGGCGAAAGCATGAATTACCGTCTGAATCCGGCGGACAGGAGTCATCTGCCCGCCCTTGCGGCGCTCGAGCGCATCTGCTTTTCCCCCGCGTGGAGTGTGGAGATGCTTGCGGACGAGCTATATAACCCCAACGCCTCCCTCATCGTCGCGGAGGGCGAGGACGGCAAGCTGTTGGGCTACGGCCTTGTCCGGGCGGTGCTCGATGAGGGCACACTGGAGAAAATCGCGGTCGCCCCTGCGTTTCGCAGGCAGGGTGTGGCGCAGGAGATTCTGTCCGCCTTCCTGCGCTTCGGCGCGGCGCATCTGGCCTTTCTCACGCTGGAGGTGCGCGCAGGGAACGACGCGGCCATCGCGCTCTATGAAAAGATGGGCTTTCAGGCGGTGGGTCGGCGCAAGGATTATTATACGACGCCGCCGGAGGACGCGGTGCTGATGACGGTGACATTTCAAAGGGAGGGGTTTGCATGAATCTGCTCGCCATAGAATCCTCCTGCGATGAAACCGCCGTTGCGGTGGTGCGCGACGGGCGCACGGTGCTTGCCGATGTGATTGCCTCACAGGCAGAGATGCACGCGGACTACGGCGGCGTGGTACCGGAGATCGCCTCCCGCAAGCATGTGGAGGTGATTGCCGCGCTCTGCGACGAGGCGCTGGTCCGCGCGTCCCTCTCCCGCGGGAATATCGACGCGGTGGCGGTGACATATGCGCCCGGTCTCATCGGCGCGTTATTAGTAGGGGTCAGCTTTGCCAAATCGGCTGCCTATGCGCTGGGCGTGCCGCTGATTCCAGTGCACCATGTGCGCGGGCATATTGCCGCCAACTATATCACCTACCCGAATTTAGAGCCGCCCTTTGTCTGTCTGTGTATTTCGGGCGGGAACACCCTCCTTGTCGATGTGCGGGGCTATACCGATATGGCGATTCTGGGCGGCACGCGCGACGACGCGGCGGGGGAGTGCTTCGATAAGGTGGCGCGGGTGCTGGGGATTGGTTACCCCGGCGGCGCGCCGCTCGATCGTCTTGCGCAGTCCGGGAACAGCGGAAGATATCCGCTGCCCCGCGCCCAGATCAGCGGCGCACCGCTGGACATGTCCTTCTCCGGCCTCAAAACCGCCGCAGTCAACCTGATTCATAACGCCCGGCAAAAGGGTGAGGTACTGGAGCTGCATGATTTTGCCGCGTCGTTTTCGGCGGCGGTCAGCGACACGCTGGTACCGCGTGTGATGGCGGCGTCGACACAGATGGGTTACGGCAAGGTCGCGGTGGCGGGCGGCGTCGCCGCCAACTCCCGCATCCGCGCGGATCTGCAGCTTGCATGCGCGCAGGCGGGCACGCAACTCTATCTGCCCGACATTTCCCTCTGCGGGGACAACGGCGCGATGATTGGCTGTCAGGGTTACTACGAATGGCAGAGCGGAAACCGCGCCGGTGCGGACCTGAACGCCTATGCCACAAGGGATCTCGGCGTCGGATGATGCAAGGATGAAACTTATCCTGCACGTGTAATGACAGCCTTACATCAAGGATTAGTACAGTATTATGTAAAGGAAAGCGGCACTTTATGCTATTAAAAAAATAGGCATACAGCGGAAAGGCAAAGCCGGAAGTTTTCGCGCAATTTATTGCGCCACAAAGCACATGGCGTGTGGATAACTCTGTGGACAATGTGGATAACTCTTTGTATTCTGGCGAAATAATAAGTCAGATGCGGCAACAAAATATGCCGCAAGGAAAAAGGCTGCTGCAAGTGTTTGAATCAACACTTGCAGCAGCCTTTTTCCTATATATTTGCTAGGTCTGTGCGACGAGATCCGTCATGGAGTAGAGTCCCGGCGCTGTCACGGTGGCGAGGAAGTGCGCCGCGCGTACCGCGCCGGAGGCGAAGACCTCACGGCTCATGGCGGAGTGCCTGATCTCAATGACCTCATCCCGCCCGGCAAAGATCACCTCATGGTCACCGACGATGCCGCCGCCGCGTACGGCGGATATGCCGATCTCGTGCTTATCGCGCCTTCGGCGTACCGACTGGCGGTCATAGATGTACTGCGGATGGTAGGGAAGGGCCTCCGACACCGCATCGGCGAGCATCAGCGCCGTGCCGCTGGGCGCGTCTACCTTGCGGTTGTGGTGCCGCTCCACAATCTCGACGTCGTAGGATTCCCCCAGCACATGGGCTGCGCGCTGAATCAAATCAATGAGCAGATTGACACCGAGGGACATGTTGGCGGAGCGGAAAATAGGGATTTTCTCCGTTGCCGCGTCAATTGCAGCGGACTGCTCCGGCGGATATCCCGTGGTGCACAGTACCAGCGGAATCTGCCGCGCTATACCGAATTCCAGCAAGGACTGCAGGGCGGCGGGACTCGAAAAGTCGATGACGACATCCGCCGTGCCGGTAAACTCCTGCGGCGCTGTGTAGACCGGGAACTCCCTGCCCTTCTGCCCCAGAAGGTCAAACCCGCCCACGATCTCTACATTCGACTGTCCGGCGCAGATGCTCTCGACCGTGCGGCCCATATGTCCGTTACACCCTGAGATTAAAATTCGAAGCATCGTTTGCTCATTCCTTTCTCTGTCTTTTCTACTTCTTTGCGCAACCGCTACGCAAGCAGTCCGATACGCTGCATGGCGGCTTTGAGCAGCGCGAGGCTGCTCTCGGATATGTCGCAGAGCGGCAGGCGGAGCGGGCCGACATGCATACCAGCGAGATTCATGGCGGCTTTGATCGGCATGGGGTTTACCTCCACAAAGAGCGCATCGAGGAAATCCATATATTCAATCTGCAGCTTGGCGGCGTCGGCAAAGTTCCCGGCGAGGCACTGGTGGGTCATCTCAACCATGACCTCCGGAATGATGTTCGAGGCGACCGATATTACGCCCTTTGCACCGAGGGACATCATCGGCACGACCTGATCGTCGTTGCCGGACCAGATGTAAAAATCATCCCCGCAGAGATGGCGCGTGTGTGCGAGCAGGGAGAAGTTGCCGCTCGCCTCCTTCACGCCGTTAAACTGCGGATTTTGCGCAAGGGCGCGGTAGGTCTCCGCCGTAAAGGAGACGCCGGTGCGGGACGGGACATTATATAGAATGATGGGCAGCTTTGTCCGCGCAGCGATATACTCATAGTGCTTCAGCAGCCCGCGCTGGCTGGTCTTGTTATAATAGGGGGTCACATGCAGGAGCGCATCCGCGCCGGAATCCTCCGCGTGCTGGGAGAGGTAGACGGCGGCGGCGGTGTCGTTGCTGCCCGCACCTGCGATGACCTTGACGCGGTGGTTTACGGTATCTACGCAAAATTCCACCGCGGCGATATGCTCGCGAATGCTCATTGTAGCGGATTCGCCTGTGGTGCCGCAGACGCAGATGGCGTCTACACCGCCCGCAATCTGCTGCTCAATGAGGCGACCGAAAACATCGTAATTGATGGCGCCGCTCTCATCGAATGGAGTGACAATCGCGGGGCATGCGCCGGTAAAGACGGGTTCTCTCATAGAAAACATTCCTTTCAACATGATCGTGAATCGAAGATCAGCGGTCCATATAGCCTTCCGCACAGAGAAGCTCAGCCAGAAGCACCGCGCCGCCCGCTGCACCGCGCAGGGTGTTGTGCGAGAGGCAGACAAACTTATAGTCGTACTGCGTATCCGGGCGCAGCCGACCGATGGAGACGGCCATGCCGCCCTCGAGATCGCGGTCAAGCCGCGTCTGCGGACGGTCATTTTCCTCAAAGTAATGCAAGAACTGCTTGGGGGCGGAGGGAAGGTCCAGCTCCTGTGCGCGGCCGCGGAAGGCGGCCCAAACACGCTTCATCTCCTCCAGCTCCGGTTTTTTGTCGAACCGGACGAAGACTGCAGCCATGTGCCCGTCCGCCACCGCGACACGGATGCACTGCGCCGTGATGGATGGATGATCGGCGTTGGTGATGACGCCGTTTTCCACGCTGCCCCAGATTTTCAGCGGCTCCTGCTCGCTCTTCTCCTCCTCGCCGCCGATGTAGGGGATGACGTTATCCACCATCTCCGGCCATGTTGCGAAGGTTTTGCCCGAGCCGGAAATTGCCTGATAGGTGCATACCAGCACATCGCGCACACCATACGCGCGCAGCGGGTGGAGCGCCGGCACATAGCTTTGCAGCGAGCAGTTGGATTTGACCGCGATAAACCCGCGCTTGGAGCCGAGCCGTTTTCTCTGGTCGGCGATGACCGCCAGATGCTCCGGGTTAATCTCCGGAATGACCATCGGCACGTCGGACGTCATGCGGTGGGCCGAGTTGTTGGAGACAACGGGGCACTCATGTCTGGCGTATTCCTCTTCCAGCGCCTGAATTTCCTCTGTTTTGATGTCGACCGCGGAAAAGACGAAATCAACCATGGCCGCGATTTTGGCAACGTCGCCCTCCGCGCTCATGACGACCATCTTTTTTGCTTCCTCCGGCATGGGCGTAGGCATGGCCCAACGCGCACCGACCGCCTCTTCATATGTCTTTCCCGCAGAGCGGGCACTTGCCGCGATCACTGTGAGATCAAACCACGGGTGATTTTCGAGCAGCTTGACAAAGCGCTGCCCCACCATGCCTGTTCCGCCAATCACGCCAACCTTATACTTTTTCATCTGTTCATCCCTCCATGAGCTATTTTATTCTATTCCTGCCATGAAAAATACAATTTTAGAAAAAAAGAAAAAATCAGCGGTTTACATACCGGCTGATTTTGTACTATAATGTCAGAGACGGCAAAGACAAGCTTGCCGCTGCACACCATATGACAAAAGCAGACAGCACTCCACCAAAACCGGTGACAGTCAGGCGGATATTAACCGCCTGCCCAGGGAGACAGACATTCGGCTGAGCGCTCCCTTCGGCGGCATTCCCTTTCACAGCTGTTCCTCGGGGATCCGAACCCCTCCCGGCGCTACTGATGAAAACCGCAACCTCTATCTTGCATTTTTTTCAGTGTACCACACCGGTGTAGCGCTGTCAAGCGGGGTGTGCATTTATTAACTTGGAAGGAAACATGATCATGCAAAAGAAATGGCTTCGATTTTCGGCAATGATGTTAGTTGTTGCACTGTGCTTTGGGATGGTGCCTGCGCAGGGTGCGGAATATACCATTAATCCAACCATACGGGTGGGACTGAAATATGGGTCGGACGCGCTGGCGGGCGCGAACCTGATGAACATGACCGGCAGCGGCTACCGCTTTGGATATTATGATGCGGGCGGTGCATTTCACTTGCTTGGCAGTACGGCGGAGACATCCATTTCCATGGTAAAGATGCAGAATGTCTACTACGGCACGGTGGACGGCAGAGCAGGGTACTTTGACTCCATCACGTCCTCCGTTGCGGTGGGCTGCTACCATGTGCAGATGCCTGGTACGTACGCAAGCTTTGACGAGGCAAAGGCGGCCAGCGCCTCCGTGACCGGCGGTTTCCCAGCATGGGTCTCCGGCAGCTTTTCCGTGCGGGCGGGTACATATACAACAGCGGAGGCGGCACAGTCCGCCGCGAGCGCCATGGGCGGCACCGTCGTGAGCGGCAGCGCCTACGGCATAACAGTGGTCATCACCGGTACGAGCACGGTGCTCTTTCAGTTTGACACGACAGATGCCGCGCTTGCGCTCGGCATTTCCCCCGGACAGGCCGACTCGTCGGATATCGTAACATGGTTTTACGGCTACCGTTACCGCGGCAATTTCAAGTATCAGCGCCTGAGCGGCGGCAACATTACCGTCGTGAACGTCCTGCCGATGGAGGATTATATCTGTGGCGTTGTGCCCTCGGAGATCGGCGCGTCCTGGCCGACGGAGGCGATTAAGACCATGTCGGTCTGCGCGCGTACTTACGCCATGCGGAAGATCAATTCCTCTGCCAATGCAGCGCAGGGGTATGATGTCACCAACACGACGAGCGATCAGGTCTATTATGGACAGGGCGTGGAGACGGATGCGTCCAACGCCGCGGTCAAGGCGACCTATGGGAAATACGCGGTATATAATGGGACGCTCGCAGAAACCTACTATTACTCCTCGAATGGCGGCGCGTCTGAGGATGTGAGCAATGTCTGGAACGACACTACAGCCCTTCCCTACCTGATGGGGAAGGCTGACCCCTACGAGGCGCTGGTGGCGGATAAAATCAGCAATTACAACTGGACGCAGACGTTTACAAAGGCGGAGCTTTCCACGCTGCTCACGGAAAAGGGCTATACCAATGCCGGGGTGGTCAGTGTGACCGTCACGCAGAATACGGCGATGGGTGCGGTATACGCGGTGACCGTCACCGACGCGGCGGGGAAGGACTATACCTTCTATAAAGAGAAGGCGCGCACGATGTTTGGCCTGCGCTCCCAAAAATACACCGTCTCCGGCGGTGATGCGGCTGCTGCCGCTACCGGCAGCTACTATACGGATGGAGGAACGGTGTTGGGCAGTGTCTCCGGGGCCTATGCCATTGACGGCAGCGGGAACATCGGCGCGGTGGGCGGTACGCCGTATGCCGTCACATCAGACGGTGTGGAGACGCTTGCGCCGACGGGTTCCACCAGCAGTTCCGGCACCGGCAGCACGAGCGGCAGCATCACCTTTACCGGTAAGGGCTGGGGCCACGCGGTCGGGCTGAGCCAGTGGGGAACCTACGCCATGGCGACACAGGGTTACACCTACGACCAGATTTTGAAATTCTATTATACAGGCATTGAGATTGAGTAATCAGGCACAGGAGCATAAAAGGCCTTTTAGCCTTTTTTATGCACGGCGCACGGAAAGGACTGTACAGAGCAGCAGATGAAAACCGCTGATTTTAACTTTACACTCCCGGAAGAGCTTATCGCGCAGACCCCGCTGGAAAAGCGGGATTCCTCCCGGCTTTTGACGCTGGACAAAGAGAGCGGTGAGATTGCGCACATGCACTTTTACGACCTGCCCAAGCTGCTGCGCAAAGGGGACTGCCTTGTGCTCAACGACTCGCGCGTGCTGCCCGCCAGGCTTGCCGGGCGGCGTGAGCCGGGCGGCGGCGCGGCGGAAATCCTGCTGCTGATCGACCGGGGGGAAAAGGTGTGGGAGTGCCTTGTGCGCCCGGGCAAGAAGGTGCGCGCCGGGACAAGGCTCTCGTTTGGGGAGGGGCTGTTGACGGCGGAAGTGCTCTCAGTCACGGAGGGTGGCAACCGTCTGATCCGATTTGACTATGAGGGGATTTTCCTGGAGCTGCTGGAGCGGCTGGGGAAGATGCCTCTTCCACCCTATATTAGGGCGGAGCTGAATGATCCGGAGCGCTACCAGACGGTCTATGCCAAAGAGAGCGGCTCGGCGGCGGCACCGACGGCGGGGCTGCATTTCACCAAAGCACTGCTGGCGCAAATTGAGGCGCTGGGCGTTTCTGTGTGCTATGTGACGCTCCACGTCGGGCTCGGCACCTTTCGCCCGGTCAAGGCGGAGGAGATCACAGCGCATGAGATGCACAGCGAATTTGCCATCATCCCGCCCCAAACGGCGGAGATTGTGAACCGCACAAAGGCGGCGGGCGGCCGGGTCATCTGCGTGGGCACCACCTCCTGCCGCACCGTTGAGAGCTTCGCGTCTGCGGACGGAATGCTTGTGCCGACGAGTGGGTGGACGAATATCTTTATCTATCCCGGCTACCGCTTTCGGGTACTCGACGCGCTCATCACCAATTTCCACCTCCCCCAGTCCACGTTGGTGATGCTGGTCTCCGCGCTGGCGGGGCGGGAACATATTCTGGCGGCCTACCAGAACGCCATTGAGGAGCGGTACCGCTTTTTTTCCTTTGGCGACGCGATGATGATTTATTGAGTGAAAGGGTTTGGAGCGCATTGTTTGAGCTGCTGAAAACGGAGGGGCGCGCCCGGCGCGGACGCTTTACCTGCGCGCATGGAGTGGTGCAGACCCCGGTATTCATGAACGTAGCAACGCAGGGGGCGATCAAGGGGGCCGTCTCCGCGCATGATTTGCGGCAGATTGGCTGTCAGGTTGCGCTTTCGAATACCTACCATCTCCACCTGCGCCCCGGCGACGATTGCATCGCGCAGATGCACGGCCTGCACGCCTTTATGAATTGGGACGGCCCGATTTTGACCGATAGCGGCGGCTTTCAGGTGTTCTCCCTCGCAGGCCTGCGAAAAATCAGCGAGGAGGGTGTGACCTTTGCCTCCCATATCGACGGGCGGCGCATCTTTATGGGCCCGGAGGAGTCGATGCGCATTCAGGCGCATCTCGGCAGTGACATTGCCATGGCGTTTGACGAGTGCGTGGAAAATCCGGCGACTTACGAATACGCACAGCAGTCCTGCGCGCGCACCCTGCGCTGGCTCCAGCGCTGCAAAGCGGAGCAGGAGCGGCAAAAGGCGGCGCTAAACGCGGTCAATCCGCACCAGATGCTCTTTGGTATCAATCAAGGCGCGACCTTTCCCGATCTGCGCGCGTGGCACATGCAGGAGACAGCAAAAATCCCATGTGACGGCTACGCCATTGGCGGGCTTGCGGTGGGGGAACCGACGCAGGTGATGTACGACATCATTGATGTGGTGGAGCCGTATATGCCGCGTGACAAGCCGCGCTATCTGATGGGTGTGGGCACGCCGTCCAATCTGATTGAGGCGGTTGCGCGCGGCATCGATTTTTTTGACTGTGTGATGCCCGCCCGCAACGCACGCCACGCCAAGCTGTTTACATGGAACGGAACCATGAATATCAAAAATGAGAAGTATAAGGCGGACACCCGCCCGGTGGACGAGACATGCGCCTGCCCGCTTTGCAGCTCCTATTCCCGCGCCTACCTGCGCCATCTCTTTGCGGCGGGGGAGATGCTCGCCATGCGCCTTGCGGTGCTGCACAACTTATATTTTTACAACAGCCTGATGGCGCAGATGCGTCTGGCGCTTGATGCGGGGCATTTTTCCGCCTTTCGGGAAGAATATACAGGAAAACTGGTGCAGCGATTGTAAACTTTTCCGAAATCTCTGGAAAAGGCTTGTCAAACTTCGTATCAGCCGTTATAATGTTGACATGTAGTCCTATTTTTGAATTTTGTCGGAGGCGATTGTATTGTTGACACAGCTAGCAGCCACAGCATTATCCAGCACGGGGGATGCGTCATCAAGCGGCGGCAACAGTTTTTCCGTTGTGATCATATTTGTCGTTCTTATTGCGCTATTTTACTTTGTGCTGATTCGGCCGGAGAATAAGCGTAAAAAAGCAGCCGCTAAAATGCGCTCTGAACTTGCCATCGGCGATCAGATTACCACGATTGGCGGTATCGTGGGTACCGTGTGTCATGTGACAGACGACACGATTGTGCTTGAGACCGGTGCCGACCGGGTTCGCGTTGAATTTACCCGCTGGGCTGTATCCACCAAGGGAACCGAGACCGATGTCAACAAAGCCCGATAATTTCGTTTCATAGACATGCTTAACACCCTTCCTGCATAGGTATGGAGTAAGAAACCATGCAGGGAGGGTGTTTTATGCAAAAAACAGAGGCGGAACAGGGGCAGAATCTGGTCTATTATGCGGCTTGGATTGTGCTCGGTGGCGTGGCGGCGATGATTGTGTGCATTGTGGTGCTATTGATCGGATCCATTTTGATCTCCAATGGGGTCGTGGGGGAAGGTGCCATGCACCAGACGGCGCTGATTGCCTGCGTACTGGGCGGGATATTCGGCGGGCACATGGCGGTAAAGCGCTGCGCGACCCGTACACTGCTTGTTGGACTCGGCGCGGGTCTGGTGTTCTTCTTGCTTCTGCCGCCCATCGGCTCACTGGGCGGTATGCTCGCGGCGAACAGCAATGCCGGCGGCAGCGGCAGCACAATCGGCACCTGCTGCGCCTGTCTCTGCGGCGGCGCGATTGCGGGCCTTTTGGGGACAAAGCGGTCAAAAACGAGGAAAAAGAGAAGAAAATAATTGAACTGGCGTGTTAGATGTGCTAAAATAGTAGCACTATGAGAGATCGGAGGGACGAGAAGTGAAGCATATTAAGACGCTCAATGGCGCAACACTGAAAAAAAGCGCAGCGCATGGCGGATGTGGAGAGTGCCAGACCTCCTGTCAATCTGCCTGCAAGACTTCCTGCACGGTTGCAAACCAGAAGTGCGAGAGCAAAAAGTAAAATATAATTTTTGGGAAAAGGGTGGGGGTTGCCCCACCTTTTTCTTTGCAAATTTATGAGGTGAAGTTATTTATGGTACATACCTTTGAGGCGCTCGGTGAATATATCGCGGTGGATTCCAACAGCGGCGCGGTGCATGTGCTGGATGAGATGAGCTTCCGGCTCCTACAGCTGGTGGTGCCGCCGATGGAGGCGCAAGCGCCGCCGGCGGTGCTTGCGGCGCTTGCGCAGTATCCGCCTGAGGCGCTGGAGGAGTGCTGGCAGGAGCTGCGCACGCTTGCACAGGAGGGGCTGCTGTTTGAGACCGACGACTATATCGACCGCGATATGGCGGCCTCCATGCAGCAGTCCGCGCTCATTAAAGCGCTGTGCCTGCACGTCTCACATGACTGCAATCTGCGCTGTCAGTACTGCTTTGCCTCCACAGGTGACTTTGGTACCGGCAAGCGGATGACGATGGATTTTGAAACGGCAAAGAAGGCCATTGATTTCGTCATTGCGCGCTCAGGGAACCGGCGGAATATTGAGATCGACTTTTTCGGCGGCGAGCCGCTCATGGCGATGGATACCGTAAAGAAAGCGGTGGCATATGCACGCAGCAGGGAAGCGGAGTGCGGAAAGCAATTTCGTTTCACCATCACCACAAATGGGCTGCTGCTGAGTGATGAAAACATCGAATATATTAACCGTGAGATGTCAAATGCCGTCCTGTCGCTTGACGGCCGCCCGGAGGTGAATGACGACCTGCGCCGGACAGTCGGGGGGACAGGCTCTTACGACACCATTGTGCCCAAATTTCAGAAGCTGGTGGCGGGACGCGGGGAAAAGGACTATTACCTGCGCGGCACATTCACCCGCCTGCACCCGGATTTTGCCGCCGACGTGATGCACATCGCGTCGCTTGGCTTTCAGAATGTCTCTGTGGAGCCGGTGGTGGGGAAGAAGGACGACCCCTATGCACTGCGTCCGGAGGAAGCAGAGGCCATTATGGCGGAGTATGAAAAGCTGGCGCTTATGCTGCGGGATAACCCGGCTGTCAATTTTTTTCACTTTAACGTCGACCTTTCCCAGGGGCCGTGTGTGATCAAGCGACTGCGTGGCTGCGGCGCGGGGTGCGAGTATGTCGCGATCCCGCCGGAGGGGGATATCTACCCCTGCCATCAATTTGTGGGCAATGAGGCATATAAGCTCGGCAATCTCGATGCGCAGACATTTGACCGGACGCTCTCCTCCAGATTTGCGTCTCTCAACATCGATACGCGTGCGGCGTGCAGAACCTGTTGGGCACGTTTTTACTGCAGCGGGGGCTGCAGCGCGTCGAATTTTTCGGTCAATGGGGACATTGAAACGCCATATGAGCTCGGTTGTGTGCTGGAAAAGAAGAGGCTGGAATGTGCAATTGCACTAAAAGCCATCGCTTCCGGGCTGTAAATCGCGTATATTACAGATTGTATTCAAAGCAGGTGATTACTTGTTGTAATCACCTGCTTTTTCGTACAATTAGTAATGGTATTATTGGGGCTCGCAACATATTGTGGCGCAAAGGCAAACTTTTTCGTCGCAAACCTATGGCGGTTGCGGTGGTTTACATAACGCAAGTTGACATAACATATGGTCATAATGAACAAAAATGATTTATTTGCAATTGTTTTCTTGCACATTGGTTTGAATTGGATTATATTTATAGAAAGAGCTTTTTCCGCTGCATCCCATTCTAACTTTGACCGCAAGGACATACACTTCTGGCAGGTGGTGTTTTCATGCGGAGAGTGCGAGCGGAGCGGGTGTCTACTACAGCGGTTGACGGTGTTATGCCGGGGCTGGCTGTGCTGTCGTTTTGTTTCTTAGCGGGCGGACTCATTGGCGTCATCGTCGCGGCAAAGGCAGGCGGCGACGGTGGGGCGAGTCTGTCCGCTTACCTGACGGGGTTCATGCAGGCTGCCGGGGATGGGGAGATGAAAAGCCCCCCGATCCTCTCCTCGCTCTGGGAGTTGTTTCGCTGGCCGCTTTTGGGATGCCTGCTTGGGTTTACCGCCATCGGCTTGATCGGAATTCCGGTGCTGTTTGCCGCGCGTGGTTTTTACCTCGCTTTTTCCATTGCGTGCTTTGTGCGCGTGTTTGGTCAGACAGGCGATTTGATTGCCTTTCTGATGTTCGGAATTACGGGGTTAATTTCCGTGCCGGTTCTTTTTGTCCTCGGGACGCAGTCGCTCCATGCTTCCATGGCCCTGGCGGGGCGCATGGTGCGCAGTGAGCGCGGGGCGGTTCATTATGATAAGGCGTATTGGATGCGCTGTATTTTCTGTGTTTTTGCGCTGTGTGTGTGTTTCCTCTTGGAGTATCTGGCTGTGCCCGCAATGCTTGCGGGCGCGGCCGGGACCCTGACATAACGAGAAATTGAGAATAAATAGTAGAAAAGGTGTTGGACGACGCATGGATTATTTACAAACTTATAAACAGTATTTGACACAAGTGAAGCATGCGTCCGATAATACCCTGAGCTCCTATCTGCGGGATATTAACCAATATTGCCGCTGGCTCTCTGTAGAGCGCAATGAGCCGGAGGCGGCGACGTCTGTGACGGTGGAGTGCTATATGCGATATCTCACCGGACAGGGGAAGTCTGCGGCGACGGTAACGCGCTGTGTCGCGTCGCTCAAGTCTTTTTATACATATTTATGCGAAGAGGGCATTGCGCAGGAAAACCCGACAACGGGGGTAAAGCCCGCCAAAGTGGAGCGTAAGCTGCCGCAGATCCTGACCAGCAAAGAGGTGGAGCTCTTTTTGGATCAGCCCGACACGGCGGATGCCAAGGGCTGCCGTGATAAGGCGATGCTGGAGGTGCTCTACGCAACCGGTATCCGCGTCTCTGAGCTGATTGGCCTGAATCTGGAGCATGTAAACCTGTCGGCGGCGTTCATACGCTGTGGCGGAAACAACCGGGAAAAGGAGCGGAATATACCGCTCTATCCGGCCGCCATCCGGGCACTCGCGCAGTATCTGGAGCTGGTGCGCGCGCGTATGGTGCATTCGGTCGAGCAGCGGGCCCTGTTTGTCAATATGAATGGCGAACGGATGAGCCGGCAGGGATTTTGGAAGATCATCAAGCACTATCAGGAAAAAGCGGGGATCAAAAAGGTGGTCACACCGCACACACTGCGCCACTCCTTTGCGGCGCATCTGCTGGAAAACGGTGCGGACCTGCGCTCCATTCAGGAGATGCTGGGTCACGCGGATATCTCATCCACGCAGATATATACCCAGGTGGTTAATCCCAAAATTAAGGATGTGTACAACAAGGCGCACCCGCGTGCCTGAGTATAAGAAAAAAACTCCCTCAGATCGCAGAACACTGCGATCTGAGGGAGTTTCTCAGCCTGTCAAAAAACCGCGTACTAAGCGAGTTTATTTTGACAGGCTGAAACCTCAAAGATGATTTTCTAGCGCGAAGCGCGCCATGGGTTTATGAGACGTGCCGCGTAGCGGCGCGGTGCCAAGGGCACCGCATCACTGATAAAAGCATTGCATCAGTGATCAGTATCAGAAGCATTCCACGCATATCCCAGCGCGGTAAATTCCGCTTCCTGATAAAGCTGCGGCGCTTCATCGCGGGAAAAATCGGCGTAGAGGACGGTGTCGGCATTGGGGGAGAGGATACAGAAGAAGACCGGTGCGCCGTCATGCGTCCCTTCTGTCACTGTGCAGGTACACTCCAGATTGCCGCAAAGCAGCGCGAGGGCGAGCGCCGTGCCTTCACTGTCGGCACCGTCGCCGCAGAGTGCGTCCCAGGCGGTTGCGCCGCCCTCCGCGCGGGTTTTGACGGAGGAGGGAAAAACATCCTGCAGGGCGGTGATGCGCGCAAGCCCAACGGGTTTGTCCTGGAGCGGCGCAGTAATTTGTGCGGCTGTCTCCTGCAGCGCCTGCTGCTTTTCTTTCAGTCCCGCGACGGTGCCGCTATAGGAAAGTGTGATTTCCACGATGCGCTGGCGTCCGCTTTCCGGGTAAAGTGTAATTGCAGAAACCGGCATGCCGAGCGCCGCCTCCGGCGTGTTATAGTACGCTTGCCGGATGAGCTGTGCGATATATACCTCATCCTCCGCAAAGTAGCCCACACGCAGCACCACCTCAGGCGCGAAGGCGGTGAGTGCTGTTTGCAGCTCCTCACGGATGGCGTTGCTGCCGGTCACGCTTGCGATGCTCTGCACCTGTTCTTTGGTTTTGCTGTACATGATGTAAATATTTGCCTCGTATGTGGTGACGACGCGGGAATAGTCGTGTTTGATATAGTCCACCGCATAGCAGCCAAGCGGATCCTCTGTCGCGACCTCAAGGCAGGCGCGCGCCAAATCAGCCTCCACATCATCTGTGTAGTTCACGAGCCGTATGCTGCCTGTTTCGGTGTGCTGGGAGACCAAATAGAGTACCGCACTGACGAGATCCTGATAGGTCTCCGCACGGATGGTAGAGGAGTCCTGTTCTGTAATTGGGTGCTCCGGATGGGGCGAGACAACCGAGTAATCCCGCTCAAGCATGGAGGAGCAGCCGGACAGCAACAGGATACCGGTCATAGATAAAACAAGTATTTGCCGTCTGTACACGTCTCTAATCACCTCTTCAGGTATTCGCATGGTCAAAATCGGCAAAGCCGTCGCCGAGGATTTCACGCGCCTCACACACGATGACAAACGCGCCGGGGTCAATTTCGCGCACCAGCTGCTTGAGCGCGACAATCTGGTGCGTTTTAAAAGCGCAAAAAATCACATTTTTATCCGCGCCGGAATACGCGCCTTTGCCTTGCAGAAGGGTAACGCCGCGCTCCATATGCAGCACAATGCTCTGGGTAATCTCGTCGGAGCGGTCACTGATGATATATGCCATCTTGGCGCTGGCCGGGCCATAGAGGATTGTATCCGATACGAGGGTGGAGATATAGAGCGCGACGATACCGTAAAGGGCGCTCGAGAGACTCTTAAACGCGATCGCTACCGCCACAATCACGATCAGATCAATTGCCATGAGCAGACGACCCAAAGAAATCCACGCCAGCCATTTGTTGAGCAGACGCGCCGAGAGGTCGCTCCCGCCCGTACTCGCACCCTGTGAGAAGATAATGCCCAGCCCGGTACCGATCAGCAGTCCGCCAAAGATGGCGGCGAGAATCGGATCCATCTGCGGGAAGTCGTAGACGGCAGCCAAAAAGTCCACCATCAGGGAGCTGACCAGCATGGCGAAAAGGGATTTTACGAGTACACGCGTGCCAAGAATTTTAAAACCAAGGATAAACAGGGGGATATTGAGAATCAGAACCATAATACCGATGGAAGCCTGCGGTATAAAGTGATGTATAATTTGGGAAATACCAGTCAGGCCGCCGAAGCCGATGGCATTTGGGGCATAACACCAGTCAAAGCCGAGGGCATAGATAAAGCAGGCGGCAAAGATAATGGGATAGGAGATGAGCTTCTTCCCAATCGATTCATGGCGCATAACGTTACCTCACGATTCATCCAAAAGAGAGATTTGCCGTTCCTCCCTGTCCTCCTCCTTCAGCAGCGCACCCACAACCGGAAGGCTGCGCGCCCTGTAGCGGTCAGGGCTGGTAATGGCGCTTTCAGAGAGGGGGACGGCCTGCTGCAGGACATATTTTTTCTTCAGGGTCATCACATTGACGCCCTGCGCATTGCGGGTGCTTTTCGGCGTCAGGCTTGCGGTGTGGAAGATCAGGGCGCGTCCCTCGGTGGAAATGAGGGCCATTTCCATGTCGGCGGTCAGATGAACGGCTGCGACGAGTGGGGATCTGTCACTGTATGCGCCGGTGAGCTTTTTGCGCCGTGTCTGGGTCTGATAGGCACCGAGCTCTACGCGCGCCGCCTTCCCGTTTTCAAAAAAGAAGAGCAGGTGACCGCTGTAGTCTGCTGTAATGCAGGCCCACACAAAGGTCTCGTCCGGCTCCATGCCGAGTTTTGACGGCAGGTAATCGCCCAGCACGCTGGCTTTTGCGTCCTCAAACTCACTCAGGCGGGTTTTATAGCACTGCTGGCGGCTGGAGAAGACGAGCAGCTCGGCGCGGTTGCTTGTCTCCCACTGGAGGTATGCCCGGTCGCCCTCCTTATACTTCTGCTCTCCGCTCATGCGCAGGGATTGCGGTGTAATTTTCTTAAAGTAACCTTCCCGGGAGATGAAAACATGTACCGGATAATCGTCCACCTCCGCCTCCGCCTCAGCGGGCGCAGTGGTGTCGTACTCGTATACAATATCGGTGCGGCGCGGCAAGGCGTGTTTCTTTTTGACCGCTGCGAGCTCGTCCGTGATGATCTTTTTGATGCGTGCGGGGTGCGCAACGATATCCTTCAGGTCGGCGATCTCTTCCTCTAGATGAGAGGTTTCCTCAATCCGCCGCAAAATATACTCTTTATTGATGTTGCGCAGCTTAATATCCGCCACGTACTCCGCCTGAATTTCATCTATGCCGAAGCCGATCATCAGGTTCGGGACAACCTCAGCGTCCTCCTCGGTCTGCCGGATGATCTGAATGGCGCGGTCAATGTCGAGCAGGATTTTTTGGAGCCCTTTGAGCAGGTGGAGCTTTTCCTCCTTCTTTTTCATGACGAAATAGGTGCGGCGGCGTACACAGCCGATCCGCCACGCGGTCCATTCCTCCAGCAGCTCTTGCACGCCCATGACGCGCGGCGTGCCCTCAATGAGAATGTTAAAGTTACAGGGGAAGGAGTCGCGCAGGGGGGTGGATTGGTAGAGGCGGGCCATCAGCTTCTCGGGGTCCGCGCCGCGCTTGAGGTCGATGGTGAGTTTTAGGCCGTTTAAGTCGGTCTCATCACGCATATCCGATATTTCCTTGATTTTTCCCTGCTTGACGAGCTCAGCCACTTTGTCCATGATGGCCTCTACCGTTGTAGAATAGGGGATTTCATAGATTTCGATCAGATTATCCTGTTTGTCGTAGCGCCACTTTGCGCGCACCTGAAAGGAGCCGCGCCCGGTGCGGTAGATTTCGCGCAGCAGCGCCTCATCGTAGAGCAGTTCGCCGCCGGTTGGGAAGTCGGGGGCCTTTAACACGGAGAGCAGATCGCAGTGCGGATCCTTAAGGTAGGCTGCCGCGGCATCGCATACCTCGCCCAGATTAAACCCGCAGAGGTTAGACGCCATACCGACTGCAATGCCCTGATTTGCGGACACCAGCACATTCGGGAAGCTGGTGGGGAGGAGCGCAGGTTCCATCATGGTGCTGTCGTAGTTGGGCACGAAGTCGACGGTGTCCTGGTCGATGCCGGCAAAAATTTCGGCGCAGATGCCGTCAAGCCGCACCTCGGTATAGCGGGAGGCGGCCCAGGCCATATCGCGTGAATAGACCTTGCCAAAGTTGCCTTTTGAGTCCACAAGCGGGTGCAGCAACGCGCCGTAGCCCCGGGAGAGGCGCACCATCGTGTCGTAAATCGCCGCGTCGCCGTGGGGGTTTAGCTTCATGGTCTGTCCGACGACGTTTGCTGACTTTGTGCGTGCCCCGCCGAGCAGATGCATCTGATACATGGTATAGAGCAGCTTGCGGTGGGAGGGCTTAAAGCCGTCGATCTCCGGTATGGCGCGGGAGACAATAACGCTCATGGCGTACGGCATATAGTTCAATTCGAGCGTTTCGGTGATGTTCTGTTCCAGAACCTCGGAATGCAGGCCCCGCACGTTTGCGTTTACAGGCCGCTTTTTCTGCTCATCCGGTTGTTTTTTTCTTGCCATGATGGTATTACCTCGTTTACCTTGTTTTATTTCCTAGGAAATATCCGCAAGTTCCAAATACTTATACCCATTTTCCGCAATGTAAGTTTTGCGTCCTTGCAGGTTGTCGCCGAGCAGCAGGTCAAAGGCGTCGGAGGTGCGCTGCGCCTCCTCCGGCATGACCTTGATGAGACGCCGCGTCTCGGGGTTCATGGTGGTCAGCCACATCATATCCGGCTCATTTTCACCCAGACCTTTGGAGCGCTGGATGGTATGCTTTTTCTCGCCGATTTCGGTGACGATATTGTCCTTCTCCACGTTGGAGTACGCAAACCACGTCTGATCCTTGCAGGTGATTTCATAGAGCGGCGACTCCGCAATATACACATATCCCCGCTGAATCAACGTGGGCACCAGCCGGTAGAGCATGGTCAGAATGAGCGTGCGAATCTGGAAGCCGTCCACATCGGCGTCGGTACAGATGATGATCTTGTTCCAGCGCAGGTTCATCAGGTCGAAGGAGGACATGTCCTTGGCCCGCTTGTCGGCAACCTCACACCCGCAGCCGAGCACCTTGAGCAGGTCGGTGATAATTTCACTTTTAAAGATTTTTCCGTAATCCGCCTTAAGGCAGTTGAGTATCTTGCCGCGCACCGGCATGATACCCTGAAATTCCGCGTCCCGGCTGAGCTTGACGGCGCCCATGGCCGAGTCTCCCTCCACGATATACAGCTCGCGGCGCTCCGCGTCACGGGTGCGGCAGTCGACGAATTTATTGACGCGGTTGGCGATGTCCAGGTTGCCGGAGAGCTTTTTCTTAATGTTCAGGCGTGCCTTTTCCGCGCTTTCCCGGCTGCGCTTGTTGATAAGCACCTGCTCCGCAATCTTCTCCGCGTCAGACGGATTTTCAATAAAGTACACCTCCAGCTGGCTGCGGAGAAAGGCGGTCATAGCCTCCTGAATGAATTTGTTGTTGATGGCCTTTTTTGTCTGGTTTTCATAGGATGTCTGGGTGGAAAAGTTGTTGGAGATGAGCACAAGGGCGTCCTGAATGTCGGCAAATGTAATTTTACTCTCATTTTTCTGGTATTTCCCCTGCTGACGGATATAGCTGTCGATGGAGGAGACAAAGGCGGATTTCATCGCCTTTTCCGGAGAACCGCCGTGCTCCAGCCACGAGGAGTTGTGGTAATGCTCAATCACCGTTACGGTGTTGGAAAAGCAGAAGGAGACGGAGAGCTTGACCTTGTATTCCGGCTTGTCCTCACGATCCTTGCCCCGCCGCTCCGCCTGCCAGAAGACAGGGGAGGTGAGGGTGTTTTCGCCAGCGAGCTCCCGCACATAGTCGACGATTCCGTTTTCGTACCGGAACTCCGTCGTCTCAAATTTGCCGCCTGTCTCATTGCGGAATCGGAAGGTGACGCCCGCGTTCACAACCGCCTGGCGCTTTAACACGTCCATATAATATTCCGCCGGGATATCAATGTCGGTAAACACGTCGATATCCGGCTTCCAGCGGAAGAAGGAGCCCGTCTTTTTTCCGCTCCACGGCTCTTTTTGGAGCGTGCCGACCGGTTCACCGCGCTCGAAATGGAGGGTGTATTCCTGCCCGTCCCGGTGTATAACGGCATCGAAGTATTCTGAGGCGTACTGCGTCGCGCAGGAGCCGAGACCGTTTAAACCGAGGGAATACTCATAATGGTTGCCGTCGACGTTGTTGTATTTTCCGCCCGCGTATAGCTCGCAGAATACCAGCTCCCAGTTGTAGCGCTGCTCGCTTTCATTCCAGTCCACAGGGCAGCCGCGCCCGAAATCCTCGACGGAGATCGAGCGGTCTGCATAGCGCGTCACGGTAATCACGTCGCCGTAACCCTCCCGCGCCTCGTCAATGGCGTTCGAAAGGATCTCAAATACGGCGTGCTCACAGCCCTCCAGCCCGTCAGAGCCAAAAATCACGCCCGGACGTTTTCGCACCCGGTCCGCGCCCTTGAGCGAGGATATGGAGTCGTTGCCGTAGGCTTCGGTCGGTTTGTTTTTTGCCATGTTGATTCCCCTTTTTGCTTATCAATAACAATTTATCATATCGTAACCGCGCCTGATATGTCAAGTGTTTGCGCCGGTAACCTTTTTGGGAAAGCACGCGGGATGCAGAAATCGTCAAAATCCGTCTTTATCTACATAAACATGGAATAATATTCGTTGACATTACATAAATTTGGTACTGTCAATAGTTTTTCGCAAATTGGCCTCTAGTAGGT
>JAJBUC010000057.1 GCA_020860545.1 Oscillospiraceae bacterium | reverse complement strand
GTCACAATGCTGGGTGGTCTGCGCTTGCATTTCGGCAGTGAGGTTTTGTCCGATGATATGAACCGTTCCCACAAACTCTGGAGTGTGCTGTGTTATCTCATAGTCAATCGAAACCGCGAGGTATCCCAGTCAGAGTTTATCGATATGTTCTGGATGGATGAAAGCCGCACGAACCCGGTCAACGCACTCAAAACGCTTCTTTACCGCGTACGCAGTATGCTGGAACCGTATTTGGGACCGGATATCAACCCCATCCTCTCCAAACGCGGTACATATACATGGAACCCCGCAATCGTCTGCGATATAGATATCGACCATTTTGAAGTGCTCTGCCGCAAAGCGCAGGAGACCGGTCAGGACAATCAGCTGCGCATGGAAATCTATCAGGAGGCGATTGACCTCTACCACGGAGATTTTCTTCCCAAACTCAGTAACCACTTGTGGGTCATATCCAAAAACACATATTATCATGGGCTTTATATTGACACGGTCAAATCATATGCCGCGTTGCTGGAAGATGCGGCGAAATATGAAGAAATGTATGACCTGTGCAATCGGGCGCAACAGTTTGAGTCTCTTGACGAGGGCCTGCATATCATGATGATACGGGCACTGCTCCATCAGGGCAAAGACGCCGCCGCACTCAAACACTACGAGAGTGCAACCGAACTGCTTTACCGCAATTTAGGGGTTCGTCCATCTGAGGAGCTGCGGGATCTCTACACGGACATCATGAAGATGGAACGCAATCTGGAGATGGATTTGGAGGTCATTCAGGCCGATCTGCACGGTGTTGCCTCCCGCCCCGGCGCGTTTGTGTGCGAGTACGGTTTTTTCAAAGAGGCATACCGTCTGGAGGCGCGGCGCGTCGTGCGCAACGGAATGAGCGTACACATTGCGCTCATTACCGTTACCCTCCCAAACGCTGAGGCTGCACCACTCAACGTATTAAACGTCACGATGGAGCAGCTGATGCAAATTCTGGTCAGCAGCCTGCGGCGCGGTGATGTTATCTCCCGCTACAGCGCGGCGCAATATGTGATTATGTTGCCTGCCGCGAACTTTGAAAACAGCACCATGGTCATGGATCGCATTGTTGACACTTTCTACAAACAGCACCGGCGCAATTTTCTAAAGCTCTCCTATAAAATCCGAGAGCTGGATCTCGATCAAGTATAAAAACAGGACGACATAGAATTGGAGGATGGTATCATGACTGGAACCAATCGAATCAGACGGACCGTTATGGTTGTGATTGCAGCCATCGTGGTGATTGCCGTTGTCGGCATCATTCTATCTCTCCTCGCAAATCAAGCGAAAGCCGACAAGCCGTCTTCGCTGCCTGTAAAGCAGGAAACCGTGACCGGAGTGAGCGTGAGCGCAAACAGCAATGCTTCTGTCGATTATTCCAACCTTGCGGAGGGGTATGTGCTCGTGCAGTATACCGGCGGGAAAAGCGTGAAGATTAAGGTGCAGATTACCAAAACCGGCGGTACGACCTATACCTATGACCTCAATAATACCGGCAGTGTTGAAGTGTACCCCTTGACAGAGGGGGACGGTTCCTACACAATTAAGGTTATGGAAAACGTCTCCGGCACGTCCTATGCCCAAGCGCACAGCGCAACGGTTACGATGAAGCTGCGCAACGATTTCCTGCCGTTTCTCTATCCCAACCAGTATGTAAACTACACCGCTTCCTCCGCCGTCGTCTCACAGGCCGCCACGCTCTGTGCGGACAAGACCGACGATTTAGATAAGCTCACTGAAATCTATAACTATGTGGTAAAGAATTTCAGCTATGACAATGCGCTTGCTGCTTCTGTCCAAAGCGGCTATCTGCCCGACGTTGACAAAGTGCTCGCTGCAAAGAAGGGGATTTGCTTTGACTACGCAGCGGTGATGTCCGCCATGCTACGCTCCCAGAATATCCCCTGTAAGTTGGTTGTGGGCTATGCGGGCACAACCTATCACGCATGGATTAATGTCTATATTGAGGGCACGGGCTGGATAGATCAGGCGATTTACTTCGACGGCATAAACTGGACACTGATGGATCCGACCTTCGCGTCCACAGGTAGAAACAGCTCCGCTGCAATTGAATATATTACGAATGACAGCAACTATACGGAAAAATACGCCTACTAAACATACGCAAGTCCCCCCTCCAGCGCCTCCAAGGGTGACTGCATCATATTTATAAGAGCCTGTGTATGCAGGTTCTAAGTCTTACGGACGTGTCGGAGGATATTTATGAAGAACAAGAACTTGCTTCGCCTCACGGATGATGAACTGTCGAATTTTTGCCAGCAGCTTTCCCTTCTGGCGCGGGCCGGGATTACCGGGGAGGAGAGCATCGCAATGCTCCTTGCCGAAACCGAAACCACCGCCAAGCAACAGCTTTATACCGATATTCACAACGATATGCTCCAAGGTGCAACGCTCTCCGCCGCGCTGCAGAAAAGCGGCGCTTTCCCTGCCTATCTGGTGCAGATGATTGAAATTGGTCAGACCTCCGGCCGGGCAGAACAGGTGTTAGACGCGCTGAGCACCTATTACCAGCGCGAAGCCGATACCCTCCGGGCGCTGCGCCAGACCGTGGCATATCCCGCCGGGATGTCCGCGCTGATTGCCGTGATTGTACTGATTCTGGTGGCAAGGGTTCTGCCGGTCTTTCAGCGTGTATTTGAGCAGCTCGGCGTTGCCGCCTCACCGACTGCCGCTATGCTGCTCCAGTTCGGCGAGGCTGGAAAATACATTGCAATCGTTTTGGCGATTGTACTGATTATATGCGCCATATGGCTTTTCTGGATGCTCTTCCAGAAAGACGCGCGGGGCTTTGGAACACTCTTTTCCAAAACCGAGGCGGCACACTGTGTTGACCGCAGCCGATTTTCCTCCGCCATGGCGCTGATGCTTGCGAGCGGTTTGCCGCTCGAGGCCTCCCTGGAGCGCGTCTGTACCCTTTTGAAAGACTCCTCCCTCTCCGGCCCGATTGACGTGTGTTACCGTCAAACCATCGCCGGTACGCCATTTCCAAAAGCAGTTGCCGATGCGAAAATTTTTACCGGTATTGAAGCCGGTCTTCTCTCCACAGGCTTTCGCGCGGGTATACCGGATCAGACGATGGAGGATCTCGGCAGACGCTCCAGCGCACAGGCGAGTGAATTCCTCAACCGGACCCTCATTCGCTTTGAATACGGGCTGGTTGTTGCCCTGTGTGCTGCAGTTGCGCTTGTGCTGCTGTCCGTCATGCTGCCGCTGCTCGGCGTCCTCTCCACGATCGGAGGATAGTCCATGAACATGCGAAACAATACCTCGCTTAAAAAATGGCTGCCGATGCTGCTTGTCGCTGTGGCCTTTCTGATCCTCCTGCTGGCCGTTTCTCAGTTTTTAAGTGATCGCTCCGAAAACGAAAATTATATTTTGCTACAGCGTGCCGTACAGCGCGCCGCGGTAGAGTGCTATGCGCTGGAAGGGTTTTACCCTACCTCCCTGACCTATTTGGAGGATCATTACGGTATAGCCATAGAGGAGAGCGCTTTTTTTGTCGACTATCAATATGTGGCGGCCAATCTCATGCCGGACATTACCATACTGCCCCGTCATTAACGAAAAGGGGGTTGCTGTTTTGAAATTTTCCACAAACGGTCTGCGGCTGATTACCGTCGTGCTGCTGTGCGGACTGTTTTTTCTCTTTGCCGTCAGCGTCATTTTGTTGGGCAGTGACCTCTATCGCAATATGGTCGATGACACCGACGAACGCTACACCCAGCGCACCGCGCTTTCCTATCTTGTCAATCAGGTGCGGCGGGGTGATGTCGCCGGGGGTGTCAGTGTGGAATCCTTTGGCGGCAGCGATGCGCTTGTTTTACGGGAAAATGGCTATATTACACGGCTATACTGCTACAATGGCCAGCTCTATGAGCTGTACACCGAGGAGGGGCTGGAATTTGCGCCGGAAGACGGAATTGCGGTACTTGCGCTTACCTCCCTTACCCTCTCCGTGCAGGACAATTGCATTTTTATCTCTGCAGACGGATTTGAAACGGCAGTCTCTCTGCGCAGCGCCGTGTCGGAGGTGTTATCGTGATCCGTTCCACAAATCGTGCCAATCTCTTTTTGATTGAATTGGTCTTTAACCTTCTCATTTTCGGCCTGTGCGCCGCCGTCTGTGTAAATCTGCTCCTCACGGCGAGAAGCATGGGGCAGGAGAGCGATCACCTGACCCATGGGCTGTATATTGCCCAAAGTACCGCCGAACAATTGCGCGCGGGCATCACCCCACCGACCGAATGGGAGGGCGGATATACAGTATTGATTACGAATACTGCAAATCCTACACAGAATGTCCAGTTTTATCGTATTGAGGTCTTGCAAAACGGCGATTCCTGCTTTACACTGGAGGAGGTGGCTGTTCCATGATGCAATCCGGACAGTCTTCACCGGTCGGGATTGGTGCAATCTCCATCCTGACCGTGTTGCTTATTTTAAGCCTTTCCATCTTTTCTACCCTTACACTTAGCACAGCCAATGGCGACCTTGCGCTTTCTGAGCAAAACGCACAGACCGTCTCAGACTGGTATGCGGCGGATGCGGAAGCTGCGCGGCTTTATGCCGATTTTGCAGCAGGTTCTGCGCCGGAGCTGGAGGAACAGATTGCTATGTCCGAGACCCATTATCTCTATCTTCACTTACTGCGTACAGAAACCGGTGACGTGCAGATCCTCGCCTGGCAGATGACTGCAACAGTGGACACACAGGATCCGGGCGACCAGTTCCTTCCTGTCTATACTGGGGAATCCTGAGACAGAGGACATGAAAGGAATGATACACTTGCAGCTTCTTGATATCCTGCGTGAAGGCGTTCGGCGCGGTGCCTCAGACATTATTATCATTGCCGGCCTTCCAGTTTCCTATAAGGTTGACGGCATCATCAGCCGCGAGGAGGAACGCCTGCGCCAATCCGACACCGATACGCTCGTCTCTGCCGCGTATGAGGCTGCTGGAAACCGCAATATCAAGCACTTTCTTACACAGGGTGATGATGATTTTTCCTTTGCAGTGCCCTCTCTCGCCCGCTTCCGTGTGAACGCTCTGCGCCAGCGCGGCAGTGCGGGACTGGTCATTCGTGTTGTCTCCTTCTCTCTGCCCAAGTGGGATGCCCTCTCCATACCGGAAAACGTGATGGCCTTTTCCGGTCGCAGCCGAGGGCTCCTGCTGGTTACCGGCCCTGCCGGTTCCGGTAAGAGCACGACGCTTGCGTGTATCGTGGATGCGATGAATGCCAGCCGCAACGCGCATATTATCACAATTGAAGATCCGATCGAATACCTGCACCAGCATAAAAACTGCATTGTCACCCAGCGTGAGCTCGACAGCGACACCGTGTCTTACAGCGCCGCCCTTCGGGCGGCGCTGCGCGAGGCACCCGATGTCATTTTACTCGGTGAAATGCGCGACCCGGAAACCATTAAAGCCGCCGTCACCGCGGCGGAAACCGGTCAATTTGTCATCTCCACACTGCATACCACCAGCGCTGCAAGCACAGTAGATCGCATTGTGGATGCCTTTCCGCCAGAGCAGCAGACACAAATCCGCGCGCAGGTCGCTTTAACCTTGGAGGGGATCACATCACAGGTTCTGATACCGTCGACAGACGGCGGTCTGGTTCCAGCCTTCGAAATCATGAATGCCACCCCCGCCATTCGCACAATGATTCGTGAGTCTAAAACACACCAGATAGATAACATCATCTCCCAGTCCGGAGAGAGCGGCATGATTACACTGGATCAAAGCCTGTTAAAGCTGGTACAAGCAGGTAAAATTTCGTCTATCAACGCGCTGACCCACTGCAGCGACCCGGAGTGGCTGCAAAAACGTATTTCTGCGGAAGCATAACCAAGCGAGGTGAGGTAATATGAATCATCCCAGTGCAACCTTTTTTGGAATTGAGATGCGCATCTGTGTTGATCAGGTTAACGGTACCAATGCAAGCGGTGCTGTGTACAGCCGGCGGCTGACTGCACCCATGCATTTTTCCGACCTGATCAGCCTTTTTCTGCAGCTTGACGAACTGATGAACCAGCAGCGCTTTCCGGAGGCGTATCAGTCCCTGCGCTCGTTCTCCGAAGAAAAGCACTATCTCCCTCCCGACCTCGCCGCAAAAGACCCGAATTCCGGTATGGATGAGGAATTTGTACGCAGTATCTATGGCAACCACTATACCTTCTCCATTTATGTCGCCAGCCGCCGCAGTGCAACCTGGCAGGGCGTGCTGCGACTGCTTGATAACATCGACACCATCCCCTTCTCCAGTATGCTTTCGCTGCTGCATTTGATTGAGGACTATGTCATCTGTGCGCCCCCTACAGTACCCAATTTGAAGACAAGCCCCTATTTTTCATCCTGAGCGTTTTCGATGGATTGCCGTGTGCATTTTCACGCGGCAATTTCATCGTCTTAAAAGCGAATTTTAAGGTAATATATGCACTTTCTCATTTGCTTTTTTCTTGCAGGGTGTTATCATAAAAGGTAATATAAAGTGGTAGGAGGACTGAAATATGAAATACTTCTCTTTTATTGATGAAAAGCAGATGAACGCGGATATTGAAACGCGCATTCAGGAAATGGAAGACCCTTCCTACCGATTTCCCAAACGCTTTGCCAGACGCGACTATATCACGGTTGCCGTTGTTGCCGGTATCTGCCTTGTTCTAATCATGATAGGGTATCATCTATGAAGCCACATCAGCAGATCAACCGGGAGACTGAGAAAGAAGCGGTTTTTGGTATCATTCCCATCCCTGCAAGTCAGAAAAAATATGGCTTTGGAGATGCATTTCTAGTTTTATCCGGATATTGCATTGCCACATGGAGCTATACGCAGGGGGCTTATCTCGCTACTCTGGTCGGCTTCAGGCAGCTGCTCATCGGCGCATTTTTTGCGGCGATTCTGATGCTGGTGATCTACCAGCTTCCGGTTATCCTCTCCGTGCGGTACGGAATTGACATCTGGATTTGGCTGCGCGCCGTATTCGGCCATTGGGGTGTAAAAATAATCACAATTTTGATCATCGCCATTAATTTCCCCTGGTACGCCGTCTGCGCCGACCTGTTTGCCTCCTCTATGATGAACCTGCTGCGCCTGTTGGGCTTCTCAGTGCCTTCCGGCTGCTATCTCCCGCTTGCGCTGCTTTGTGTTGTCGCGGGGACGCTGCTTGCTTACCGCGGTGTGCGCGCCATTACGTGGACTACCCGTCTGCTTGTCCCGCTGCTGCTCGCCATCGGCGTCATGGTGATCATTGTCACCCTGTGTGCCGTTCCCTTCGATATGATCTGGAATTACCGTCCGGTCAACTCCGGGTATAGAGACACACACATTCCGTATCTGATCTCCATAGAGGCAAATTTTGCCTTTGTGATTACGCTCGTTGGCGGCATGTCCGCCATCCCGCGCATGGCGAAAACTGAACGGGGTGGCTTTTGGGCCGGTGTGCTCGGGCAGGGCCTCTCCGGTTCTTTTTTTGTGGTGGTGGGCGCTGTGATGTCCATTGCGACGCAATATGTTACAGGCATTCTCTCCGAGGATCCGACCACCATGCTGGCAGTCCTGTCCTCACCGCTCATGGCGTGCTGCTCCCTTATGTTGGTCGCTTTCGCCAATATCGGCACGCAGGCGGTCGGCTCTTATACTTACGGCGTAATGCTCAAGTCCTCCTTTCGCAAACTGGATTACCGCCTGCTGATTTTCATTCTATGTGCTTATGTGGCATTGCTGTGTGTCTGGGGCAAGATCACCACATACTTCGGCTCTTTTTTGACCATTGGTGCCTGTATCTATGCGCCACTCGCCGCGCTGCTCTTTTCCGACTTCTTTATCGTACGCAGGCAGAAGCTCTCCCTGCGCGACGCGTTTGGGCTGCCCGGATACCGCGGCATACCTAAGCTGAATTGGGTAGGACTTCTCTGCTGCGCTGCAGGTGTCGCCATATCACTGCTGGTCTACAATCCCATCTCCGGCACAATTCACATCCGGTCTCTGTTCAATCTTACACCAACCGGCTGTGCCTTTCTTGGCACTTGCATACTGTACTGCCTGCTCAGCTGCATTCCCCCGGTTCGCCGTTACATACTGCACACAAATCACAAAGGAATGGAATCGTCTGCGCATGAAGAAAAAGATAAACACCATACCGTTTAACCGCTTCCGCACACCGCCGCGCCAGAATCCCCTAGCACTGCTGCCGATTTGGCTTTTCAGCTGGCTTATGACCCGGAGCGGTCGGCTCAAGATTCACCGCCTGCGCATGAAAGGGCTGAAACCGCCGTTTCTGGTACTCGGAACCCATCACGCCTTTATGGACTTCTATATCACACCGCTGGCACTTTTCCCGTTCCGCGCAAATTATGTCTCCGAGCTGGAGGGATTTGAAAATTACGGCGAGTGGCTCTACCGGCAGGCGGGCTGTCTTGGCACCAGGAAATTCGTCTGCGATGTTGCGCTGGTGCACAATATCAAAAAGGTAACCGACCGGGGCGATATTCTGGTCCTGTATCCGGAGGCACGCTACGCAAATGTCGGCACCTCCTCCGCGCTGCCGGAATCCCTCGGCAAGCTTGCGAAGTATCTGGATGTCCCACTGGTCACCATCCACATGCGCGGCAATTACCTGCAGTCACCGATCTGGAACCTGCACAAACGGCGCGGCGCACGTCTGGACACCACAATTACGCAGCAGTTTACCCGTGAGGAAGTGCGCGGTGCGTCTGTCGCGGAGATCAATGCGCGCATCCGGCAAGCCCTGTCCTATGATGAATATGCCTGGCAATATGAAAACCGCTTTTCAATCCGGTATGCGAAGCGTGCGGAGGGGCTGGAGCATGTTCTATATCAATGCCCACACTGCGGCACTGAATACAGTATGGCGGCCAAAAACGCCGACCTCTTTTGTACTCACTGCGGCGCGCGCTGGCATATGACGGAGCTAGGCAGGCTAACCTGTATGGAGGCCGGCAATTGCGGCGACACGCCAAACTTTATCCATATTCCGGATTGGTACGAGTGGGAACGCTCACAGGTGGCAGACAAAGTGGCAGACCGGTCTTATTCCCTGAATATGGCGGTACATATTGAGTCCCTGCCCAATGCAAAGAACTTCATTGACCTTGGTACTGGGAAGTTAATACACAACCTGCATGGTTTTCAGCTCACCTTTACAGAATACGGATGCGCACAGGAACATACGCTGACCTTTGCCCCCGCCTCCATGTTCTCTGTCCATACCGAATACAATTACCGTGGCAAGGGACAGTGTATTACGCTCTCGACAGACGATAACACATATTTTATCTACCCGCTGGAAAACGGATTTAATGTAACGAAAATTCAATTTGCCACGGAATGCCTGCATCAATACGGGAAAATAAATCAAAATACTCCGTTAACATCCAAATCATAGTGTGGGGCGCAATGAAAAGCACAAGAGCGGCTTGCGCGCAGGATCCCATGAAAATGAGCAGAAAAGAGGGGTGCAGGAGACAAAATCGTCTCCTGCACCCTTTTTGTGTATATGTTGGCACTACCTATTTTACCGGTTCGTCTCCAAACAAGTATCTTCGGCGCACATGAGCTTAACTTCCGTGTTCGGGATGGGAACGGGTG
>JAJBUC010000045.1 GCA_020860545.1 Oscillospiraceae bacterium | reverse complement strand
CTGGAGGACGGAAAGGTGATTGAGCAGTTCGTCGGCGAGGGGTTGGCAGGACAGGCCAGCTATTTCATCGCGGCGTCGGGCACGGCGTATGGCAGTCCGCGTGCACGTGCCGCGGCGGAAGCGGGGGAGGGGGCGGCGCTGCCTGTGGCAGGCGCGGCGACACCTCAGGCAGTACAGTCGGTAATCGTGCCGCAGGATATCCCTCTTTCCCCCATGCAGCAGGATATCCCCTTAGAGATTGAGTATATACCGGAGCCTGAACCGGAACCCGAGCAGGTTCCCCAGGATCAGGAGATATTCGAGGTTGTGCGCGCCCAGGCGCAAGAGAATGGCGCGCGCATTGGCATTGCTGCCGGTATAGCACTGGTCATCGTGGCCCTTGGCTCTCTGGCGCGCATACGAAAAGCAAAGCGTAAGGACGGCAACTGAAAACTAAGAAACGGTCCCGCAATGTAGATCTCCGTCGGGATACCATGCATTGCGGGGCTGCTTGATTGTAGACCATCAAAAATAGGCTGATATGCATTGTAAGTGCAGAATCTTGATATCTTACAAAAAAACATTTACGAGATGGTTGAAAAATAGGTCATAAGTGAGGAAGCAGGTGAGGGATAGTTTTTCCCTCACCTGCTTTCGTCGTTCTATGGAGAAAAAAGTGTACCTTATATTACGGTTCTATCAGGCTCGTACCTGCCTAGAGGCTGGAATGGCGAGGATATGGCAGAGGAATTTGCAGAGACAATACAAGAACAATCAGATGAGGAATATTTAAAAACTTTACATCGATATGATTCTGATCGTTGGGAATCCGGTATCAGTTATCAAACGTTGCAGGGCGATGAGAGTGAGATTCGGTATGAAGAGTTTGATATGTATAATGTCTTAAATTATGCCTATGACGGAGAATTTACCTATGTAAAATTTGGATTTAATGATTCACTTGACGGATATGTGTTATTACGCATTGATGGGGCAATTTCATAAATTCTTGATGACGCTTTTAAGATGTCTATAGGGACTTGAAGCTAGGGAGAAACAATGAGATCACATGCTCCACAGAGGAGCAGGAAGTCCGAACCCTGCTCGGACATCTAGGGTACGGTTCCTATGTGTTTGTTACTACCGAGACACCCATGACGCTGGCTGATGCCGCCGAAATGATGGCGGACCGGGCTGTGATTATGCCGTCAACCTGGGCGGCGAGGTTGAGGAGACAGCGGAAGGAATTGTTGGCACGCCAATCTGTGTCTGCCCGCGCTCCGTAGTTCTTCCCGGTAGCGCAAGTACCGGCAGTGGTGTAAGTACCCTAATGGCGGCATTTTTGCGTGGTGGCTGATTTGAGAGGAGCGATGCCCAAAATCGCGGCCCGGCTTTTAGAAGTCGGGCTTTTTTGTTGCCCATTTTGAAATAGGGGGTAAAAGTGCATGGCAGACAATAAACAGACGGACGCGCCCGACAAAACCGGGCAGGCTGTGACCGGCGGCGACAAAGCCGCGCCCGATACCCCGGCCAAAGTGACCGCGCCGGAAAAATCCCCCGATCAGCAGGCCCCGCCTGCTGGCGGCAAGACGGATAAAGCGGCCCCGGCAGGCCCCGACGATAAAATCCCCGGCAAGGGTAAAATCGTGGACGTGGAGTTCCCGTCCGGCAAGGCCAATCCTGGTAGTGACAAGCAGGCCCCGCCTGCATCAGCAGACCGACTGTGCGTCCCATGCTCTGGCGAAACCATTTTGCACGGGAGGGTGGAGTTTACACAAAATTGGGGCTCGACTGAAACCGCGCCAAAACGTCTCATCAAATTTATGCAGAAATGAACGTAATTGAGTAGGTATCAAAATCTTCTGCCTTGCCGAAATCATTGTACGACCTTATAAAACGGATTTTCAGGGTTTTACCTTTCTCGGTGTGTTCTCTATCTCTAAGGTTGAGTCCCAGTGTGAGGATACCTTTCTCTAAATTGCGGTCAACGTCAAGATGCGTGTGGCTGCCAAACGCAATAGCCCATCTATCTTCCATAATTCTAACATCATTTTCCTCCAACGCTGCAAAGAGATTTTGTTTTTTTGTATCCACAAATTGCAATACTATTTTGCTATCTTTATTTTCGCTTAATTTTGCATAAACGGCAATATGAAACCCCGCCTGTTCTACTTTTAGCTTATTTTCTTCTTCATCTATAGCCATAACATGAGCAATAGATGGCGGCTCAGGCGCAACACCCGAGTTTACAGGCCACATGACAAGTCTCGGCGTCAGATTTGCGTCCTCATGCCCACCGGTTCCAAGTTGACCGTAACGATTGAATCCCCATGCCCATACATTATTTAAACTGTCGACAGCCATAGAGTGGTTCGTGGTACTCATGATTTGTTGTATCTTTGTGTCCACGCACCGACCCCTTTCGTCTCGCCATTCACATACATGCGTTGGCCGACTGATATAGGAGAAAAAATCGCCATTGCTGACCTCTCCGTTTCCCACCTGTCCGTAGAGGTTGTATCCCCAAGCCCAGACGTTTCCGTTTTTATCCATCACCACCGTGTGGGCATATCCAGCGGCGATGTCCACGACCTCAACATCATTCAGCCCCGATACCGGCACAGCTATTGCGCTTTGGGCAATATTGTTGTCGGGCCCGTCGGCAACAGATTCACTTCCCAACTGTCCATATCGATTGGAACCCCACGCCCAGACCCTGCCATGTTCGTCCAATGCCACTGTATGATAGTAGCTTGTTGCAATTTTGGTAATGACAACATCGTCAAGCCCTGATACTGGTACCGCAATTTTCTCAAAGGCATTTAGTCCGGTCTTGACATCCTTATTCCCTAGTTGGCCATACTGATTCCATCCCCAAGACCAAATTTTTCCGTTTTCATCCAATATTGCAACATGTTGACCACCTGTCGCAAAGGACTTGATTTTGGTTCTTTCTGGGAGAACATCGACTTTGATCGGAATGTAGCTGCAGGCATCATGACCTATCCCCACATCAATATCCTTAACCCCCAACTGACCCACCATGTTGCTCCCCCAAGCCCAGAGGTTGTTTTCGTCATCTAGCGCCATTGTATGCCATCCACCACCGGCTATTTCGGAGATCCTGACATCTTTATTTCCGCCATTTTGGTCAAATTTTATTTGTTCTGGTACAACCTTGCCTCCAATGACCTCGGCGCCCGGCATCGGGGGGACCGCATAGTTGTCCCATCCACAATACCAAACCCTGCATCTCTCGTCGAGCGCCACCGTGTGATTGTGTCCTGCGCATATATCTCGAATTTTTACGTCATCCCCCCAACTCGGGATAACGCGGCTAGGGAATGGGTTAGGATGCATGCCTGTTTTTTCGCCGTTTCCGAGCTGACCATATTGATTGTGACCCCAAGCCCAAACTTTTCCACTATGATCTAGCAGCACTGTATGGTGTTGCCCAGCAGTCATTTTGAAACCTGCTGTTTTCTTACCAATTGTATTGTTCATTGTGTACGCTCCTTTTCGTATGATTGAAATCTCGTAAAATGAGTCCTCTATTTTCATGCTCTCATAGTTCAGAGAGCGCGTCGAAACGTCCACTTTGAAGGGGCCATTACACAAACGTCATATTTGCAAGGTTGTCAGGGTCAAAAATTTCTTTGATGCGCACGGTGTGTTTGTAGTAGTTGCTGGCTGCCTCATCAAACATCATCACCTGCTCCGGGCCGCCAAACGCCGCAAAGCCTATGCCACCCAAATGTTTGGTGTACAGCACCTCGGCGCACTCGGCGGAGTAGCGGCCCATGGAACCGCCTGCAACTGGATCTCTGGGGTCAAAGATCATTGTGGCCTCATTGTGGCCCCTTGTGCTCTGGTCATAGATGCCTACCCATGCACCATCACCTAAATCATCGGCGGTCACACCCTCGGCAATCATGCGCTCCTTGATTTCCTGCGCATATTGGGCCTGCTTGATGGTGACTGACAGCGCTTCGTCAGCGCCCATAGCCACGTGGAAGGTACCGGGCCCGTTAAATAGGGACGCATATCCGTCGGCCTTTACAAGAGAGCATAGATGTGCCTTTGCGTAGGCGGTATCGGCGTGACCGCCGAACAGGATGGCGTTTGTATCCTCGGCAATCTGCTTCAGGCAGTCCACTTTGTACGCCAAATCTCGTTCACTGTTGCCGACAACCACTATGACCGTGCGGTGGCGGCCCATCTTCAGCGCTTCGCGCAGATGCGGCAGCTTCACGGCCTTTTCAAAGAACGCGGGCATATATCCCCAGCCTGTGACGCCGATGGAAAACTTATTCATATAGGTGCAGATCTCCGCCTCACCCAACTGGTAGTATGCCTCGCCCAAATCCTCCCACGTCTCGTGAATCAACGTGTAAAAATGCATATTTTCAGGTACGGCAACATCCGCCTCATAGAGGTTTCCGTCATTGCTTATCTCATAATCCCGCATACCGGCCCAGTGATATAGCTTCACGGCGGCCTTTGTAAAGATGCCCATTGCGCCGTCAAAGCCAAAGTAACCGCGTATCATCGCTTTCAGGGACGGGCCGGGGCCGTCGGCGGAAAACCAGCCGCCGCCATTGTCATTTGAGCCGACATGGACAATCTCGCCCGATGGGGCAACCCACTCACAAGCCAGGAGATTTCTGCCGTTATATCCCATTGACGCACCGGCACAGGAGCCGCCCTGATGGGAGGTAATGCTGGCAAGTGTTGAGGACTGCGGGCCGGCTGTTGTGATGCAAAGATTAAGCCCCTTATCCCACACCTTCCGTTGGATCTCTCCGCTACTTGCATAGGGCTCGACAATGGCGATCATATTCTTTTCATCTACCTCAATGACGCGGTTCATCCGGCGCAAATCCACCAGGACGCAGTCGGGAGCGGTTGCACCGTTGTGCGCGCCGTATCCTGTAGACGTGGCCTTATATTTAATTTTGTATTTGTTGCAGACCTTAACAAATGCCGATACCTCTTCCGTGGTGGCCGGGAGGACAACGGCAGCAGGGCGCTGTACCCACAACTGCGGGTCTGGACGGTGGAATAGATGCTGTGCATAGCTGTCGCATATCTGCTCGTCGGCGGTGATATATTCCGCGCCGACTATGGTTTCGATTTCCTTATATGCCTCTTCGCTGATAAACATCTCGTTTCCCCCCCTTACTCCATGTGTTCCAGCACGAGATCAAGCAAATCAATGACCTCCATGCCGCCGACGGTTGCCAGTGCGCCCTCGCACATGGCGCAGGCTGTCACCACTGCGTCCGCACCGGTCAATTTCGCTTCAACCATGCGGTTTTCGCTGGTATTTCTGAGCAAGTCGGGGTTTACTTCCTGAACCCCCGCGCCGTTTCCGCAGCAGAATGACCAGCCCTTGATGCGATCCATCTCAATCAGCGTTAGACCGGGAATTGCGCGCAGCAGAGTCCGGGGAGCCGCATACACGCCCAGGTCTCCTGTCCGTGTCAGATGCATGGGACGGCGGCGCTTATCGCCCTCATACTCGCCTTTGTAAGGCTCACTGCGACGGCCCAAATTGCAGGGATCGTGATAGGTAACCGCTTTATCAAGCGGCGTACCGGAATGCAGAAGTCCGTCGGCATACAAACGCGCCAGCAGCTCCGTGATATGGAGCACTTCCACGCCGAGTTCAATACCATATCGCGGATAATACCAATGGAACGCAGTAAACGCGTGGGCATCCAAAGTAACAAGCATTTTTGCGCCGGACCGCTTCACCTCCGCTGCGAGCTTCTGCGCCGCAGCTTTGCCGTTATCAATGAATCCGAGATCAAAGGCTTTGTCGGCGGCAGATGGCTCGGACAATCCGGAGGTGATGAGGTCAATATTCTTACGAAGAAGCAGCTGCGCCACTTTTTTTGTCCGCTCCGCCAGAGTACGGTCAAAGGAATTGAGATCGCCCACATGGAAATAGATGTCGCCTGTATCGCCCTGCGCGGTCTGTTTTATTTGCAGTCCATCGGCCCAGTCAATGCGGTCAGAGGGCGGGCGGTTGAGCTGATTTCCATTTTTCGCGACAGAGTCAATCAGTGCCTTATGCTCAGGATAGACAAATCCCGCCTGCACACATTCCTTGCGCAGCTCCTCAATGTTTTCCGCCACATCAATATCCTTGCGGAACACCTTACAGGTGTAGTCGCAGGCACCGCACAGCGTACATTTATAGGCAATGCTCTGCGTGCTCGCGCTGACTTCGGAATGTCTGTCGTTGATGGAGTAGCCTACCTCCAGCTTGCCGCAACCGCTGTAGGCGTTAAAGTGATATCTGGTGATCGACGGACAAATATACATGGTTTCGGCCTTTTTACTGCGATAGGACGGAATAAATTTGCAGTTGCTGCATCGGTTGCACCAGCCCTGGTCAACCTTATAGTCCATGAGTGCCATTATTGGTTCCCCCCTTCATAGACAAGTTGCCGGGGATTCATTAATCCGTTCTCGTCAAAAAACAGCTTGATCAGCGGCATGAAGGATTGCTGGTCCGCATATGTCTCATAAATGGCCTTTTTTAGTTTGCCATAGGGTCTGGAGAAAAATGCATGATTCTCCAGAAGAACTGTTCCCAGAAGCGCTTCCATCGCATCCGCTGTCTTTACGTCGGCATTGATAAGAAATTCAATGTGGCAGCACCGTGCCATTTGCGTCGGCTGCGCGTAGACACACAGGTCATCCGGGTTCAAGCCGCATCGTGTCGCTACGGTTTCGGCATAGGCAGAAAAGCTTGAGAGTTTATCCATGGTACTTATGCAAAACAGTTCAAACACGTCTTTGCCGTAGCGCTGTCTCCAGTAGCCGCCTTTGGGAGAGGTGTCGCGCAGCATGGTATTTACCTGTTCATTGCTTAGGCCGGGAAGCTCACGCAAAACAGTCAGTCCGTACTCCTTCGCGATGTCCTCCATGTCTGCAAGCTGGTTGCCCATGTACCGCTCGGGGAAAAGCCTGAAGCCCCGAACGCTGCTTATGTAGGTCCATTTTGGCATCGCCGCATCGCAGGCAAGGCCAAACACCTGTGCCATGCCTCTGCGATTTAGAATGATAGCCTCCTCGCCAAGCCGCTGGCGGACGACCATGGAAACATACGCGGTGAGCGTATTAATGTCATCGGACTGGACATAAGTCAAGGTGCTCATACTCCCGATGGGACGCACCTTAACGGAGGCCCATGTGACGATTGCAAGCGTGCCCTGACTGCCGGTGATCACGCGGCCAAGGTCAAGCCATACAGGCCCCTGGGACTGGTTGATTCCGCAGCCGGATTCCAGCATTTCATCCAGCGTTCCGGGCCCTGCGGCAGAGCCGGAACGGAAGACTGTGCCATTGCCCATAACCATCTCCATGCAGCAAAGCGGGTCGGGAATGTCCCATATATGCTTCGCCGTCATCACGGGCTCACGATCCAAAAGGCTTGCAATAACAGACTTTTCTGCGCGAGGGGCCAAGGGGTGCTCACAATACAGGCCATAGGGCCTCAGCGCCTCATTGAGCTGGCCGTAGGTGACGCCTGCCTCTATCAGTACCATGTTGTTTTTGGGATCAATGTTCATGATGCGGTTCATCTCTGATAGATTCACCGCCACGCAGCGGGTTCCCTCGGCAGGCAACGACGCGCCCCGGGTGCTCTCCGTGCCGCCGCTGGAGCGAACTACAAGAGAAATTCTGTGTTCATTTGCAAGCTCCGTCAGTTTCTGCACCTGCTCGGCACAAGTGGGATAAATGACTGCAAGAGGCTTGCTGACAGGCAGTCTGCTGTTGTTTTCGGACACATATGCCGCCCGAGCGCCTTCGTCCGTGATCAGCTTAGGGGCATTGGTCATTTTTTGCAGACTGTTAAAAAATGCTTCCACGTTACTCATGCGCAAGGGCTCCTTTTTATACAAGATTTCACATTTACCATTGCCGCATCCGTAGCAAGAAATTTGATGCACTGTCCCAGCGTGTACAGAAGTTCATCCAGTGTTTTGACGCCCAGCTTTTCCACCAGGATAGTCTGATAGTGTTCAAAGAAGCGGTCGCCGCTGCCGGGAGGCTCCAGCCTTGTGTTGATGATCTCAAAAGCGCCCATCCGCTGTAAATTCCGCACTGCGCGAAACATATCCTCACCGGTGAATTCTACCGGCTCCCAATGCGTCTCGTCCGCCATGTAGTGGATTACAGGTGCTAAGTGGTTTAGCACCGTATCCAACTGTTCAAGGTTTACATTCTCAAGCAGCCTGCTTTGCATGGATTCAAAAAACCGTTCTCCCGGTGTTGCAAGGCCATCTACACTTGGCAGAAGGGCGAACAGGCCTGCCTTTTGCGCATTTCTGGCGACGCGAAAGACATCATCTGCACGCAATCTCATTAGGCATCATCCTTTCCGTGTATGTCATCAGGCACATCGGGCATATGTTCAGACAGGAAGGCCCAGATGCCTGCTGGCATTTCCGCCGTAAACCAGTTGGCGCTCGGCATCGGACAGGGGGAGGTTATCCACAAAAGCAATCATGTCATCTGTCTTCTCATAGGGGTATTCAGATGCGAACATTATTCGGTCAAGCCCCATCACGGTTTGTGTACACTGAAATGCCGGCGGAGACATATTCCCGCTGACGGTGACCAGAACATTCCCATCACCCTTGAAATACTGGCTGAACGACTTTTTGTTTTTCAGGCGCGGTTCTTTGATTACGCTAAGCCGGTTGTCCATGCGCTCCATCAAAAACGGCAGCGATTCGCCCAGATGGCCAAGAACAATTTTCAGCCTCGGACACTCGTCCATCAATCCGGAAAGTATCATTCGGGTCAGCGTTCGCATCGCATCGGCAGTAAAGCCCAGCGCCGCGCCGTTAAAGGCAAAACCAAACCCCTTGAAGCGCTCTTCAGGTGGGTTGTATGGATGTAAATAGACAAAGATACCCAATTCTTCCGCTTTGTGAAAAATTGAGCGGTACACCGCATCATCAGGGCCGGTATCGCCGAAGTTAGAGCTGACATACCATGCGACAAACCCGAGCTCCTTGACGCAACGTTCCAGCTCAAGACAGGCGGCTTCAGGATCCTTGACCGGCAATACGGCACCACCCAAAAATCTGCCGGGATGTGCATCTATTGCAAGGGCAAGCGTATCATTCACTTTCCGCGCCAAAGGAACCGACACTTCTTTCGGCAGTTGCTCTACCCCAGGCGATGGACTCAGCACTGAGATATCAATTTGATTTTCATTCATCATGTTGATTCTTTTTTCCGCCAGGTCGGTCAATCCGTCATAAAAAAGGTCCACCGGGAATACGGCATCATCCACATAGGTTAGCAGCCGGGTTTCCTTTTGAAAAAAGGGGGCGGAAGTGCGTTTCCCAAAAACGCTTAGCATGTCCTCAGTCAGATAATGGCACTCCAAATCAATACGTTTCATTTTTTCCTCTTTTCTGCTTGTTTCATGCTCTGTCCCAAACCGTGTGGGATGCTTTAAATCCCACACGGAAAAGGACAGAACCATTCAATCAGCGTTTCCCAAAATACTCCCTTTTTTCTAGAATGGGTAAGTACGATTATGCTTCCGCATTGTAACCCATCGCACTTCTGTGAATTCATCAATCGATCGAAAACCGCTTTTCCCGGATCCGCTGGCTTTCATGCCCCCAAGAGGGGCATGGCAATAGAGGTTCATGCTGCTGTCATTAATGTGGCAACAACCGGACTCAACTCGCTCGGCAAGTTCCCAGGCTTTCGTCATATCTGTCGTGATAATTCCACAGGAAAGTCCATATTCTGT
>JAJBUC010000059.1 GCA_020860545.1 Oscillospiraceae bacterium | reverse complement strand
GGGGGCCCTGAGGGTCTTACGGGCGTGGCGGGGCAACCCCAGGGGCGCCTTCCTGGCCGGGGGGCTCACGATGTTTTCCGTCAGCCCGGAGGTCGTCGGCTTTACCATTGTCGCGGGGGTTGACCCCATTTTGGGGCTATATACCTCCATTGTCTTTCTGGTGCTCATGTCCTTTCTGGGCGGCCGGCCGGCGATGGTCTCAGCAGGGGCGGGGTCTATGGCGGTGGTTGTGGTGTCGCTTATCCGGGATTACGGGCTTTCCTACCTCTTTGCAGCGGTACTGCTCACCGGGGTTATCCAGCTGGTACTCGGGGCGCTGCGCGTCGGAAACCTCATCCGTTTTGTCCCGCCTGCGGTGGTTGCCGGATTTGTCGATGCGCTGGCCATCATTATTTTCCGCGCACAGGTGGAAAGCTGCCTGACGCATCTCGGCGTGACGCCGTCTGCCATTGTAATGACGCTGCTTCTGATTGCCGCAGGGCTCGTCCTCATCTATCTGTTTCCGCGCTTTACGCGGGCGTTTCCCTCCACGCTCTTTTCCATCATTGTCATCACTGTTCTGTGGCTGATCGTGCGCGCCGTGGGTGGGGGTGCGCTGGAGATCACCATGATCAGTGACCTCGGCGACCTCACCGCAAAACTTCCCGCAATCGGTCTGCCCGCCGTACCCTTTTCGCTGGAGACGCTGAAAATCATCGCGCCCTATTCGGTGTCCCTCGCCTTTGTGGGTTTGCTCGAGACCCTTCTGACCGCGCGCGTGGTGGATGAGATGACGGCGACGGAGAGCCGGAAGAACCGTGAATGCCGTGCGCAGGGGATTGGCAACATGGTCTGCGGGCTCATCGGCGCTATGCCGGGCTGTGCGATGATCGGGCAGGCGATTGCCAACGTCAGCTCGGGCGGAAGGGGGCGGCTGTCCACCCTAACGGCGGGCTGTCTGCTCACCGTTTTGCTGGTGGCAGGTGCGCCGGTGCTCGGCGCCATCCCCCTCGCTGCGCTCATTGCCGTCATGGTGGCGGTCTCCATCGCTACATTTGACTGGAAGAACCTGAAGGAGATTTGCGGCGGCATACAGCAGCTCATATCGGGTGGGGGAGACAGGACGATTCTCTTCCCCGCCTGCGTTACCATATTGACCGTTGCCGTCGTTGTGATCACCGATAATCTGGCCTTTGGCGTCTTTGCCGGGCTGCTCCTCCACTTTGTGTTTTGGATCATACGCCGCGCCAAGCGCCGCGCGGCGGCATAGCATGATTAACATTTTTTCCTCCTTGGAAAAGCTTTGGAATAAATCAGAGCTTATCCCCATAGTTATGTATAGAAAACGACCGGCTCGTGGGGCCGAAGGAGGAATTGGCATTGGAGCAGAACAAATTGTACGAAGATATCGCCCTGCGGACAAACGGGGACATCTATATTGGTGTCGTAGGGCCGGTGCGAACGGGCAAGTCCACTTTTATCAAGCGGTTTATGGAGACGCTGGTGATTCCGAATATCCCGAATATCTATCGCAAGGAGCGCGCGCGCGACGAATTGCCGCAGAGCGGCTCGGGGCGCACCGTCATGACAGCCGAGCCCAAATTTGTCCCGGAAGAGGCGGTGGAGATCAGCATGGAAAACGGCGCGGCGTTCGCCGTGCGGCTGATCGACTGCGTGGGCTACATGGTGCCGCATGCGGAGGGCCTGCAGGAGGACGGCTCGCCCCGCATGGTGATGACGCCGTGGTTTGATCAGGAGATCCCCATGACGGAGGCGGCGGAGATCGGCACGCGCAAGGTCATCGCAGAGCACGCGACGATCGGCATTGTCGTGACCACCGACGGCAGCGTCACCGATATTGAGCGTGAGGACTATCTGGAGGCGGAGGAGCGCGTCATCATGGAGCTCAAGGAGCTCGGGAAGCCGTTTCTGGTGATTGTCAACTCCGCCTACCCGCAGTCGGAGCGGACGCAGGCCATCCGCAACGACATTGCAGAGCGGTATGACGTGACGTGTGTGGCGGAGGACTGCCTGGAGCTTGACGAAAAGGCCATCACCGACATCATCAAGGGGGTGCTGTATGAGTTCCCGGTCAAAGAGCTGAGCCTCTTCCTCCCTGCATGGGTGGACGCCCTGCCGTATACCCATCCCATCAAGAGCGACCTCTATGCCGCTATTCGCGAAAAGTCGCAGGAGATGCACCGCATCCGCGATGTGGAGGGGGTTGTGGCGGGACTGCAGGCGTGCGAGACGGTCAGTGAAAGCCGCATCCGGGCCATCAGTCTCGGCTCCGGCCTTGCGAGCGCCACGCTCGAGGTGCCGCGTAACCTCTTTTATGAGACCATCTCCGCGCAGTCGGGGTTTCAGATTCAGGATGACGGTGACCTGCTCAATCTCCTCAGCGAGCTGGCGTCCGTCAAGGTGGAGTACGACAAGGTCGCCTCTGCGCTCGAAGAGGTGAAACAGACCGGCTACGGCGTGGTCGTCCCCGCGATTACCGAGCTCACGCTTGAGGAGCCGGAAATCGTCCGACAGGGGGGGCGCTATGGCGTGCGCCTCAAAGCGTCCGCCCCATCCATCCACATGCTGCGGGTGGATATTGAGACCGAGGTCGCACCCATCGTCGGCAACGAGCGCCAGTCGGAGGAGATGATCAATTACCTGCTCAAGGAGTTTGAGGGGGATAACAACTCCATCTGGCAGACCAATATTTTCGGTAAATCCTTTCATGAGCTGGTCAGCGAGGACCTCACCACCAAGCTGCGCCGTATGCCGGACGACGCCAGAGACAAATTCCGCGAGACCCTGCAGCGCATTATCAATGAGGGCTCCGGCGGACTGATCTGCATTATCCTGTAACAAAAGGGGCTGACGCCTTGGAATCCAAAGGATTCCTGATGCGTCAGCCCCTTATAGCGTTGCATTATTTGAGTGCATCGCGCAATTGCAGCATGGTCTTCTTCAGCAGCGGATGCAGCGTATATGGCGCAATCTCCGCCATCGGTTGCAGCACGAAAGCGCGGTGATGCATGTCGGCGTGTGGTATCGTGAGCTCCGGCGTGTGCATGACCAGATCGTCATAGAGCAGGATATCCAGATCCAGTGTGCGCGGGCCCCACGGGCGCGTTCGTGTGCGGCCTGCCGCATGCTCGAGCGTATGCAGGCGGCCGAGCAGCTCGCGCGGGGGGAGCAGGGTGCGCAGCTGCAGGCAGCCGTTTAAGAAGTCGTCCTGATCGGCCACCCCGTAGGGCTTTGTGACAATCCATTCGGATACCGCCTCCACGCGGCAGTCATCCATCTGCGCGAGGGCATGGACGGCATCTTCGATATACTTGCGTGTGTCCCCCATGTTGGAGCCAAGCCCCAGATACGCAGTATGCCAGCTGCGCTCAATTTCCACCGAGGCATAGGCAAGCGGCAGGCCGATGGGGGCCCAAGGCTTTTTAAGTTCGATCTGGATGCACTCCAGCCGGGGTGTGGTTTTGAGCAGGTGGGCCGCGAGCTCCTCAACGGCGCGCTCAAGGAGCCGATAGGTGTTTTTTTGCAGGAAATCATGCATCTGATGGCTGATGTCGCCGTAATTGATGGATTTCTCCAAATCGTCGCTCAGTCCCGCCGCTCTGGTGTCGGTAAAGAGCACAGCAGACACCAGAAATTTTTGCCCGAGCTTATTCTCCTCCGGAAAGACGCCGTGGTTGCAGAATACCTCAAGGTCCTTGATGTGGATTTTATCCGCCATGGCAGCTATTCTCCTCCCAGTAAGGCAGCAGCGCCTCGGTCATTTGAATCGCCCGCTTGTTTGCGCCGACGTCGTGCACACGGACAAACGCGCAGTGCTGCAGCACCGCGAGCACAGCCGTCGCGAGCGTACCCTCCAGCCGTGCATCCACAGGCAGCTGCAGCACCTGACCGATCATGGATTTGCGCGAGGTACCCAGCAAAAGGGGAAAGCCCAGCGCGCGCAGGCGTCCGAGCTGCGCGGCGGCCTGCAAATTCTGCGCCTGCGTTTTGGCAAAGCCCACGCCGGGATCGAGGATGATCTTTGTCTCCGGGATGCCCGCCTGCCGGGCTATGGCGATGCTCTCCGTCAGATCCGCCGTCAGATCCGGCCAAAAATCCGCGTAATCCATGTGTTTCCGGTTATGCATGATACAGCACGCGGCGTTGTATTGCACGACGGCATCAGCAATGGCGCGGTCATATTTGAGGCCCCAGATGTCGTTGATCATGTCCGCGCCCGCCGAGAGCGCGGCACGCGCGACCGCGCCTTTATAGCTGTCCACGGAGACAGGCAGGTCCCACCGCGCCTTCACCGCGCGGATCACGGGCACCACACGGGCAATCTCGTCTTCATCGGAGATCATTTCATAGCCGGGACGGCTCGATTCCCCCCCGATGTCCAGAATGTCCATACCCTCCTCCAGCATTTGCTCCACATGGCGCAGGGCGTGATCGAGGTGGTTGAATCTCCCGCCGTCTGAAAAGGAGTCCGGCGTGACGTTGAGAATCCCCATGACATAGGTGTGGTGTTCGGTGTCAAAGTGCCGTGTTCCAATGCGCAAGCTGCCGTCACCTCCGTGCGTTAATACAGGATATCCAGATTCTTTTTCTCGCCGTCCCAGTCGCAAGCGGCCTCCGCCGCGCAGCTGTGACACGCGCGGGAGCGCTTGTCCGCCCGGTACAGAATGTCCGAGAGTCCTTCGCCGCCTCCCCTGCGGTGCAGCGCTACAGCGGACAGAATTTCCTCCGTCTCCTCCGGCGAAAACCCGGCTGACAGCAGCAGGGGGCGCGCCAAAGGAACACCGGCCTCCTCGTGGGGGGTACCGTGCTTATACTGCTTCCACCGCCCGATATCGTGGACAAGCGCGGCGGCGTAAATCAGTTCTTTCGGCAGTCCCAGCCCCTCCTCCAGATTGAGGATATAGGCGATGCGGGCCACATCCAGAAAGTGCGCCATATCGTGCCTGCAATAGATGCGGTCCTGCTCCAGGCGGGCTGTCTTGCGGCAATAGCGGATGTAATCAGGGTGGCGCATCAACCGGCTGATCCGTTCCATTTAGCGCTGTACCGTCAGCATGAAATTCTGCCGCAACTCCGCGTCCTGCGCAAATACCCCGCGCGTCACCACAGAAATGGTGCGGGAGCCCGGCTTTTTTACCCCCCGCATGGTCATGCACAGGTGCTCCGCCTCCAGCATGACCATGACGCCCTTGGGCTGCAGGTGCTGCATCAGGGCGTCTGCAATCTGCGCGCCCATCTGCTCCTGCAGCTGCGCCCGGCGGGCAAATACCTCCACCGTGCGCGCGAGCTTACTTAGCCCCACCACGCAGCCGTCGGGGACATAGGCGATGTGTGCGCATCCGAAAAAGGGCATCAGATGGTGCTCACAGGTGGAATAAAACGTGATATCCTTTTCCAGCACCATGGCATTGTCCTGCACGGGAAAGGTTTTTGTGAGATGCTCCGCCGCATCCTGCTCCATGCCGGAAAAAATCTCTTCGTACATTTTTGCGATGCGGTCGGGCGTCTCTACCAGCCCCGGTCGGTTCGGATCTTCACCGATTCCCTCCAGCAGCAGCGTCACCGCCTGCCTGATTTTATCCTGATTGACCATCTGTCGCCCATCCTCCCACAATTCATGATAGAACCATAGCACATTTGAGAGAAAAAAACAATAAAAACACCACCCCCGTTGCGCGTCGTCCGCTCCGCGCATCCAGAAGTGGTGCCATGTGCCATTAGAATGGCGTGGCGCTATGAAACGGCGTCCATTGCATCCGTCGAGATGGGGTCGTACGCTATAATATAGTACTGCCCGTCCGCATCGCGGTAAAGCATGGCGTATTCCTGCAGCCCGTCGTCCAGCGTCTTTCCGTCTGCGATAACGAGATTATTGGGCATCGTAAATGTAACGCCCGCATCGGAGGGCGGCGCGTCGTCCGGGCGGCGTTCGGCCCCCAGATTGTGGCATACGAGGAACACAAGCGCGGCACAGCAGGCGAGCAAGAGCGCGCCATCGGCCCAATCGGTCAGGCGCTCTGCAGGACGTTTGACCGGCTTTTGTTCTGTTTTGTTGTCGGTATGTTCCATGGTGATCAGTTCGCCTCCAAAACACTTACCATTATTATACGCGTATGGCGCACCGATTGCAACGGGAAAATATGCACTTTCAGGGAGGAATGGCATCTTAAAAATATAAATTGAAACCGGCAGCGTAATGGAGCTGAATACAGTCTCCCTTTTAGCGGATCTTTTCATGGTTGAACTTTCCTGCAATAAATGATATAATTATATCCGTTATTACAAAAAATATGGGAGGAACTATGAAAAATTTTATCTTAAAAACCTGTGCCATGGGCATGGCACTGACACTGCTGGCCGGCTGTGGGGACAATTCCAACAATACAGCCAATACATCAGACCTGCCGGAAGACGTTTCAGCAGCCGTATCGCAGGAACCCCAGCAGAACGAGGTGTCTGATGTACTGCTTTGGATCAACGGTACCTATGCGGTTTTGACCGACCTGAACGGTGAGGATTATACATTGCTGGGCGGATTAGAACCAAATGCAGCAAACAAAGCAATGGAAATCAACGCGCTGGAGGGTTCATGGGGCGTAACAGACCGCGCAAGCGCCGATGAGACACTTGCGTGGCTGTTGGAGGAAGGCGGCCACCGTGAAGGTTACGCCGAGATTATGGAGATGCTGGACGCTGACGGCGTATCCGATATGACGGAGAATGAGCTTGTAGATTACTTAACGAGCGTATACCAGATTGAGGATCCGGATGAGGCGTTGTATCTGGCCAAGGCTTACCCATACTATCTGGAGCACGGGGCAGGTGCCATTGACGCATGGGATTATTGCCGTGCGGTATCGTTGGCGGGCTGGTACTACATAGCGGGCTATTATACAGAAGAAGAGTCGATTGAGAAGTCCCTGGAGATTGCAAAGATCATTCAGGAGCGCTTTTCCTCCTGGGATGAGATGATGGACAGCTATCTCATGGGTTATGAATACTGGGGAAGCACCAGCAGCAGTGAACGCAGGGCCATCTACGAGGACATCAAGGCCCGGGATAACAGCCCCTACAGCCTTGATTGGAATTTACCCCTGGAGTGGAACGAATAAAGCGTACTGATTCCTTCGCGCCATAAGAAAAGCCTTGCTTTTCCGGGCAGGATGTGTTAAAATACAAGATATATGTGAATTATGTGGCCGTCCCGGCCTTGAAAAGGAAGAGAGATGGAATATGACTACAGTGCAATTGGTTTTATCTATTGCCATGGTAGTGGTAGGATTGATCCTGATGTTGATCGTGCTGCTCCAGTCCGGTAAGAACGCAGGGATGTCCGGTGTGATCACCGGCAATAATTCGGACTCCTTTTTGTCCAGAAACAAGTCCAAAAGCATGGATGCCAGACTGGCACGTGTGACCAAGTGGGTCGCGATTGCCTTTATGGTACTGTCCATGATTATGTGTCTGATCTGAGCGTACGGATGAAACGCCTTCCACATATGGGAAGGCGTTTTTTCTGTTTTTGGTATACGATTGTTGGCGACCTATGCTTTTTAGCGGGGGATCCCCTTGTAAAGAAGTAAAAACAGAATAAAACGCATATAAATAACTATGATAGAAAAAGGAAGGAATGTATACTTGGCAAACCAAAAAGGAACGATAAAAGAAAATGAACTCACAGGCCGCTATCAGGCCTCCGGCCGGGGATTTGGCTTTGTCATCCCCCAGAGCGGCGAGGCGGACTATTTTATCCCCCCGCACAGCGGCGGCGGCGCGTGGAACGGCGATTTGGTCAGCATTCGCCCGGAGGTGGAGGCCGAGGCACAGGGCGAGCGCAATGTCGCGGCAGTGACGCAGGTGCTTGAACGCGCGAACCGCATTGTCATCGGCGCGCTGGAGCGGCAGGGGAAGGAGCTCTGGCTTACCCCGGACAGCGACCGCCTGCCCCACCGCATTCAGGTCATCGGCAAGGCGCGCGGCGCGCGGGCCGGGGAGCGGGCGGCGGTCGCCATGCAGAGTTTTGGCTGCCGAAACCATGTGCCTTTGGGCACGCTGCAGGCAACCTTTGGCCCCGCAACCAGCCGTGCGGCGGCGGTGGACGCGATCCTCTACCACTACGATATCGAAAAGGAATTTCCGCCCGCCGTTCTCATGGCGGCGGAGGAGGTACCGCAGGAAGTGCCGGAGGATGCGCTGCGCGGGCGGCTGGATCTGCGCGCTGCGCGTATCATCACCATTGATGGTGCCTCCGCGAAGGATTTGGACGACGCGGTCTCGCTGGAGAAGGACGATGCGGGTCATTGGACGCTGGGCGTGCACATCGCAGACGTCAGCCATTACGTGAGCGCGGGCTCGGTACTGGACGAGGAGGCATTTACCCGCGGCACGTCGGTCTACTATGCCGATCAGGTTGTGCCGATGCTGCCCGTCGCGCTCTCAAACGGCATCTGCTCGCTGCACCCAAACGTCACGCGTCTTTGCCTCTCCTGTATCATGACGCTCGGCATGGACGGAAACCTGCTCGGCTACCGCATCGAAAAGACGGTCATCTGCACGACCGAGCGCATGACCTATGACGATTGCAATACCCTCCTGTCAGGCGGCGATGGGGTACTGGAGGCGCGGTATGAGGGCATTCTGCCCATGCTGCGCGACATGGCGGCACTCGCGAGTGTGCTCGAAAACCGCCGTCGCGTGCGCGGAAGCCTTGATCTGGAGAGCGGCGAGAGCTATATTGTCTGTGACGCGGATGGAAAGCCGCAGTGCGTGGAAAAGCGGGCGCAGGGAGTCAGCGAGGCGCTCATTGAGTCGTTTATGCTCTGTGCGAATGAATGTGTGGCAAAGCATTTATGCGACAACAAAAACCCTGCCGTGTACCGCATCCATGAAAAGCCGTCGCTGGAGAAGACGGAAAACCTGCGCGCCATGCTTGCGCCGCTGGGCTATGACCTCAAGGAGGCGGACAGCTACGGCCTGCAAAAGGTGCTGCGCACCGCAAAGGGGACGCCGGAAGAGCTAATGATCAGCACGATGGTGCTCCGCTCGCTGATGAAGGCGCGTTACGACGTGCAGAATTTGGGGCATTTCGGCCTCGCAGCGGAGTTCTACTGCCACTTTACGTCCCCTATCCGGCGGTATCCCGACTTGATGGTGCATCGCATTTTGAGCGCGCAGATTGCAGGCAAGCTGCGCGGCGCGGAGCTGAAAAGGCTCACCGCAGCCGCCGCGCGTGCCGCCGCGCAGTCCTCCGCGCGGGAGCTCGCCGCGCAGAATGCCGAGCGGGAGATTGAGAAACGCTATATGGCGGAATATATGGGGGGTCATCTGGAGGAGGTTTTTCCAGCGGCGGTGTCCGGCGCGTCAAAACTGGGTCTGTTCGTCACACTGCAAAACGGAATCGAAGGGTTTCTCCCCGCCATCAACCTGCCGGACGACCACTATCAGTACGACGAGGTGCGCCTGAGCCTGACGGGCACGCGCGGACAGACCTATTCCATCGGGACGCTTCTGGAGGTGATGTGCATTGCCGCCGATCAGGCGAGCGGTGAGATTACCTTTACCCTGCCGGGCGGCGCTGCCGTCCCGCCGCGCGCGCAGACGGCGGAGAAAAAGGCCGCACAGCGCGGCGGGCAAAAAACCGGCAACCGCCGCAGCAGGCGCAGAGGGCGCAGGTAAGATGCGTAATACCCAACTAAAATACGGCAAGCGGCGGCGTTCGTCGTCTTTGCCTATTAAAGAGCGGTTTCATGTGGGTGGTGTCCTCCTGCTCCCGACAAGGAAGCCAAGTAGTCAAACTTAAGATAGTATCTTACTTGACCGCTTAACAAAACACTACGACTTTCGTTGTGGTATTTACTTGAAAAATAAAGTAAATTATATTA
>JAJBUC010000028.1:7100-9891 GCA_020860545.1 Oscillospiraceae bacterium | reverse complement strand
CACACGCGAAAAGCCCTTGAGGGGGTGTCGGGGGACACTTCCCCTGACCGTCTTTCCCACCCCTTTCCACGTGGAAAGGGGTGCGCCCGCCGCGCAGGCGAAACAAGGGGGCAAGCCCGCAAAGGGCAAGGGGAACCCCCACGGCAAGAAGCAGAGTCCCCAAAATATAAAGCGCCGGTATTCCAGACCATCTGGACACCGGCGCTTCGCTTTCGTTTGCAATATCAATTGGCAGTTAACCTTTCTTAGCCCGTCCGCCCCCTTTTACATAGCAGGCGATATCGGAAAGCTCGCAGTCAAGGAGATAACATAGGTCATCCAGTGTATTGGTTGATACAGACATATTTTTGCGTAGGCGCTGAATTGTGCTACTGCTAACACCATACTTTTCCCGTAGTGTGTATGTAGTAAATCCTCTCGCTTTCATCGTATCCCATAATGGCGTGTAAATAATCATTAGAAAAACCTCTCTTGTCTAAAGAAATGGGGGGCGTTGCAAGTGTGCAACACCCCCATGGCTGATGAATGATCCATGTATCGCCCTACTGCTTATTCCAACGCTTCAGCGTGGGGAATACCTGCTTCGCATATGCCAGTGCTTCTTCTTTCGTAACGCCTGCCATATCCGCGTATTGAACGCATTGTGCGATTGCCTGCTCTAACGTGATGTCTTGCGTAAATTCACCATCTTTCAGGCAATGAACGCAATACTCGTCAGATTTTCCGCCCCCTCTCATTGTTCCAAAATCTTCATCTTTGGTTAAAGGCATAGAACAGCTTTGACAAATCTTTTCTTCCATAACTGAAATTCTCCTGTCAATTTTAATTTATATATCGCCTGGGGACGGGTATTACTGCCGCTCCGCCTGCGCCTCGGCGACGGCTTTTTCCTGCGTGGCGAGGGGGGCCTCCTCATAGCGCACAAAGCGGAAGGTAAATTCGCCGCGGCTCTGGGTGAAGGAGCGCAGGTCGATGGCATAGGAGCCCATCTCCGCCATAGGTACCTCCGCCTCGATGACCTGCCGCCCGCGCGCGTCGGGGTTCATGCCCAGAATGCGCCCGCGGCGTTTGTTGAGGTCGCCGATGACGTCGCCCATATAGGCCTCCGGCACGGTCACATGGAGAGAGCCGACCGGTTCGAGCAGGACGGGGCTGGCGTCCGGCATACCCGCCTTGTAGGCGAGCTGCGCGGCGGTTTTAAAGGCGAGCTCCGAGGAATCGACAGGGTGGTAGGAGCCGTCAAAGAGGGTGGCCTTGAGGTTTACGACAGGGTAGCCGGCAAGGGGGCCGTGGAGCACCGACTCGCGCAGGCCTTTTTCCACAGCCGGGAAATAGTTGCGCGGTACCGCGCCGCCGAACACCTGCTCACAGAACTCCAGTTCCTCCTGCTCACCGGGCTCAAAGCGGATTTTGACATCGCCGAACTGCCCGTGCCCGCCGGACTGCTTTTTGTGCCTGCCCTGCACCTCCACCTTTTTGCGGATTTTCTCGCGATAGGGCACACGCGGCACAGAGAGCTCGGCCTCCACGCCGAAGCGGGTTTTGAGCTTGGAGAGCAGCACGTCCATCTGCATATCCCCCGTGCCGTGTACCACCATCTGGTGGGTTTCCGTATTGTTCTCCCAGCGGAAGGTGAGGTCCTCCTCATTTAAGCGGGTGAGTCCGGCGGCAATTTTATCCTCCTGCCCCTTGGTCTTTGGCGCGATGGCGACGGAGTAGCACGGCTCCGGGTAGGGAATGGGGGCGAAGGTGACCACCTTGCGCGGGTCACACAGGCTGTCGCCGGTCTGCAGGTGATCCATCTTGGCCACAGCGCCGATATCGCCGCAGTGCAGCTGGTTGACCTCCTCGGCCTTTTTGCCCTTCATGATATAGAGCCGCCCCAGCTTTTCCGTGCCGCCGAGACGCGGGTTGACCACCGGGAGGTCGGCGTTGATGGTGCCGGAGAGTACTTTGATAAAGGAGTACTTGCCGTACTGGTCGATATTGGTCTTAAAGACGAAGGCGGCGGGGTATGCGCCGGTGGCGATGATAAACTCCTCCTCCGTCCCGTTGGCGGTTTCGACGATTTCCGGCTGCCCTTCCAGCGGACTCGGCATGAGATCGGCGATGATATCGAGCAGCATCAGGGTGCCGAGGCCGGTCACTGCAGTGCCGCAGAGCACCGGAATGAGCGACAGCTCCCGCACGCCTGTGCGCAGCCCCTGCACCATTTCGGTGTAGGTAAATTCCTCGCCGGAGAAGTATTTCTCCATCATCTCCTCGCTGGTCTCGGCGACCGACTCCTTGAGCTTTTCATACAGATCCTCCGCCACCGGTATCTTGTCGGGCGGGATGGTGATTTCCGCACGCGCGCCGTCCACCATCTGGTAGGCGCGCTTGTGCAGTACGTCAATGATGCCGCTGATTTTCTTGTCCTCCTCCCAGAAGGGGGCGACGATGGGGGCGATGTTTTTGCCGAAGCGCGCGCGTAGGGCGTTAAATATGGCGTTGTGGTCACTGTTCTCCTCGTCAATTTTTGAGACATAGATAAACCGGGGGAGCTTGCGCTCGTCGCAGTAATCCCAGGCTTTTTCCGTTCCGACACTGATGTCCCCCTTGGAAGGGCAGACGATGACCGCGCCCTCACAGACGCGCAGTGCCTCAATCACCTCGCCCGCAAAGTCGAAATAGCCGGGGGTGTCGAGGATATTAATTTTACAGCCACGGTGCTCCACCGGGGCAACGGTGGTGGAGATGGATATGCCGCGGCGGATTTCCTCCGGAGCAAAGTCGCAGTATGTATTGCCGT
>JAJBUC010000028.1:0-7090 GCA_020860545.1 Oscillospiraceae bacterium | reverse complement strand
GTCGGCGGTATTTCCAAGCCGCAGGGTGCTGCCTGTGGCATAAAGCATCCGTTCGGCAAGGGAGGTCTTGACGCTCCCCCCGTGGCCGAGCAGGCAGATGTTGCGAATGTTTTGCGCAGAAAAGTTCATATTGTTCCTCTCCTTTACAGCTTTGGTAGCGACCGACCGGGTCGGGACGAAGCGTCACGCTTCTTACTATGGCATTATACATGAAATGAAGCAAGCTGGCAACCCTTTCCTTGCGCCAATACGCACAATGAAATCGGAAGTATGTTCCACATATGGTGGAAACGAGAAGATAGAAAAGCGGTTTACCATAAAATTTTTGTAAAGAAACATGATATTCCATTGTGTACGGGAAGGATTTGCTGTAGAATAGAGTGGAAACTACGCCAAAGGAGACAATACATATGATAAAGCGCAAGATAGCACCGCGCTTGATGGCAATTATGTTAACCGGGAGCATTTTGCTGTCCACCGCTGCGGGGGCGCTGACAATAGAGCAGGCGCGGGCGCTGATAGAGGAGCATTATGTAGACCAGATCAGTGAGGAGGCCCTTTCACAGGAGACGGTGGAAGGTCTGATTGCGGCGCTGGGCGACCCGTACACGGTGTACTATACCGAAGAGGAGTACCAGAATTTTCTTGGCAATATGGTGGATACGGTCATCGTGGGTATCGGCATCTCCTTTGCGTTGCAGGACGGGGCCATGCAAATTACCCGTGTAGTGGAAGGCTCACCGGCGGAAGAGGCCGGCCTTCAGGCGGGAGACACGCTTGTCTCCATCGACGGCAATGTGGTAGAAGGCGCGGATGTGGATACTGTGTCCGAATGGCTGAAAAACGAAGAGGGCACCAAGGTTGCGCTGGTATACGAACGTGGGGGCAAGCAGAAGAAGGTCACCGTCACGCGGCGGCAGGTGCTTATTCCCGAGACAACGACACAGCTGGACGGCGCAATCGGGTATATATCCTGCAACACGTTCGGCGAAGATACGGCGGCGCATTTTGAAGAGGGAATCAACGCATACAATATGTCGGTGGACACTTGGCTCGTTGATCTGCGCGCAAACAGCGGCGGCGTGATGAGCGCGGCGTGCGATGCGCTGGGCTTTTTCGTCGGGAAAGTAGTGACCGGTTATATACGCAACAAGGATGGGGTATATCAGACCTACGGCTCCAAGCAGGATGTGACGACCGTGCAGCCCATCATTACCATAGTCGGCGCGGGGACGGCGAGCGCGGCGGAGATGTTTGCGGCTGAGACGCGGGAGCTTGGCGCGGGGATCACGGTCGGCGGGCGTACCTATGGCAAGGGGACGGCACAGGTGATCTATGACGAAAGCACCGATCCTGAAATCTTTACCGACGGAGACGCGATGAAGATCAGCGCCTACCGCTTTTTTACCACCAACGGCAACGCGCTTTCTGTGGTTGGGGTAATCCCCAATCTCATTGTGGACGAGGCTATTGCGCCCGCGGTCGCAACGCTGCTCGCCGGGAGCAAGACAGACGAGAGCAAGACGGGCATACTGCATATTAAATTCGGGTGGAATTTGTACGTCAATCTGGATACTGCGACGGCGGAGGAAAACAGAGAGGCATTTGCGGCACTGCTCTCTGCGCTGCCCGCTTCGGTCGAGCTCTATGAAAAGATCGCGGGCAGTGATGATCTTTGGGTAAGCACCGATGTGGCTGCGGTTGCGGCAAAGTATAATATCAGCTATAACGACCGTACGTTTACCGACTGCGCGGATTCGGAGTATGCGGATGTCCTGGATGTGCTTGCGATTTATGGCATTTTGCAGGGCACCGGAGACGGACAATTTGAGCCGGAGAAAAGCCTCACCCGTGCGGAGCTTGCACAGATGCTGGCGCAGGCGCTCAATTGCAAGCAGACGGCACAGAGCGCAGCCTATGACGGCGAGAGCCGCTTTGCCGATGTTGCCGCCGACGCGTGGTACGGCGCTGCGGTCAATGAGATTGCCGCAATGGGACTTGTGGAGGGAACCGGCGGGGGGATGTTCCATCCCGACACGCTCGTCACCCACGCCGAATTTATTACGATTATGGGGCGACTTTCCAGTTATCTCAACCTCTATATGTACGAATTCTATCACTCCTACACCGAGGAGGACGGTGCGGATACGCGGCTTGCCGCGTATCCTGACTGGGCGAAGCAGAGCACCTGGCTTCTGGCGTGCAGCCAGACCGACGTGAATGGCAACTCCGTCAGCCTGCTGTGGGATGACGCGGACGCCATCGACCCGGATGCCGCCACCAGCCGTGAGTCGGCGGCGGTTGTGCTCTACTCCCTGTTGTCCTATACGGGTATCCTGCCCGCTTGACGTGTTACAGAATCATCCACCAGACACCCGTCATAATAACCGAGCCGATGATGCAGCAGATGCAGTCATTCATGGTATCGACAAGACCTGCGGGCTGCTGTGCCTTATTTGATTTGTGATTATTGGAGGCATGCACTTTTTGCCAGCGCTGCGCGTTGAAGTGGAAGAGACAATCGCCAATATACTCAAGCAACTCCCAAAACACATAGAGGGTGATGGAAAACGTAAAGCCAAAGAGGAGCAGCCCGATTTTTACATTGCCCGTCGTTGCGCCTGCAATTGTGACACCAAAGCCGACAAACGCAATGCCGGCCAAAAAGTGGACCACGCGATCCCACCATTTGTATTTGTCATAGAATCCGAGCGCATTGCCAAAGTACAGCGCCATCCATACCACGATATCGTATACCACTGCACTGAAGGCATCGACATGCATGCATACGGGTATCAGGGACAAGGCAAGCGTCAAAAGTGCATACCACATGATCTTATATTCATGTTTCAAGAGATGAAACACGGTTAGCACAATCAAAATACACCCAAATATAATCGCGCAGAGAATCAAACTATCACCCCACCATCCCAGTATGTGAAGCGGAAGGTGAAATATACCTGACACCACATGAAGCCAAGCTATAGGTGACGGCTGATTGTCATGCGAAGGCAATGCATGTGAGCCACACCACGCGGGGCACGTCGTAATACCTTATCTCAGGGAGGAAACCTCCGGCTACAAGGAAAAGGTGCTGCTCAGCAACAGAGCAGCACCCAGAGTGTCAAAAAAGCACCCGGTTTGCAATGCAAGCCGGGATTGCTTTGTATTTCCGATCATGTGTTGTATAATCATAATCAGTCGTTTATCTTTATAGAATAAGGCTCATACTCCGGGTATATCAATTTAGCATCCCATATATTAGCGAAAAGCAGGAAGCGCATGAAGAAGTACAGAACAGCAGAAATAGCTACTATGATTGGAGTGCATCCCAATACAGTCCGCTTTTATGAGGCACAAGGCTTGTTGCCGCAAATTCCCCGCAGAAAAAATGGGTATCGGATGTATTCTGAGCATCATTTGTTCCAATTGCGGCTGATACGGCTCGCGTTCCGCGCGGAGATACTCAGCGACAACCTGCGGGGTGAAGTCGTTGACATCATTAAAACCTCGGCGGAGTTGATGTTTGAACAAGCGATCGAAAAAGCCATTGCTTATCAGAAGCACATCAGTAGGGAGATAAGGAGGGCCAGGGAAGCGATAGATTTGACAGAGCAGATCATAAAAGGCCATGCCGTGGCGACCGATTCCAATTCTATTGTAGGACGCCAAGAAGCTGCTGCCAAAATCGGAGTTAGCATAGATATTCTCCGGGACTGGGAACGCAACGGCCTGATTCAAATTCCCCGCATGGGCAAGCGCAGACAGTACGGCGTTGGGGAGATAAACCGGCTGAAAATCATATCAATTCTGCGCCATGCTCATTATTCACAAATGTCCATCCGGCGTATGCTCCAAAAGGTGGAATGCGGGGAAACCGATTTGCTCTCCTGTTTGGACAACCCTGAGTCCACTGAGGACATTGTATCTGTTGCCGACCGCTATATTACCTCCCTTACCGGCGCGTTGCAGGATACAGAGGAAATGCTGTTGCTGCTCAAACAAATGAAACTGCATCATATGTAACCCTCCAGTATGCCACCACTTTTTGATTTGGTGGTAGACTAGCTTGGAAACAAGTTAGGAGGGTGCTTTTATGCAAAAAAATAATGTGAATCAACTGACAGTCTGGATTTTTGCCGCGGCATTGCGCCGCCGAAAACGGGGAACAGGATAAAAATCAATCCTGCTCTCCGTTTTCGTTTGCTCCATTACACGGCAAAACCGGCTTCACTGGTGCAGTGGTAATCGGAGGCTTTGCTGGGAGCTACGCGCCCCCTGCACCCCGCGACCTCTTCCAAAGAACAGAATTAAAAGATGGATTTAGGCATATAGGTATGCTATAATGTTAGACATAGTAATTTTTTGTGCGCTACCTTACTTCGCATCAGGTAGCAAAACGAATTTATCTTTTTCATGATGGGAGACTTCAAATGAGTAACGCCAGTAAAAAACGCAAAATTCTGTTAGGGGTATTGATCGCGGTTCTTGTCCTTGCTTTGGGAGGATGGCTCCTCTACAGGCTACAGTTAAGCTGGGTGTCGATGGAGGACAACCTGCCTTATGATATTACATGGAATGAAGCCGATTCTACAGTTCATATGGATGTTTCGGGGCTGTTTGATATGGTTTTTGACACGCAGGAGCCTGTGGCATACATAGGGGACGAGCGCATTCCCATGCAAGATGGCGTTCAAATAAGAAATAGCCGACCCTACTTTAATATAAGAGATACATCCGTATTTAATGAAGGCTTGAACAATGCGATAAACGCCATTGAAGAGGCGGATACGTCCGACCCTGTTGCAGTAATTGCAAATGGATTGTATGGACAAGGGACGGAAGAACAGAATGCAACAGTCGATGCTCTTCTTGGCGGCGAAAACCCCCAAGAGAGTTTTGAGTTATACTTCCAATGGTATAATTCTGTCCACGAATTGGGGCACTCCATAACCACAAGTTATGGCACCTACGACTCAGAAAACATGAATTTGCGCCATATGGTAGAGGAAGAACAACTAGTCAATTCTTTTGCTGTCGCATTTTGGATGTATTATGGTGAGGAGGAAAAGCTTGACGAATTGGAGGTTATTGTTGAACGTGCTTTAAGCAATATAACGCCTCCTGTAGAGGATATGTCTCATCTTGATTTTATGCGCAAAGCAATTGACGAGGGTAAATTTAATGAAGTGTTTACGCTTGAAACTTATGGCTGGTTTCAGTATAATATCGTGAGAGATGCCTTACGCCAGCGGGATTCGTTAGACTTAGAATCAATTTTAGCACAGATGACAGGCAACGGAAATGTCAAGTTACAGGCACAGGAAACGCTTGTATATCCAACTCTCGGGGCAGATATGGTGCCTGAAATACTTGCGGATGTAACTTCAACAATGCGTGATTTGGGCGTTGCTGTTCCTGATATATATGTTACCTTTAGTACAGACCCCAATGATCAGGCTTTAAGAGGTTCTTTCCCTGTCACACTTCTGGAACCTTATATCGAAGAGGGGCGGTTAATCCCGGCTTTCCGTTAACGAGCCAACAAGTTACAGATATAAGCGTTAGTCCGTCTATCGCACACTGTCATTATTAAGATTTTGAACGGCAATACGATATGTAATCCCATAATACAGGGCAAATTCAAGCCCTGTATTTTTTTCGAAATTGGACAAAACACCTTGACAAAATCACTTTGAGGAAACCGATTTGCTCTCCTGCTTGGACAACCCTGAGTCCACTGAGGACATTGTATCTGTTGCCGACCGCTATATTACCTCCCTTACCGGCGCGTTGCAGGATACAGAGGAAATGCTGTTGCTGCTCAAACAAATGAAACTGCATCATATGTAACCCTCCAGTATGCCACCACTTTTTGATTTGGTGGTAGACTAGCTTGGAAACAAGTTAGGAGGGTGCTTTTATGCAAAAAAATACTGTGAATCAACTGCCACATTCATTGTCATGGCGCAAAAACGCCGCCCTGTATCTTTTCAGCCAGGGCATTACGCTCTTCGGCTCATCCATTGTACAAATGGCGATCCTCTGGCAGGTGGCGCTGGAAACCTCATCGGGTTTATGGATTACACTGCTCACCCTCGGCGCCATGATCCCGCAAACTGTGCTGTCGTTTCTCGGTGGTGTCTGGGCCGATCGGTATCCCAGAAAGCAACTGATTATCCTGGCCGACCTGGGCATCGCACTTGTGACTCTGGTACTGGCGATGGTCTTTCTGTTCGGATCAACTGCAGGTATCCTGCCGCTCATTGTCATCGTTTCCGCATTGCGTTCCTTAGGGGCGGGAATCCAGACGCCAGCGGTCAGTGCGGTCATTCCACAGATCGTACCGGAGGAGCGGTTCATGCGGTACAATGGAATCAACGGAAGCATGATGTCCATCGTACAGTTTGCTGCGCCAGCGGCAGCGGGTGCAATTCTATCCTTTGGGCCGTTCCATTGGGTTCTGCTGATCGATGTGATCACTGCGGTGATCGGCGTCCTGATGTTATCACTTGTGACAATTCCACCGATAAGCAAGCAGGAGAGGGAAGAAACCGCCTTTTTCACCGAGCTGAAAGCCGGTATTTCCTATGCGGCCAATAATCGGCTGGTACGGGGGCCGCTCCTGACCTTTGGAGCCTTTATTTTCCTGTGTGTACCCTCCGGCTTTTTGGTTGTGCTGATGATTGAGCGTACCTTTGGCAGCAGCTACGCCTTTCTCACCGTCAGCGAAATGGCGGGATTCGCGGGAATGGTACTGGGCGGCCTTGCTTTGGGCGTGTGGGGTGGATTCAAGAAGAGGAAGCGGACACTTCTCCTGGGGCTGGCCGGCTACGGGGTATTCTCCCTTGCAATTGGCGTTACCTACACATTTTGGCTGTTCACGGCGTTCCTTTTTCTGACCTGCTTTTTTATTCCCGTTGTGCAGTCCTCCACCACTACAATGCTGCAAGAGGTTGTGCCGGAGGGGAAGCAAGGGCGGGTGTTTGGCCTGATGGGAGCGATGTACAGCGGGTTCATGCCGGTTGGTATGGCGGTTTTCGGGCCGTTGGCGGATGTGCTTCAAATTCAGTATATGGTAATCCTTTGT
>JAJBUC010000087.1 GCA_020860545.1 Oscillospiraceae bacterium | reverse complement strand
TCGCGCTTGACTGGGGGTCAAGAGGCCGCAGGTTCAAGTCCTGTCACTCGGACCACGAAAACGTCAGGCCCCTACTTATTTTTATAAGTGGGGGTCTGACGTTATTTTAACCCTGAAAAAGGGACTCATGCGATAATGAGTAACTCTTTTTTAGCTTGACGATTTATTTATCGTCCATAGAATTAAATGCAATCAACTCATTGAGCGAAATACTATTGTGCCTGTAGCGGTCCTTGCCCTGGGTCTTTTGCTTCCAGTCTATCGCCTGGACAGGACAGTGGTGCAGACAGGCCAGGCAGTGTTCACAGTTGTGCAGAAACGCCGGTTTATCTGCCTCTATCTTAATGTTTTTCGCGGGGCAGACCCGCCCGCAGGTTCCGCATCCTGTGCAGCCTGACGCAACGGTGAAATATTGGTCGCTATGCACGTTGGGAAAGAGAAGATAGACGAGCCGGTTGAGCACCGTATAGCGCGCAACCCGGTTAGCGCAGCGTCCAGTGACCGCCTCGGCAATCTCCGCGATGCGATCATCTATGTGTTGCCGGATCTCTTCGGTATCCTTTGGCGTGTATTCTGGCAGGTAGTTGGTGACCGCTACCAGCCCTGTGCCATATTGCAGATGGATACCCTTCGGCGTGATCAGCGACTTTATCCGCCCTGTCACGCCGCTGACCTTGCCGCCGCTGGTCGCCACTGCAAATACATAGGCCGTTTTGTCCGTAATCTCTATGGCTGAGACAAACCGTTCCACCATGCGGGGCACACCCCAAAAGTATACGGGAAATACAAAGCCGATGACATCATCCCCGCACTGAACCGGTCCGCCATTCATGGGCCTGACCTGACCGCCCAGAGCCTCCCCAAGCTGCTTCGCTGTGTACAGGCTGTTGCCCGTGGAGGTAAAGCAAAAAATAGTCGCCATATTATTGTTCCTCATTTCTATAGGATATGGGCTGTGAGGGCCCGCCGCTGTACCGGATATCGTGAAAAATCCGACCGATAAACTGATCAATGCGTTCTGCGTTTTCCTGGTAGGCATGGACACAATCAACCATTGGCAAGAGTTCCTCTATCAGAGCCACAATGTTCTGATAGTTGTTGATCGCCTGCCTGAGCTCCCTGACTTTGGTGGTCAAAATATCTTTGCATATCTCATTGCAACTGGACCCCGGCTTGCTGTTGTACAGCACCTCCATGGTTTTGATCTCGGCCAGGGAAAACTGTGCGTATTTCATGACTACAATATTTTTCAGATTGGAAATATCGCTGTCGTTATATATCCGGTAGCCGCCCTCGCTCCGCTTGGGCGACACAATACCCTCCCTGTCGTAATAGCGCAGTGTATCTGCAGGTATGCCCGTCAGCTCCGCAGTCTGCTTGATTGTCCATGCCATATTCATCTCTCCTTTGCCTGATAACATAATTATAACATTGGAGTTAACTCCAATGTCAAGCAAAAAACTGAAAATGGAGATCTTAGCACCCCCAAATGGACATGAAAAAAGCGCGTTCCGGCAACGAAACGCGCTAAATATGGCCTTTTGATGAGGAGGATTGCTATTTGCGCCGGGGGACGGCGGTACCCCTTCCGGCGGGAGAGTACAAGCCGAAACAAGTTGGGGCTGCTTGAGACCACGGCCTACTACCGCTGTGCTGATTATACCGGCTGTTCCCTGCGGACGGCTTGCTGCAGGGTAAAGTGGGACACAGCAAAGCAGCTGGTGGTAAAGCCGGATTTCTGGGAAAAGCGGAAGGTATCGGAGGAAAACATTACAACAGAGTGCGGCATGTTGCTGCGGGTTACCCGCTCTATCCAATTTTACCAGAGCCATTTTGAAACAGCCGCTTCTGCTTCTGCTTTCCGTTCCAAATTAGGTTGGACAATCTGATACATGGGGTGAAGCACTAATTCGCAATTGCGCTTATCGTAATCACTGTATTATCGTTCCCGCTTGTTGTGACAGAGCCAACTGAACCCACGACCGTCAGGGACAAAACATCCCCGGCCGCTAATCTTACAACAGCTTCTCTGCTTCCGGTCAAATGATCCGCGTCGATTTGAATAAAGGAATGCACAATGACTGCATCATTAATCAAGCAGCCAACTGTTCCGCTCGAACCAACAGCGGCGCTAAAGGAATAAAAGACACTGTAGATGCCCGCTACATTGACGGTTGCGGTGCCGGCAGATCCATTAAAGGTGATGTTGGCTACAGGTCCCGGAATATTGGGGAAGGGAAAGGTATCACCGGAACCGGCGGACACCGTCACACCAGCAGTGGAAGAGGAAGCCGAGCCATAAACAGGTGTGGTTAAAAAAGTCGGGCCGGTGGCACCGGTTGCGCCGGTAGGCCCGGTGGGCCCTTGCACGCCTGTAGGGCCTGTGGGGCCCGTGGGTCCGGTTGGCCCGGTTGGTCCGGTGCCGCCGACCGGAACCTGGCATATAAAATTGCTGCAGCACGGATTGCATTGCGGTGTTGCGCAGTTCAGATACATTTTGAAGTCTCCTTTCAGATCAGAACTATTTACATTATATTCAGACAAGCGAAAAAGAGACAGCGGAGGGGGTTGAGGTGGTGCCCGGCAAGACGCAGGGCAGAGGCGCAATGCCTTTGCAGCAATCTGCAGCAACACCCCGTCATGAGAAAAATTGCTTGCATCGGCGGAAAAAATGTGCTAAAATATTTTGGCATATGATTACACACATCCGCGGGACAGGGCGCCATGTGCCGGAGACGGTTGGCGGGCCTTTTGGATGAACCGGGTGGAGGGATCAACAAATAAAGGAGGCATATTATTTCTATGGCAGTCGTATCAATGAAGCAACTTTTGGAGGCTGGCGTTCACTTTGGACACCAGACCCGCCGCTGGAACCCGAAAATGGCAACCTATATCTACACCGAGCGCAACGGCATCTATATCATCGACCTGCAGAAAACCGTCAAAAAGCTGGAGGAGGCGTACAATTTCGTCCGCGATCTTTCCCTCAACGGCGAGTCGCTCCTGTTCGTCGGCACCAAGAAGCAGGCGCAGGACGCGATAAAAGAAGAGGCAACCCGCGTCGGCATGTATTATGTAAACGCCCGCTGGCTTGGCGGTATGCTCACCAACTTCAAGACCATGCGCGGCCGTGTCGACCGGCTGAACCAGCTCAAGAAGATGCAGGAGGATGGGACGTTCGACATGCTCCCGAAGAAGGAAGTCATCAAGCATCTGGGCGAAATTGCAAAGCTTGAGAAATATCTCGGCGGTGTGGCGGATATGCGCCGGCTGCCCGGCGCGCTGTTCGTCGTCGATCCCCGCAAGGAGCGCAACGCGATCAACGAGGCGCGCAAGCTGAAAATTCCCATCGTCGCCATTGTGGACACCAACTGCGACCCGGATGAGATTGACTATGTCATCCCCGGCAACGACGACGCGATCCGCGCCATCAAGCTGCTGGCGTCGGTCATGGCCAACGCGATACAGGAGGGCCGTCAGGGCCAGGATGCGGAAACACCGGAGGAAGAGAGCGCCGCAGAGCAGGCATAAGCGGCTTTTGTATCGGCGCGCCCGCCCGCACGCGGGCCGGCGCGTTGATTTTGTTTAATTTAATTTGGAGGTAATGTGGTTATGGCAATCACTGCGAAAGACGTACAGCGCCTGCGCGAGCTGACCGGCGTGGGCATGATGGACTGCAAGAAGGTGCTGACCGAGGCCGAGGGCGATATGGACAGAGCCGTTGAGCTCATGCGCGAAAAGGGCCTTGCAGCGTCCCAGAAGAAGGCGGGGCGTATCGCTGCCGAGGGCATGGCGTATGCCGCTGTGATCGACGGTGTGGGCGTTGTGGTGGAAGTCAACGCCGAGACCGACTTTGTGTCCCAGAACGAGAAATTTGTCGACTTTGTGAAGGGCGTCGCCGCCGTTGTGGCGAAGGAGAACCCCGCTGATCTGGACGAACTGCTCACAAAGCCCTTCGGCAACGGACACACCGTGCAGGAGGAGCAGCAGGAGATGGTGCTTGTCATCGGCGAGAACATTCAGATCCGCCGCTTTTCCCGCCACACCGAGGGTGTGCACGCGCCTTATGTCCACGCGGGCGGCAAGATCGGCGTGATGGTGGACCTCAAGGTCTCCGCAGGCTTGGAGCAGAGCGAGAAGGTGCTGGAGCTCGGCCGTGACATCGCGATGCAGATCGCGGCGCTCAAGCCCGCGTTTCTCGACAAGAGCCAGGTGGATTCCTCCACGCTGGATCGCGAGCGTGAAATCCTCACCATTCAGGCGAAGGAAGACCCCAAGAACGCCAAGAAGCCGGAGGAGATTATCGCAAAGATGATCGACGGGCGCATCGGCAAGTATTATAAGGAAAACTGCCTGCTGCAGCAGGACTTTGTGAAGGACAACGCCGTCTCGGTGGAGGGACATATCGCCGCGACGGCAAAGGAGCTCGGCGGTGAAATTTCGCTGCTCAATGCCGTTCGCTTTGAAAAGGGCGAGGGGATCGAGAAGAAGGAAGAGAACTTTGCGGAGGAGATTGCAAAGCAGCTCGGCAAGTAATGATGACAATGACAAAAGGCGTCTGAAGACTGCTTCAGGCGCTTTTTCTCTCTGTATACGCTGAGAAGGAGGTTTGAACCATGGCAAAAACACTGGTTCTGGCGGAAAAACCATCGGTGGGGCGGGAGCTTGCGCGGGTGCTCGGCTGCAAGCACGGCGGGGACGGGTATCTCGAGGGGGCGCAGTATATCGTCACCTGGGCGCTCGGGCATCTCGTCGAGCTGGCCGCGCCGGAGGTCTACGACAAGGCGTGGGAGAAGTGGGATCTCCTCACGCTCCCTATGCTCCCCACGGAGATGAAGACGGTGGTCATCAAGGAGACGAACCGGCAGTTTCGTGCCGTGCAGAGCCTGATGAAGCGCGGCGACGTCTCATCGCTCGTGATTGCCACCGACGCGGGGCGGGAAGGGGAGCTCGTTGCGCGCTGGATTATGGAGAAGGCGGGCTGGAAAAAGCCCGCCAAGCGGCTCTGGATTTCTTCCCAGACCGACAAGGCTATCCGTGACGGGTTCCAGAATCTCCGCCCCGCGGCGGCGTATGATAACCTCTATCACTCGGCGCGCGCGCGCAGCGTGGCCGACTGGCTGGTCGGGCTGAATGTGACCCGCGCGCTCACCTGCAAGCACAACGCCCAGCTCTCTGCGGGGCGGGTTCAGACGCCGACGCTGGCCCTCGTCACCGCGCGGGAGGAGGAGATACGTGCCTTTGTGCCAAAGGACTATTACACCGTGCGTGTAAAGACAAAGGACTTTACAGCGACATGGCGGGATGGCAACGGGCAGGCGCGCCTCTTTGACCGCGCCCGGGCGGAGGAGATCTGCGCGCTGGTCAGCGGCAAGGACGGGGTGCTCACCCAGGTCAGCCGCACGGTGAAGACCGTCCCCCCACCCCCCGCCTACGATCTGACGGAGCTGCAGCGCGACGCGAACAAAAAGTACGCCTACTCCGCCAAGGAGACCCTGTCCATCATGCAGTCCCTCTATGAGGTACATAAGGTGCTCACCTACCCCCGCACCGATTCGCGCTATATCACCGACGACGTCGCGCCCACCCTGCCCGAGCGCCTGCGCGCCGTCGCGCTGGACGAGTACCGCGACCTTGCGCGCAGCATCGGGGCCAAACGCCCCTTACAGACACGGTATCTGGTCAATAACGCCAAGGTGGGCGACCACCACGCCATCATCCCCACGGAGGAGCAGCCGCAGCTCTACCGCCTGAGCGGGCCGGAGCGGAATATCTACGACCTGGTCGTGCGCCGCTTTCTCGCGGTATTGCTGCCGCCCGTCACCTATGAGGAGATCCGCTTTGTCTTCACCGTGGGGAAGCAGCAGTTCCACGCCAGGGGGAAGGTCATGAAGGAGCAGGGCTGGAAGGCCGCCTATACCCGCGGCTACACCCTCGACGAGGAGGAGAATGAGGAGGGCGAGGAGGAACAGTCCCTGCCGCCCCTGCATCAGGGCGAGCGCGCAGGCGTCCTCTCCGCCCGCGTAGTTGACGGCAAAACATCGCCACCCAAGCGCTACACCGAGGCGACCCTCCTCACCGCGATGGAGCACCCCGGCACGCAGGTGTCCGACCGGGAGCAGAGCCGCATTCTGGAGGAGACGGGCGGGCTGGGCACGCCCGCCACCCGCGCCGACATCATTGAAAAGCTCTTTTCCTCCTTCTATCTCGAGCGGCGCGGCAAGGAGCTCGTGCCCACCTCCAAGGGGGTGCAGGTGGTGCGGCTCGCCCCTGCCGACCTGCGCTCGGCGCAGCTTACCGCACGCTGGGAGAAGCGGCTGGCCGATATCGCGGCGGGCAAGGAACAGGAGAGTCGCTTCGTCGGGGAGATGCGCCAGTATGCGAAAAAGCTGGTCGGCGAGGTGAAGGCGAGCGAGGGTACCTACCGCCACGACAACATGACGCGGGAAAAGTGCCCTGACTGTGGGAAATTCCTCTTAAACGTCAAGGGCAAACGCGGCGTGATGCTGGTCTGCTCCGACCGGGATTGCGGCTACCGCCGCAATGTCACGCAGACCACCAACGCCCGCTGCCCGAACTGCCACAAGAAGATGGAGCTGCGCGGCGAAGGAGAGAAGCAGCTGTTTACCTGCATCTGCGGCTACCGCGAGCGCTTGTCCGACTTCAAAAAGCGGCGGGAGACCAGTTCTGCCGGGAAGGGCGAGGTGCGCCGCTACCTCGCAAATCAGCAGGAGGATAAGGGCAACTCCGCCCTCGCGGACCAGCTCGCCAAATGGATGGCGCAGCAGGGCGGGGAGAAATAAGAGGAATCCATGAAGTTTGCAATGTTATATAGCTGCGGCAAGGATAGCGCGCTGGCACTGCATCGTATGATCGCGCAAGGACATACGCCTGTCTGCCTTATCATTACATACAACAGCGCGGCAGACCGTTCCTGGTTTCATGGCGTGACGAACGACCTTTTGGATGCGGTAGAGGAGCATATGCGCATACCGATCATCCGCTGCATCTGCACGGGCGATACCTATGCATCGGAGGTGGAACGCTGCCTGATTGCGGCGCGTCAGTCGGGGGCCGAGGCCGCCGTGTTTGGAGATATCGATATTAAGGCGCATCTCACGTGGAATCAGGAACGGTGTAACCGCGCAGGGCTTCTGTGCATCACCCCGCTTTGGCATGCATCCCGGAAGAAGTTGGTCGATGAGGTGATCGATGCCGGGTTCAAAGCAGTGATTAAATGTGTGGACCTCGCCTACTTAGACGAGTCGTTCCTTGGGGAAACCCTGGACAGGGAATTGGTGCGTCGTATTACCGCCACGGGGGCCGATATCTGTGGAGAAAACGGTGAATACCACACCTTTGTCTATGCTGGCCCCACATACAGAAATCCGCTCTCGATTTGCTTAGGGGAAAAAATAAATCTAGGTACTCATGCCGTCATAGACATTAGAAACAGAATGATAATCTCTTCCTGAATGGAGTGAAACAGCACCAGCTATGTCAGCTACAAGGATTGTAACACGCTCATAGCGATCGTTACTGTGGAACAACCGTTATACTTCATCAGGAAAAATGTATATAATTGCGTAAAGGACTTGTGCTTTTCGCTATCCTGTGCTACAATTTGACAATAAAACTACATTGTAATAACTGAATAAAGTATGGTTCTGAAGCAGTATGTCCTAAAGATGATTTCCGATATTGTCCATGGAGTGCTGCCTGTACGGAGACGTGCAAGGGGTTAGCTTGGAAACGAGATAATCTCCCGGATTTGGAAAGGAAACCAGTCAGATCGTAATCATTCGGCATTTGGAAGGTGTGCTGTATGCAATGAATGTTTATTATATGTGTTTGCCTGTTTTCAATAAGAAGCAGGTTTTTTGTACCATTTTTTATGGGAGAGCACTGGGAAAGATGCTTCGGAGCAATGGCAATAATGCAATGAAACCCATGACAATCAAAATGAGAATGGCGGTGTGGCGCGGTCGCTGTGTGCGGCAATTTTGGCACAGGGAGGGATTACAACGAAACTGGAATTGCGAAATGTTACCTGTGGATATGACCAAGTACGCCCCGTTTTGCGCGGGATCAGTCTGACGGTAGAGACAGGGCAGATATGCTGTTTGCTTGGACCGAACGGGGTTGGCAAGACCACATTGTTTAAAACGGTGCTCAGTATCCTAAAGCCGATGGAGGGGCAGATTTTGATGAACGGGGAGGACACAGGCCACTGGACGGCAGCTCGTCTGGCAAAGCAAATGGCATATGTATCCCAGTTTCATACCCCGCCATTCCCTTACCGGGTGAGGGATGTGGTACTGCTGGGGCGGGTAAGCAATACCGGCTATTTTGGGAAGGTATCCAATTTGGACTATGAGATTGCCGAGGCTGCAATGGTGGATATGGGGATCACCCATTTGCGCGATGTACCCTATACCGATATCTCCGGCGGTGAGCGGCAGCTGGTCATGATTGCCCGCGCATTGGCGCAGGAACCACAGCTTTTGGTGATGGACGAGCCGACGGCTAATCTGGACTATGGCAATATGGTGCGTGTCATTAATAAAATTAGGTCGATATGCGACAAAGGGTTCGGCGTCATTATGACCACCCATTCACCCGATCAGGCGTTTATGTGCGAGTCTACCGTGGCGCTGCTTCAGAGAAACGGGCCAATGAAATTCGGCTATGCCGCGGAGGTCATTAACGAGGAGAACATGCGTGAGGCATATGGCATTGACGTAAAAGTAATTGAATTTTTCGACACCCATAACCGCCTTGTTAGGATGTGTTCCCCACTGCTAGATTAATATGGAAGGATGTAATACATAATGACTATCGCTATCATAATTTTGGTGATTATCGTCGTTTTACTTGCTTTATCGGTGCGGATTGTGCCGCAGGCAAATGCCTACGTTTTGGAGCGCCTTGGCAAATACGCAGACGCTTGGACAGCGGGGATTCATTTTAAGATTCCATTCATCGACCGGTTTGCCAAGAAGGTTCCCCTTATGGAACAGGTGGTGGATTTCCCGCCCCAGCCCGTGATTACCAAGGACAATGTTACCATGCGGATTGATACGGTGGTATTCTATCAGGTAGTGGACCCGAAGCGCTACGCCTATGGTGTGCAGCAGCCGTTGATGGCCATTGAAAATCTGACTGCCACCACACTGCGTAATATTATCGGTGAGCTGGAACTCGACGAGACACTCACAAGCCGCGAGATGATCAATACAAAGATGCGTGCGGCGCTGGATCAGGCGACGACCACGTGGGGCATTCAGATCAACCGCGTGGAGCTAAAGAATATTACGCCTCCGGCGGCCATCCAGGACGCGATGGAAAAACAGATGAAGGCGGAACGCGAGCGGCGTGAGGCAATCCTCATTGCTGAGGGCGAAAAGTCTGCGACCGTTCTGGTGGCGGAAGGCAAAAAGCAGTCCTCCATTCTCAACGCGGAGGCGGAGAAGCAGTCCGCCATTCTGCGCGCGGAAGCGGAGAAAGAATCACTCATCTTGCGCGCCGAGGCGGCAAAGGAGGCATCCATCCGCGAGGCGGAGGGGCATGCGCAGGCGATTCGCAGTGTACAGTCGGCCAACGCGGACGGCATCGACTTTTTGAATGCCAAGCGTCCGAGCGAAGAGGTGCTCCGATTGAAGGGATTAGAGGCGTTTGCAAAGGCGGCTGACGGCAAGGCAACCAAGATTATTATCCCATCGGAAATTCAGAATATGGCGGGACTTGTAACTTCCGTTCGGGAGCTGGCAATGACGGAGAAAGAAGATGCGTTGGGCGATGCAGGAAGGGGCGTGTGATTTAAATGGCAGGTAGCGGCGGCGGTGGCGGTGGTGGACTCGGCAGCATTTTGAACATGGTTACCCGCAGCTTAAGCGGCGGTGGCGGTGGCGGCGGCCGCGGCGGGATGGGAGGAATGATGGGCGGCGGCGGCCGCGGTGGTATGGGTGGTGGTATGGGTGGCAATAACTCGGCCGGTACCACCGATGCCACAACGGACGCCGCCCTCACCCAGTACGATGTGG
>JAJBUC010000010.1 GCA_020860545.1 Oscillospiraceae bacterium | reverse complement strand
AGTTAATGTTACCAAATATAATTTGATTTGTCAAGATTTTTTTATAGAAATTTCTGAATTAGACTGTTGAGTTCAAAGATGACGTGCCAACAGGGCAGAGAGTGCGGCAAATTCCGGGATACCGAGCCGCTCGCCGCGAATATCTTCAGGGAGGGAGAGGGCTTGCAGTATCTGACGCAGGGTGGCCTTATCGACGCGGCTGCCAAAGAAGGCGTAGAGTCCGTTGAGCAGTGTCTTGCGCCGTTGGGCGAAGGAGGCGCGCACAACCAGAAAGAAGAGCACGGGGTCCTCCACCTCCGCAGGGGGAGAGCTGCGCGTTTACAGCTGCAGGAAGGAGGAAAAAACCTTGGGTGCAGGCAGAAAGGAGTCCGGTGGAACGTCAAAAAGCAGCTCCGGCAGAGCATGGTAACGGCAGAAGACGGAAAAGGAGCCGTAGTCCGGCGTGCCCGGTGCGGCGCAGGTGCGCAGTGCGACCTCCCGCTGCACCATAACAGTGATGCGCTGGAAGCAGCCTGCTTCCAGCAGCGCGGTGAGGACAGGAGTTGTAATATTATACGGCAGATTTGCGCAGACAAGGGGAGTAAGGCCCGAAAAGTGTTCTGAGACAAGCTGGGGAAGCTCCATCTGCATGGCATCACCGGAGAGAACCGTGACATTCGGATACGGCGCAAGGGTTTCATCTAAAATAGGGAGGAGGGAGCGGTCGAGCTCCACCGCGATGACCCGCTGCGCACGTGCTGCGAGCTGCACAGTGAGCGCGCCGATGCCTGGTCCGATCTCCAGCACGCCGCAGTGCGCATCCGCGCCGGATGCCTCCGCGATGCACTGCGGCACCGCGGCGTCGATGAGAAAATTTTGCCCCATTCGTTTGGAGAAATAAAAGCCGTGCCGCCGGAGCAGCGCCTGAATATCGTCTTTGTTACATAAATCCATTGTTTATTCCCCTGTTTCTTCCGCCAGCTCGCGCAGCAGCTTCTGATCCGTCTTGGCACGCAGGTCGAGCTTGGCATAGAGGTCGGGACGGCGTTCTCTGGTGCGCAGTATCGCCTGCTTGCGCCGCCACTTGGCGATATTTGCATGATGACCGGCGAGGAGGATGGTCGGGACGCTGCGGACCTGCCTCGTCTCAGGGCGGGAATACTGCGGGTACTCCAGCAGGCCGTTCCAGTGGCTCTCATCCTCAAAGCAGGAAGGATCGGAGAGCACCCCGGGGATGAGGCGGCAGACGGCATCCGCGACTGCCATCGCGGGCAGTTCGCCGCCGGTCAGGACGAAATCACCGATAGAAATTTCCTCGTCAACATATCCCTCGATAAACCGCTCGTCAATTCCTTCGTAATGCCCGCAGACAAGGATGAGATGCGTATAATCATCGCGCAGACGGCGTGCATCCGCCTGTGTGAAGGTTTTGCCGCAGGGGGAGAGGTAGATGGTATGACCGGGCCCGTAGGTGTCGGTGATGTGCTGCCAGCAGTGGTAGAGCGGGTCGGCCTGCATCACGGCACCATAGCCGCCGCCGTACGGGTAGTCATCCACCTGCCGCTGCTTATTGTGCGTGTAATCGCGGATTTGATGTGCCTCAATGCGCAGCAGGTCGCGCTCCTGCGCCCGGCCCAAAATGGACTCACTCATCATGTCGCCCACCGTCTCGTCAAAAAGAGTCATAATATCAATCCGGTACATCAGGTCATCATCCCCTCAATCACGCGCACCTTGATATAGCCGGCCGCAACGTTGGTCTCGGCAACAAAGGCGTCAACGGCGGGAACCATGAATTCGCCGTTTGTCCCTTTTACCACATAAACCGGATGGGCGGGCGGGGTGAGCACGTCGGTGAGGACGCCGAGCGTCTCGCCGCTCTCTGCGTCAATCACATCCAAGCCAATCAGATCCGCAATAAAATGCCGCCCCTCCGGTAAGGTGATATCGGCTCGGCGGAGATAGACGGTCTTCCCCTTGAGCCGCATGGCGGCGTTGATATCGGTGACCCCTTCCAGCTCCGCGAGGACGTTGTGCTTATGCACCCGGCTGGAGATCACCCGGACAGGTTTGTCGTCAATGTATAGTGTAGAAAAGCCACACAAAAATTCCGGCGTGTCGCACCAGGGTACAATTTTTATTTCGCCCTGAATGCCGTGCGTATTCGCAATCTGCCCCGCCTCGATCAATTCCTTTTTCATTGGTACCTCCCAATCATGAGCGTGTATTGCACAAAAGCGGCGGGGACGACATCCCCGCCGCTTAGAGCAAAGTGGAAAAAAACATCACACATTCGATGTGCGCTTTGTTTTCTACATTTACTCTATTATTCCATGATTTCCACGGAAACTCTTGTGCCCTTATGCTGTGCAACGGAGCGCATCAGGGTGCGGATCTCCTTGGCAATGCGGCCCTGACGGCCGATCACCTTTCCCATATCCTCCGGTGCGACGTGCAGCTCCAAAACGGTCTCATCCGCGCCGCTGTGCTCGGTGACCGAAACAGCGTCCGGATTGGAGACCAGATTTTGCGCAATGTAAATGAGAAGCTCTTTCATCAATCAGCTCCTCCTTACAGCGCGCCGGCTTTTTTCAGCAAGGCACGTACCGTATCGGTCGGCTGAGCGCCGGTTTTAATCCATGCCTGTGCACGCTCCGCGTTTACGTTGATTTCAGCGGGCTGCTTCAGGGGATTATAGGTACCAATTTCCTCAATGAAGCGGCCGTCACGGGGATAGCGGGAGTCGGCCACCACGATGCGGTAGAAAGGGGTCTTCTTTGCGCCCATACGGCGCAGTCTGATCTTAACCATGGGAATTCACCTCCATTTGGGATTCTCATTTGATATATGGAAGCGCCGGTTCGGCGCAAGCCAACAAAACAATCAAAAGGGGAGACCGGGGAATTTCCCCATTTTTCCTAATTTCCCCAGCTTTTTCAGATTGCCGCCGCTCATCTGGCGGGTCATCTGCTGCATCATTTCAAACTGCTTGAGCAGGCGGTTGATGTCTACAATCTTCGTACCGGAGCCGGCGGCGATGCGCTTTTTGCGGCTGCTGTTGAGTACCGCGGGATTCTCACGCTCATCCGGCGTCATGGCAAGGATAATCGCCTCGGTGCGCCCAAGGGCCTTTTCATCCACGTTGGCGTCGTCAAGCGCCTTCGCGTTAAAGCCGGGCAGCATACCCGCGATATCAGATAGGGAACCCATGCTTCTGATTTGCGTCAACTGATCGTAAAAATCGGTCAGGGTAAAGCGGTTTTTCCGTATTTTCTGCTCCAGCTTTGCCGCCTTATCCTCGTCAAAACTCTGCTGCGCTTTTTCAATAAGAGAGAGCATGTCGCCCATGCCGAGGATGCGGGAGGCCATACGCTCCGGGTGAAACGGCTCAATCTGATCGAGCTTTTCCCCCACGCCGATAAACTTGATCGGCTTACCCGTGACCGATTTGATGGAGAGCGCCGCGCCGCCGCGGGCATCGCCGTCGAGCTTGGTGAGCATGACGCCTGTGATGTCCAGCGCCTCGTCAAAGGTCTGTGCGGCGTTGACGGCATCCTGGCCGATCATCGCATCTACAATCATCAGAATCTCGGTTGGTTCCACCGCCTGCTTCATCACCTTGAGCTGCTCCATCAGCTCGTCATCCACATGCAGCCGGCCGGCGGTGTCGAGGAAGACAATGTCATTGCCGTGCTGTTTAGCGTGTGCAATGCCGGAGAGGGCAATCTCCACCGGATCCGCCTGCCCCATTTGGAACACGGGTATGTCCAGCTGTCCGCCGACAATCTCGAGCTGCTCAATGGCGGCGGGACGGAAGGTATCACACGCGACAAGAAGGGGGCGCTTGCCCTGCTTTTTCATGAGCCCTGCGAGCTTCGCGCCGTTGGTCGTCTTACCTGCGCCGTTGAGGCCGACCAGCATGACGATCGTAGGCGGCTTGGAGGAGATGGTGAGCTTCATATTCTCACTGCCCATAAGGGCAATGAGCTCCTCGTTGATGATCTTGATGATCATCTGGGCGGGGGTCAGACTTTCGAGTACATCGGCACCGATGGCGCGCTCTGTAACGGCGGAGATGAACTGCTTGACAACCTTGAAGTTGACGTCCGCCTCCAGCAGCGCCATGCGGATTTCCTTCATCGCCTCCCGCACGTCGGCTTCGGTCAGGCGGCCTTTCCCGCGCAGGCGCTTGAACGCGGCGGAGAGTTTTTCGGTCAGTCCTTCAAATGCCATTGCTGCACCTGCTCCTTTCACAGTGAGATGTATTATGCCTGCTCTTGCCTGAGTGACTCCAGATGTGACGCCAGAGTATCGCAAATCTCATAGATGGTGTCGTTCTGGAGGGAGGTGTCGTTATATGTGCTCAGCGCGCCAAGGGCGTCGCTGATTCCGGATAAATGGCTCTGCATGTTATGAAAGCGCTTCACGATACCCGTTTTATCCTCCAGCTCGGTCAGGATTGCCTCTGCGCGGACAATGACATCGCGTACACCCTGACGGGTAATGTTGTAATTCTCGGCGATCTCAGCAAGGGAGAGGTCTTCATTGTAGTAAAGGTCAAAAAATTCCTTTTGCCGCTCCGTGAGCACCTCACCAAAAAAATCGAAGAGCATTGCCATGCGGTAAGCCTGATTTTTCACACAACGCCCTCCTCTCAATGTAAAGGGAAAAAGCTTTACATTTGCAAAAAAGATGATACATGATTTCAAGCGAAAAGTCAAGCAAAAATTCTGATTATCTTGTGGTGCATAAAATGGCGCTATTGGAGAAACATACGGATAGATTATGCTGCGGAAAGCAGAGGAGGTAATTCTGAATGGCTGGAAAGAAAACAATTCGGCGTAAGCTTGCAGCGCTTGCGTCGGTGCTGGCGCTGACCCTTGCACTGGGCGTACCTGCGTCGGCTATCTTATTTGGCGGTGACGAGGAGGCGACTGTGACCGCGTTTACCAAAAACGGACTCACCGGCGGCACCATTCTCTTCTCGGCGGATGATTTTCAGGTAGAGGGGAATGCGACGTTGCAGGCGATTATTGTGGAAAGCCTGCCGGATACGGCGGCGGGGCGGCTGACAATGGGGGAGCAGCCCATCACAGTGGGTGACCGTGTGGATATGGCGGCGGTAGAAGCGCTTTGCTTTACCACGACCACGTCGGCCGGCGGAATGGAGACCGCGTTTTCCTTCCAGCCGGTCTTTCAGGACGGGACGTATGGCAAGGAGGTGACGGTGGGGCTGCACCTGCTTGCCGCAGAAAACGGTACGCCGATTGCGGAAAACCTCACCTTTACCACCTATAAAAATGTTGCTGTGACAGAGCGCTTTGCGGCGGTTGACCCGGAGGGGGATATTCTGTCGTTCCGCCTTGTGGACAAGCCTGCGCGGGGCGCGGTGACCATCGCGGAGAGCGGCGACACGTTCGTTTACACCCCGTATGAAAACAAGACCGGCAAAGACACCTTCACCTATGTCGCGGTCGATGCGGTGGGAAACACCTCCCCGGCGGCAACGGTAAAGGTGGAGATCAAAAAGCCCGCCACCAAGGTATCTTATGCCGATATGGATGGTGACCCCTCCCATAAAGCGGCGATCCGGCTGGCGGAGGAAGGGATTTTCGTCGGTGAGAACATCGGCGGGGCCTATTTCTTCCATTCCGGCACGCCGGTCAGCCGGAGCGAGTTTTTGACCATGGCGATGAACACGGTCGGCACCGAAGCGCTGGAGGGTGTGACGCGTACCGGTTTTTCCGATGATGACACCATTCCGACGTGGGCCAAAGGGTATGTGTCTGCGGCGCTGAAAGTCGGATTGGTGGAAGGCACTGTCGATTCAGATAGCGGACAGGTGGTGTTCCAGCCGGAAAATACCGTCACCAGAGCGGAGGCGTCCGTCATCCTGAGCCGCGCGCTCCAGATGCGCGACGCGGCGGCGAGCGGAAGCTATACAGACCTCGATACCGAGCCCGTATGGGCAGTTCAGTCTGCGGTGAATCTGGAACGGAGCGGCGTATTGCAGACCAGTGAGACCGGTGCGCTGATGCTGCAGGACACTCTGACACGCGGTGACGCCGCACAGATGCTCTGCGGAGCGTTGGAGTTGCTCGACAGCAGGCAGGAAAGCGGACTGTGATGGTGGTTGTCGCTCACACGAGCTTCCGTTCCGCCTTGCAAATCTGTCCCTTTTGTATTGAGTCTGAAACGGCATGCACACCGGATCCGGTGTACATGCCGTTTGGCTTTACTTATTTTTCTGTGTGACCGCCTGCCGCACTTTTTCGGCAATCCCCTCTGGCGTCAGGTGGTAGTGCGCCATCACAAGCTCGGCCTTGCCGGAGCGGCCGAATGTGTCCTCCACGCCGTGGCGGAGCACGGGAACCGGGCAGGCGGAGGAGAGGTATTCTGCGACGGCAGCGCCCAGACCGCCGATGATATTATGCTCCTCAGTGGTCACAATTGCGCCCGTCTCGCGCGCCGCGCGCAGGAGCAGCTGCTCGTCGAGGGGCTTGATGGTGTGCATGTCGACAACGCGCACAGAGAGCCCCTCTTGCGCCAGCAGCTCCGCCGCCTTGCACGCCATCTGCACCATCAGGCCGACCGCGACAATGGTGGCGTCGGTACCGGCGCGCAGGGTGATGCCTTTGCCGAGCGTAAAGTGATAATCCGGCACGGTATCGGTGACCGATTCTACTGCGAGCCTTCCAAGGCGCAGGTAAGCGGGGCCGTCATAGTCGAGCAGCGCCTTGACCGCGTGTGTCATCTCGTTAGCGTCGCAGGGGCAGCAGACGAGCATATTGGGGATCGTACGCATCAGGGAAAAATCTTCACAGCACTGGTGGGTCGCGCCATCCTCACCGACCGAGAGCCCGCCGTGCGAGCCGACGACCTTCACGTTCAGGCGTGGGTACGCGATGGAGTTGCGCACCTGCTCAAAGGCGCGCCCGGCGGCAAACATGGCAAAGGTACTCGCAAAAGGTTTTTTCCCGCAGGCAGCAAGCCCCGCGGCAACACCCATCATGTTGCATTCCGCAATGCCCATATTAAAAAAACGGTCGGGATAGGCTTTGGAAAACTCCTTGGACATGGTTGCGCTCGAAAGGTCCGCGTCCAGCACCACCAGCTCCGGATATTCCTCTGCCAGCGCGACAAGAGCCTTGCCATAGGCCGCTCTGCTTGCAATCTTCTCTGCCATCCTATTTCCCCTCCAAATCAGCGAGCGTAGCCTCCAGCTCAGCGCGCGCCTGTGCGTACTGCTCGGCGTTGGGCGCTTTGCCGTGCCAGCCTGCGTCGTTTTCCATAAAGGAAACGCCCTTGCCCTTGACGGTATGGGCGAGGATAACGACAGGCTGTCCCTTGACTGTCTCCGCCGTGTCCAGCGCGGTACGCAGGGCGGAAAAGTCATGCCCGTCCACTGTGATGGTGTGAAAGCCAAAGGCGGTAAAACGCGCGTCCAGCGGTTCGGTCGGCATCACATCGGCGGTTCTGCCGTCAATTTGCAGGCCGTTCACGTCGACGATGGCACAGAGGTTATCAAGTTGGTACTTATGGGCGGACATCACCGCCTCCCAGACCTGCCCCTCCTGCGTCTCCCCGTCGCCAAGCAGAGCGTATACGCGGTAAGAGGCTTTGTCCAGTTTTCCGGCAAGCGCCATCCCAACTGCGGCGGAAATGCCCTGCCCCAGACTGCCGGTGGACATGTCCACGCCGGGGACATAGGTCATATCGGGGTGGCCGGAGTAATGGCCGTCAATTGAGCGGAAAAGCCTCAGCTCCGCACAATCAAAATAGCCGCGCAGCGCCAGAACCGCGTAGAGCGCCGGCGTACAGTGTCCCTTGGACAGAACGAAGCGGTCACGCGCCGGATCCTTGGGTACGGCGGGGTTGACCCGCAGGCGGTCAAAGTAGAGCGCTGTCAGGATGTCCATAGCGGATAGCGAGCCGCCGATGTGCCCGGATGCGGCGGTGTATACCATCTCCATGGCCAGCAGCCGCGCGCGCGCCGCCGTTCGCTGCAATTCGTGTATTTTAGTTTCTTCCATTCTATATCACCTTACCGTTTTAGAAATTTTTATGTCAGTCCGACGGAGGTCTTCCACCGGTTGGAGCGGTAGAACCACATGCTGACCGGCACTGAGCTTGCAACCGCAATACCGCAGGCAATATAAATGCCGACAGGTCCGAGAAAGTGGTTGAGAATGATCGCGAGGATCAGCCGGACGACAATGCAGTTTAAGAAGGAGTTGAGCATGATAAAAATAGTATGCCCAGAACCTGTCGCCACTGTGTTATAGGAGTACATACCGGCGTAAAAAATCTGTCCCACGATCTCAATGCGCAGATTGAGCACGGCCCAGCGCAACGCCTCGTCCGACGGATTAAACATGCGGCAAAAGGCCGGGGCAAAAATCTCCACCACCACAATAATAATGCCAGCCATGAGCAGGGTGATTTTGAGGCAGGTTTTCATGACCTCCTCCGCGCGGTCGTAGAGCTTTGCGCCGATGCACTGCGCGCACATGGTGCCTGCCGCGCCGGACATGGAGGTGATGAAAATCTGGCAGATATCGCGTATGCGGTTAGAGACGCCGTTGCCTGCCGATACCGATGCGCCGTGCCCGTTAATCAGCGCCGCCATGGTCAGCCATGACAGGCTTGCGATGGTATACTGGAACGCTGTGGGCAGGCCGAGGCGGAGTGTCGCCTTTACCATGCTGCGCTCCGGTATGATATAGCGGCGGTGGATCCCGAGATCGTTGCCGTGGCGCACGCAGAACAGCAGCGCGATGCAAAACGAAAGTATCTGAGAAAACAGGGTGGCGAACGCCGCGCCCCGCACGCCCCAGCCGAGCACGGCCACAAAATAAATATCCAGAAAAATGTTCAGTATTACAGAAAGCAAAATGCAGAAAAATGGGATATTGGAGTTCCCGACCCCGCGCAGTACGGCGGAGAGGGCATTGTAGCCGAAAATAAAGAAGATACCGATGGCGCAGACGCTGAAATAGGTGACGGAATCCTCCAACGCGGGGGAGCGCAGGAGCATCAGAAACTGCCGGCCGCAGAGCAGGAAGACGACCGCCATGACAAGGCCGATAAGCAGGCACAGGGAAAATAGCGTCCCGGAGGCCTGCCTGCGTTTTTCGTCCTCCTTCTTGCTAAAATACTGACTGATGAGCACGTTGCCGCCAATGGTCAGACCGATGGCGATTTGGGTAATCATATTCATAATAATCCCGACGGTATTGAGTGCGGACATGGCGTTGTCGTGGGCTGCTCCGGTAATAAAATGTCCCGCCACAGCCATATCCGCGATGCTGTACATCGCCTGGAGCAGGCTCGATATGACCAGGGGGGAGGAGTAACGCATCAGCTGCTGTGCCACACCGCCCTGCGTGAGATCCTTTTTAATGTTCGCCACGCCAAATCGTCTCCTAAAAAGTTGCATTGAACCGAATACGGCTGCCACGCGCGAAAGCAAGGCTGCAGCACCATGCCGCCGCCTTGCTTCTTATGCTTCGTCCGTCTGCGAAAACTTCGCTGTCTCCTCATCAGACACGCAATGCTGCTCGTGCATGATGTCGCCAAGGGCATCGAGATATTTTCCGGATTTATGCACGCTAAAGGCATTTTCATCAATTGGGATATCCAGCTCATCCATTCTTCGGATACTCCAGATATAGAGGATATCCAGCGCGGGAATCAGGGTTTCGCCGTGTGTGGTGAGTACGTATTCCACCTTCGGTGGGACGGTGTCATAGGCAATTCGCTCAATCAGTCCTGCGGATACCAGCTCGCGCAGCTGCTGGCTGAATACTTTTTCAGAGATGGGCAGAATCTTTAGCGTTTGATTGAAGCGGATGCTCCCGCGCGCATGAATTTCATGCAAAATGGTCATCTTCCACTTCCCGCCGATGCAGTGCAAAACGTAGTGATACGGGTTGACCGGCGTATTAAATTCCTCCGAACGCATAAATCCCATCTCCTCACCTTGCAAATGCTGTCATTGTATGCACTCTAATACTATCATAAAAGGCGTTCCTTTCACAAGTGTTAAATTGGATTTTATTCCGCCGGAGCGAAGAAGGCGGCTATTTGGTTGCCAAAAATTTAACATAAAATATGTGCAATATAACAACAGATTTTAGGATTATCTTAAACACA
>JAJBUC010000155.1 GCA_020860545.1 Oscillospiraceae bacterium | reverse complement strand
GTATACCACACCGCCCCGGCATGGTAAGCCCTCCAAACATGCACCTACGACGCCTGCGCCATATTGGTCCGATCCAGCGTAATATCCTGCGTATACGGATTGAGCAAGTCGTTGATAATGGCAAGGCACTCCTCCGGATAGAGCTCATAGCACCACGACGTGCCCCGGTAGCGCACGGAGCCGTCCCCCGGCAGCGTCTCTGTCGAAATGCCGGTCGAGAAATCCAAACCAAGCGCGGGCTCCAAAAACCAGAGCAGCTCCCCTGTTGAGAAATCGGTTCTTACATATTCAGTGAGGATAGACAAATAACTGCCCGCCTTCTGCGGATTCGACAGCGCCTTTTTCACAATTGCCGTAAGCAGCGCCTGCTGGGTGCGGGTTCTGCCGATATCCGCGTCGGGATACGCATCATAGAGATTGCCTTTGCTGTCGTAATTCTTGCGGCAGCGCGCAACCTCCAGCACCTGCGCGCCAGTCAGGTGCTGCATACCGGCACTATAGTGGATGTGCAGGTCCTGCACGGGGTCGTCATAGCTCATATAGACAGGCACATCAAAGTCAATGCCGCCCACAGCATCTACGAGTTTTGCAAACCCAGTCATATCTGCGGCGATATAGTAGTCAATGGGAATGCCGAGCATATCCGAAACGACGGCCGCCATCTCCTCCGGACCGTTATGGTAGACCGAGTTGATCTTGGGTGTAGTGCGGTCTACCATGGTATCGCGCGGAATGGACACAAGGCCCACCTTCTGATTAACGGTGTCGTAGGTGCAGACCATGATGGTATCGGCGTTGCCGCTCTCCTGATCGCTCGCAACCAGCAGGATGGTATAGGTGTACGGCTTGCGCGTCCAGGCGCTATCCTCCTGCGCCAGCGTCTCAGCGTCTGCAGCACCCTGTGCCGGAGGGACCGCGTCCGCCGCCATCGTCGGCGGCTTTGCCGCTAGCTTATACGCACAGAAAAGCGCCACGATCAGGGCGGAGCAGATCACCAGACCACGATAAAAAAATTTCCATGCACGTTGTATCGGCGAACAGCGTGCCTTTTTTCTTTTGCCCGGCATATGGTATTCCTCACTTGTTTTACATTATGTTAACAAAAAACAGTATACCCGTTTTCGTGCCATAACACAAGGAAAAAGATACAAATTTTATCTTTTCTAAAGAAATCATACCCGTCAGTCGTCCTGCTCTGCCTCCAAAACCGCGCCGGTCGCGGCGTCTATTTTATACTCATATTTGATCTTCCCCATACGGAACTCAATCTCATAGACCTGCACCCCATCCTCTTCGTCCAGCTTTGCCTTGGAGAAAGTGACCTCCGAAGCACTCAGCCCCGCATCCTTGAGGGCGCAGTCCTTTGCGCTCTCCACCCCAATGAGCGGCGATGTCGCGGGGGCGGTCGGCGCGGTCGTGTTCTTCGTCTGCTCCTTTGCATTCCCCTTCTGCTCCTTTTGGAGAATCGCCCCGGACGCAGCGTCAATTTCATACTCGTACTCTGTCCCCGCGCTCATAAACTCCAGCTCGTAAACCATCTGCCCGTCGTCAAGGTCAAAACTAATCTCGTAGAAGGTGGTTTCTGCCGCGTCCAGCCCCGCGTCGGCCAGGGCGATCTCTTTTACCGCGTCGGTGCCCAGATACGCTGCGCTCGACGCCGTCCCCTCCGCGCTCACACCGGCGGGGGTCTCCTGCCGCGCCTCAATGAGCAGCTTGATGTCGTTTACCTGCAGCTTTGCCAGATGATCCACAGTAAGCGTGGCGTCGAGCTCCACCAGCTTATAGATGAGCGACGCCTTCCCCTCCGAAATGCCGTACTCCTCCGCAAGCGCCTTGACGGCTTCATCCTCCGTCACTGTCTGGCTGAGTACCGAGGGAGCCAGATTGTTGGCGCGCAGCAGCTCACCCACGCTCTGCGCCAGATGCTCCTGCAGCTGCGCGGCCTTGGCCGGGTCGCTGTTTTCCACACTGATCAACACGGAGTTTGCAAGCTCGCTGATATACCCGTTTTTAAGCATGGAACCGATGAGGGCGTTGACCGCCACATCCAAATCCACATTCTTTAAATCCATCCCGTCCAGCACCACCTCCGCGTCGGCGTTTTGCGGCGTGACGGAGAGCACGCGCTCCTGCCGGTTGACCGTAAGCAGAATGCTGGGATTGACGTCCAACGCGATAGAGGAGTCCGGCGTCAGGTTTCGATAGGTATACGTGCCGCCCAGTGCCAGCACCAGCACGGCGGCCGCCGCAACCGCCCACGCGCGCAGCGGTGATCGTTTCTTTACAGCGGGCGCGACGACATGCTGCGCCTCCTGTGTCTCCCGCTTCTCCGCAATGCGCTGCAGGATACGGGGCAGCACATCGGGCGTCTCTTTTTCAATGGCGTCCGCCAGACGAATCTCCACTTGCTTTTTCATGTCACTCCCCCTCCTTTAATGCCAATTTCAGCTTTGCCAGCGCGCGGCGGTATTTCGAGAGCACTGTCGAAAGCGGCAGCGCCAGCAGGTCTGCAATCTCCCTGTGCTTGAGGCCGGAGAGTGCGTGCAGCACCACAATCTCCCGCTCCTCCTCCGCGAGGGCGTCGAGCGCGGTCTGGATGAGCACCCGGTTGAGCCGGTCATCGATGACATCCTCGTCCGTGAGGGAGTCCACCTGCTCGATGAGGCTAAAGTGCTGCCGCTCCCGGTCACGCAGCTTCATCAGCGACAGGTTGCGGGTGATCGTCAAAATCCACGCCATCGGTTTGCCCTGCGGATGGTATGACGCGGCGGCGTCCCAGATACGGAGATAAACATCTTGCAGAACGTCCTCTGCATTCTGCCAGTTGTGCAAAATGGACAGGGTGAAGCCAAACACGGCGGACTTCGTCTGCATATACAGCGCCTCCAATGCCTCCGTGTCTCCGCTCGAAATGCGCAGAATCAAGTTCTCATCCACGTTCTGCGCGTGTGCGCGTGTGCGCCGTTTCGTCTCCTCCGCCGAGACAGTCGTCATCAAAAACATAGTGTAGCCTCCACCCTCCGATTAGATAATGTATTAACGGCACAATTTATCGCATGAAAAACTTTTTTTATTGTGTGCAATAAAACTCGTCTGCCCCGCATTAGTCTTTGTGTAAAGCGGAACAAACCGCGACAACAGAAAGGACTGAAATAACATGTTAACTACAAAGAAAAGAGGAGCCCTGCTCCTCGCCCTCACCCTTACCGCCACGCTTATCCTGAGCCTCTTCACCGTCTCGTCCGCCGCGCGCCCGGTCACAAACCTGACCGCAGAGCAGGCGGCCACAGCCGCCATCACCGACGCAGGGCTAACCGAGGACAAGGTCACCATCGCAGATATTGCGCTCTATGACGCACAGGGCGTATCCCGTTATGGCGTTGTCTTCCTGACCGACACCACCCGATATAAATATGAAATCGACGCCAACACCGGCGCGGTGCTCGCCCAATACACACAAGCCATCTCCTACAGCAGCACCGACACTGTAACCTATCTCACGATGGAGCAAGCCCTCTCCTATGCCCTGACGGACACCGGACTCACCCGCGATCAGGTTACCGTTACGGACGTCTCGCTTGACCGTGAAAACGGCGTACGGGTCTATGATCTGGAGTTTGCCTCCGACACGACAAAGTATGACTATGAGATCAACGCCGTGAGCGGTGCTGTGGTGAAGAAAGAGGTCAAGACCATGCAGACCACAAAAACCACAACAAGCAACAACACTACCAATAACAACACTACCAACAACAACACTACCAGCACCAGCAGCACCCTGATCACTGCCGACAGCGCCAAAGAAATCGCCATGAACCATGCGGGCGTTGCCGCGAGCTCGGTGACGAAGATAAAAGCAGAGCTGGACCGGGACGACGGCATGACCATCTATGAGGTGGAATTCAAGGTCTCCAACGGCCTAAAGTATGAATATGAGATCAACGCCGCTAACGGCAATGTCATCTCGTTCGAAATTGACGATTAACACCTGCGTGTTCCCCGTCTCCCTACTGGGGGGCGGGGAATTATTTTGTTCATCCGTACTTCTCGCGGTGGGGGAACCCCCTCAGCAAGCAGGAAAGACTATAATAAATAAAAGTATACCATATAAATTCACTTTTCACAATATGCGCGCAATCGAGTAGGAGGCTACCCATTCATTGAGTAGCCGTCCTCTCACACCACCGTTGCTCTCATGCCTCACCTGTGCTGCCGCTCTGGTTTAGCTCACGGAGTTTGAAGCCAAGCATGAGCTTGAGGCGGATTTCCGGATCTTCCAATGAGATATTCAGAATCTCTTCTATGCGCTTGATATGATACAGCACCGTATTGCGGTGCATATGCAAGCGGGTGCAGGTCTCTGTAGCCCGGCGTTCACACTGGAGATAGGTGTACATCAGCTGAAGTACCTTAGTATTGTGCTTGCGCTCATATTCAGTCAAGGTCTGGATGGCCCGGTAGAAAAAGCTGTTTTTGAAAACGTCCGGGGACTCAGACAGCCCCATGGCAATTAACCGGTACAGGACATAGTCCTCAAAATCATAACATTTGCACTGCGTATCGCTATCGGCATGGTTGTTTGGCTTCCCCCTGAGCTGGGTTCCCGTGCGGATTGCAACGGAGGCCTGTTCATGCGCAGTAGGAAGTTCACAGAGGTCTGAAAAGAGGCTGCTGATGCCACAGGCGGCGGTCAGCGAGCCGATCACAGTGTTCACCTGGACCAGTCGTGCCGCACGGTCAGGCATCCGCTCACCGTCGTAGTGGTTCAGGATCAGAATGCTCCGCTGATATGAGAGGACGTGGGAGAACAGAAGCAGGTCTTCCAAATCCCTAACCAGACGGCCGATTGGGACGTTGAGCGTGTCATCAAAATGAAGGAGGAATAGATCATACTGGGCACGAAACGAAAGCCCTGCATAGTGGGCGCGCTTTTGCACCTCATCCATGCTCACCACCTTGGCGTCCAGCAGGTCACAGACCAGGGCGTTCACCGGACCAAAATTGCCCTCAGGGGGATAGTCCCTATCCACATAGATCTGTAGGTTCTCCATGAGGAGCTTAAAAAGATCCAAGAGGCCATCAGAGAGGGCCTTGGCGCAGCAAACCATAACCACCAGCACCGAGTAGCTGTTCCGGCAGCGAAAGACCTTTTTCACCGTCACATACTCGGAGGTGACGAAATCCTCGCTGACGATGATGCCGTCGGCCTTTTCAAACTGCTCAAAGCGGCGGTGGAGCTTGAAGCGCTCCACAGTCTCCAGTGGGTGGTAGCCGTGCTGGACAAGCGCGTTGCTCACCGGGTCGTCGGTCTCCACATTTTTGGTGTAAGCCATTAGCTTGAAGGTCGGGTCCATGACAGCGATGTGGTTGCCGATAATGGGTTCGCTGAGGGTGATCAGGGCCTGAATGCCCTCATTACGCATGACGGAGCGGTGCATGTCGATAATCCAGTTGCTGATGCGGACAAAAATGCGCTGAGTCTCATTGAACAGCTCCCGCATGGAGAGATTCTTTCTGATAACGACAATACCCCGCATGGCCTCCAGCGACTCCATGGCATCAACCACCCGATCCCGCACACATAGGAAATGGAGCCCCTGCGTCCGTCCTGTAAGTGTCAGGGCCTCAGAAAGGGGGCAGACCAGGAGGGACTGTCCGGATAGGTCGGCACCGTGCGCGGCCAAAAGTTCGACACATGCAAAGGTGGGATTCTCCTGCTCGCTTGTGTTGCCCTCATATTCATAGCCCAGCTCATTGAGAATCAGTTTCAGCGTAATTCGCATATCAGCCGTCTCCCTTCTATCCCCATTCTATTTTATTTTCATTATATCACATCCTCGTTTTTTGGGAAATACTCTAAATTATTATGGATACTGTGTAGCTCCTATGGTGCAAAACGGTCAAAAAAAGAAGTCTTCTATTATCGTGAGTATCGGCCGGATCAGACACCGGCCCAAATAGCGTTTTTTATTGTTGATTCAGACAATGAAAGCCTCTTCCGGAGACCACTTCCTACAATACACGAACTGAGAGCGCCATTTGATCCCCGCCGGTACACATCTGGTCGCAATGTGGAAAACCTAAATTAAATTCCATCCTAAACGCCAACTTGCTTACGCACACAGCGTGTTCCGTCCTCCTGTCCCGTCAATTCACAAAAAACAAATAGAAATTATATGGATACAATGGGCATTCTGGTTTTTTGGAGAACCGTCCGATGCGCTTTGGGCATGCATGATCTATACTGAACCCATAGACAGTCGGAGTTGTTGCCGTTTGATAGGAAATTGATTCGTTAGAAAGTAGGGAATGCTATCATGATTCAAAGAGGATTGGATGTCAAGCTCAATGTAAAGCCCATTTTTCTGGGGCTGGTTCACCAGTACTACTACGAGGGCCCCTGCCGTTTCGCCAAGGGCGAGGCGCTTCACACAGAGTATGAGCTGATTATGGCCCAAGAGCTCAAGCAAAAATTCTTTGACAATGTATACGCCCACATGCCGGACTGTGTGAACGTCATGGAGCCCTTGTACCTCCAGTGTGAGGATGACTGGCGGATGCCTGAAGCCGCGTTTCGTGAGATGACCAAGGATCTGGATCAGATCGATGTGTTTCTTATGTCCGGTGGCATTGCCCGCAGCGGCATCCTCATTGAGCTGGCCCAGCGGACACGCAAGCCTATTATTCAAGACCCCGTCACCTACGCCGACCTCACCGCTGTCAGCGCTGCGGTCAAGAGCCGGGGGCTCGTCAGCTATGACCACCTGACCTGGGAGGGCGTTGCGGCCCAGATGAAGGCTCTCCGCACCCGCAAGGCGCTGCAGGAAGCCCAAATTCTTCTCGCCGTCCGCTTCGATTCCAACGGCTCCAAGAGCGGAAACGACACCTTTGTCACCTTGGATCAGGTGACGGAAACGTTTGGAACCACCTTCCGGTTCCTCAACATCCATGAACTAATGGACTACATGAAGCCCATCCCCGAGGGCGGCAACTATACAACTCCCGGCAGACTCAATACGCCCAACATCACAAAGGAAGAAATCAAAGAGGCCGAAACCCTTGCAGATGAACTGATTGCGGGTGCCGATGACGTACATATTGACCGGGAGCAGCTGGTGAAATCCTGCAAGGCTTATGTTGAGGTCAAGAAGCTGTTGGATTATCACGACTGCTGCGGCTTCACCGCGCCCTGTCCGGATCTCTGCTCCACACGGCGGGTCAATGAGGATCAGTTTACCTTCTGTCTGACCCACTCGCTTTTGAATGAGCAGGGTATCCCCTCCGCCTGTGAGTACGACATAGACTGTGTTTTGTCCATGCTCATCCTCTCCTCCATCTCGGGGAAAGCGCCTTTTATGGGCAACACCATGCCGCTGGTCTACCAGAATGGCACCATCCGGCCCATGAAGCGGTTTAGCATTGAAGATCTTGCCGATGTAGAGGATTTGACGAATCTCTATCACACAAGTCATTCCGTCCCAAACCGGAAACTCCGGGGCATCAACGGGGAGACAGCCCATTACGGCATCCGCCATTTTGCCTACGACCAAGGCTTTGGCGCTGTCCTCCGGTATAACTTTAAGCAGGATGTGGGGCAGGAGATCACCCTCTGCCGCTTGTCACCCGATTGTAAAAAGCTCTTCATCGGCAAGGGTGAAATCGTCGGCGGCGGCGACTATGACCTGGATAACTGCAACGGCTATGTGGTCTACCGGGTGGCGGATCAGGAGAAGTATTTTAAGGCGCAGTGCCAGGTCGGAAACCACCTGCCCCTGATCTACGGCGATTACGCCAGAGAGCTGGAGCTGCTTGGTGAGTCCCTCGGCTTGGAGCTATTAAAGGTGTAAGTAATTAGATCTATAGAAAACCGCAGTGGGGGGCAATCATTTTGATCGCTCCCCACTGCAGATACAGCGGAAACGGAGCTGGTGTCGGTGGATCATACGTTGAGTCTTGCGGAACTTGAAGATTCGTATATTGAGGATCTGAACACATTGGAGGACTGGTTCCTGCAGTATGAATACCTTTTGGCCATCTCCGCCGACCTCCCCCATGTAGCGCAGGAGGAACGCACCTGCCTGACACGGGTTCGGGGCTGCCAATCCGGCGTGTGGCTTGTATTGGAGTACACAGACGGCAAGGTAGGCATCCGGGCGGACAGTGAGGCACTGATTATTCGGGGCATTCTCTCCATTGTGGTGCGCCTGTTAGACGGCAGGACCCCGGAGGAAATTGTGGCCTATTGCCCACGGTTTATAGCGGACACCAATATTGGTACACAGATCTCCACAGACCGCTTCCGGGGAATTCACACGGTGATTGAAACCATTCAGGGTTTTGCTGCCCAGCATATTTGAGGGATTTATATGGAGACAACACAACGCAAAAAATTAGTGGCCTCGCTACTCTCCGCGTCAAAGCGGGTGGCGAAAAAAGAGGCGGAGATCATTCGGGCAGAGGAAGACTTGTCTCCTGATTTCATCTACACACACCTGAAAACCTATATCTTCTCTAAGTTCATGCTCTCGGATGCGTGCGCGGAGGAAAATCTAATGGAGCTTGCCTCCCTGAGTCTGCAACGAACGATGAAACTTGACCGGAAGATGATTCGGGAGTTGGATCAGGCAGCGCCCTGCGACCATGCGACCTCAGAATCCACCAAGAAGGTGCTTTTGCTCTATGCAATTCAGCAAGATTTGGGTATCCGGCCAAATCCCGTTGATCTGACAACGGCGGAGACGGTTCGGACGCTGGCATCCGTTGTGTATAACGCACTCATTGATGCGCGGCAGGAAGGAGATGTGTAATGTGATCGATGTTGCACAATGCCGCGCCGATTTCCCCATACTGGAGCAAACCGTTCACGGTGTACCGCTAGTCTATCTCGACAATGGGGCCACAACCCAGCTTCCAAGGCAGGTTTTGGAGGCCATGACCGCGCACTATACCCAGTACAACGCCAACGTTCACCGAGGCATTCACACCCTCAGCGAGCGCGCCACCGCCCATCTGGAGGAGGCGCGGGAGACAGTCCGGGTTTTTTTGAACGCTTCTGGTTTAGAGGAGATCATCTTTACCCAGGGGACCACCGACAGCATCAACACGGTGGCGCGGGGCATCGCGCCGATGCTTCAGGCCGGTGACGAGATTGTTGTCACCCAGCTGGAGCACCACGCAAACTTTTTACCCTGGCAGCAGCTCTGCCTGGAACGAAGCGCCGTGCTCCGGGTTGCACCACAACAGAATGGGGCGCTGGATGTTGCAGCCTTTCGGGCACTTTTAGGCCCTCGGACGCGGCTGGCGGCGGTGACACAGGTGTCTAATGTGACAGGGGCTGTCCACCCAATTGGGGCGCTTGCCTCCTTTGTCCACAGTGTTGGCGGGCTTCTTTTGGTAGATGGCGCTCAGGCGGTGCGCCATGAGTCGACAGACGTGCAGGCCATGGACTGCGATTTTTACTGCTTCTCAGGGCATAAGATGCTTGCGCCTTCAGGCATTGGCGTGCTCTATGGGAAACGGGAGTGCCTTGCATCACTCATCCCCGCCCGCTACGGCGGCGGCATGGTAGATATTGCGGGGGAGCAAAGCAGCACTTTCTCTCCCCTACCTCACCGGCTGGAGGCGGGAACAGGCAGCTATGCCCAGGCTATCGGCCTGGGTGCAGCAATCCGCTATCTGAACGCAGTGGGCCGGGAGGGCATTGCCCAGTGGGAACATACGTTGCTGGACGAAACCGCCCGCCAGCTGGAAATGTTGGCGGGTGTCACACTATTGGGCAGCCCCGCCCACCGGGCCGGATGTTTGTCATTTAGGGTGGACGGCGTCCACCCCTACGATCTGGCAAGTCTTCTGGATAAACAGGGGGTCGCAGTCCGCTCCGGGAACCACTGTGCCCAACCGCTCCTCGCCAGCTTCGGCCTGGAGGTTGTCACCAGAGTTTCGCCTGCGTTTTATAACACACGAGCAGAGATTGACGCGCTGTGTTCCGGAATCCGGCGGGCTACAGAGATACTGTGGCGATGGAGCGGCAGATAATAGCTGCCATTTCCCTATCCACGTTTTCGCGGCTATCTTTGCTATGGGTAGCGCCCATTTCACTTTCTCCCGCTTTTCAGGGTATTATAATTTTGTTGTTTGATTGTATTCATAAACTAAT
>JAJBUC010000030.1 GCA_020860545.1 Oscillospiraceae bacterium | reverse complement strand
CCCGTCCCCCGTAAAAAGGGTGCAGGGCGGAGCCCTGCCTCCCGCCGAGCAGGCGGAAAATAAGGACAAGCATCCCACGGGCAAGGGGAACCCCCATCAATAGAAGTACCGGCGAACGAATCAGGGCAGTTCAGCGTCCTGCGCGGGTGCGGGCGGGGCGCTCGCCTGCACAGGGGGCCGCAGGGCGCGCATGGCGTTGAGGATGGCGATCACCGCAACGCCCACATCGGCAAACACCGCCGCCCACATGGAGACAAAGCCCAGCGCGCTGAGCACAAGCACGAGCACCTTCACGCCGAGCGCAAAGACAATATTCTGCGTCACGATGCGCATGGTTTTGCGGGCGATGGTGATGGCGACGGGGAGCTTGCAGGGGTCGTCGTCCATCAGGACGATGTCTGCGGCCTCCATGGCGGCGTCCGAGCCGAGCGCGCCCATGGCGATGCCCACATCGGCGCGGGAGAGGACGGGGGCGTCGTTGATACCGTCCCCGACATAGGCGAGGCTCCCGCCGCGCGGGACCTCGCGCAAAAGGTTTTCCACCGCTTCCACCTTGTCGGCGGGGAGGAGGGAGGCGTGGATCTCGTCAATGCCGACGGTCTGCGCGACCGCGCGGGCGGCCGCCTCGGTGTCGCCGGTGAGCATGACGGTTTTGCGGATCCCCACGGCTTTGAGCGATGCAACCGCCTGCGCCGCGCCGGGCTTTACCGCATCCGCGATGAGGAGATAGCCCACGTACCGCCCGTCCGCGCCCACATAGACCGCCGCGCCGCCGCCCTCCGCCGCGGGGCAGGGGATACCGGCATCCACCAGCAGGCGGCGGTTCCCGACATAGACCGTCTGTCCGTCGATCTCCGCGCGCACGCCCATGCCCGCGCACTCCTCCACGTCGCCGCCCAGCCGCTCGGGATGGGGCGGGATGGGACAGGCCGCGCGGATGGAGCGGGCGATGGCGTGGTTGGAGAAATGCTCCGCGAGCGCGGCGAGCTCCAGCAGCTCCGCGTTTTCATACCCCTGCGCCGGGCGCAGCGCGGTGACCTGAAAGCTGCCGCGTGTGAGGGTGCCGGTCTTGTCAAAGGCCATGGTGTCGGCGCGGGCGAGTACCTCGAGGTAATTCCCGCCCTTGATGAGAATGCCCGCCTTGGACGCGCCGCCGATCCCGCCGAAGAAGGACAGGGGGACGGAGATGACGAGGGCGCAGGGGCAGGAGACCACCAGAAAGACCAGCGCGCGGCTCAGCCACTGGCCCCAGTTGCCGTCAAACAGGGAGGGGATCACGGCGAGGGCGATGGCGGCAAAGACAACGGCGGGCGTGTAGTAGCGTGCAAAGCGGGTGATAAAGCGCTCGGTTTTGGCCTTTTTTGCCCCCGCGTTTTCCACCAGCTCGAGCATTTTAGAGACGGTGGACTCCTCAAAGGGCTTTGTCACCTCAATGCGCAGGGGGCCTGCGAGGTTGACACAGCCCGAGAGCACCGCGTCGCCCCACGCGACGTCGCGGGGGAGGGATTCGCCGGTCAGCGCTGCGGTATCGAGCGCGGAGCTCCCGTCGAGCACCGTGCCGTCAAGGGGGATTTTTTCGCCGGGTTTGACCAGAATCACTTCCCCGACCGCGACCTCCTCCGGGTCTACCGTCTCCAGCGCGCCGTCCCGCTCCACATTGGCGCTGTCGGGGCGCAGCTGCATGAGCTGGGTAATGGAATGGCGCGATTTGCCCACGGCGTAGCGCTGAAAGAGCTCGCCCACCTGATAAAAGAGCATCACAAAAACCGCCTCGGCATACTGCGCCGTTGCGAGCGCGCCGATGCAGGCGATGCTCATGAGCAGGTTTTCATTAAACACCTGCCCGCTGAAAATGCTCCGCACCGCCGTGGCGACAATATCCGCGCCGACCAGCGCGAAGGGGATCAGAAAGGCAGCCAGCCGCAGCAGTCCCTCCAACGGGGAAAGTTCGGCGGCAACCAGAAGCACGGCGCTGCACAGGATGCGGACAAGCGTGCCTATTTGCGCACGGCGCATAGTAAAGCTCCTCCCGGTTTCAATTTGATCGTCAGACCTGCAGGCCGCAGCGCGGCTCAATTTTTTTACAGATAGCGGCGCTCCGGGTGAGCACATCCGCAAAACAGGCGTCCTCCGCCTCTAACACGAGCTTTTGGGCGATGAAATTGACCGAAACACTGTGCACGCCCTCCAGCTTCTGAATGGCGGCCTCCATTTTCGCCGCGCAGTTGGCGCAGCCCAGATTTTCGAAGCGATATGTCTTTTTCATATTGAATTCCTCCTCATACTTCAGGTTCGCTATTCCGTAACGTGGTCGATGCCCTGCGCGAGAATGGCGCGCACATGCCCGTCGGCGAGGGAGTAGAAGACCGTTTTGCCGTCGCGGCGGTACTTGACCAGCCTGCTCTGCTTGAGCGCGCGCAGCTGGTGGGAGATCGCCGACTGGCTCATGCCGAGCAGGCTTGCGATATCGCAGACGCACATGTCGCTCTCGCTCAGGGCGTAGAGAATTTTAATGCGCGTGGAGTCGCTGAATACCTTAAAGAGGTCGGCAAGGTCATACAGCACCTCCTCGTCCGGCATGGCGGCGGTCACCTTTTGCAGAATGTCGGGGTGCAGATGCATATAGTCGCACTGATCGAGTTCTTCCTTTTGCGGCATGGGGCACCTCCAAATGCTAACATATGAACCATTGTTCATATGTTATTATGATGCATACAATACGGTTTGTCAAGTTGTTTTTTTCGGAGGGGATATTTCCCACGGGAGGAAAGCATTACATTTGCATCTTGGTTACAAAACGGTTACAATTAAGAGGCAAAAGAAACAAAACAAGCAATTATTAGGAGGTTCTCAAGATGAAAAAGGCAATCGGCATTCTCTCATCCGTGGCGCTTGTGACCGCGCTGACCATACCCGCCGCATCTGCGGCGCAGTGCACCACACAGGCGGCACCGGGCGGCAATAATCCCGGACAGACCGTCAGCCAGACAAACGGCGGCAAATCTCAGTCCGGCAATCAACAGCCCGGCAATCAGCAGCAGCCCGGCAATCAGCAGCAGCCCGGCAATCAGCAGCCCGGGAAAACGCAGACGCCGCCGGCCAATAATAATGGCGGCAAGACCCTGCCGCTCATCCCCTGCATTACATCAGACTGCAATATCTACATCGGCTGCGTGAGCACCAATACGCCGAACACAGGGAGCGGATCAAGCAGCCAGACACAGAACGCGCCCGCTTTGAGCGCATACGAGGCGGAAGTGGTTTCTCTCGTCAACGAGGCGCGCGCGCAGTATGGCCTGAGCCCGCTGACGGCGAGCAAGGCGCTTTCGGATTTGGCGCGGACCAAGTCGCAGGATATGTCGAGCAACAACTACTTCTCCCACACCAGCCCGACCTACGGCTCGGCGTTCGATATGCTCAAAGCCGCCGGGATTACCTATCGGTATGCCGGGGAGAACATCGCGTACGGCTACGCGACGCCCGCCGCCGTTGTGACGGGCTGGATGAACTCGGAAGGACACCGCGCGAACATCCTCAGCGCGTCCTACACCCAGATCGGCGTGGGCTACGTCGCGAATGGCAACTACTGGACACAGATTTTCACCGGCTGATTGGTGACGAAAAAATATAACGAACCTCCCTCCTATACATGCGATAGAGGGGAGGTTCTTTTTTTACATTTCGCCGCGGATAAAAAGCGACAGTAAACGGCATACTATAAAACGCGTTGATACGGTTTATGAGGTTATAAAATGAAACTGCGAAAAATAATATCCTTTGCAATCGTATTATGCCTGTTTGGGAGCACGTTTACCCATGCGGAGAGCACCGGCTGGGGCCTGAGCTTTCAGGAGGACGGGCAGCCGCCTGTCGGGAACGCCGGCGCGGAAGACCTGTTGCAATACAATGCGTGGTATATTGGGGACACGGCGCAGAAGACCATCTACCTGACCTTTGATGCGGGCTATGAAAACGGGTACACCGCTGCCATTCTCGACGTGCTCAAGGAAAAAGATGTGCCTGCCGCGTTTTTTCTTGTGGGGACCTATATAGAAGCCAATCCGGAGCTGGTCAAGCGCATGGCGGACGAGGGGCACATTGTTGCAAACCATACGGCGACCCACCCCGACATGTCCGCCATATCCGATCTGGACGCCTTTCAGCGTGAGCTGACGCAGACGGAGGAATTATACCGCGCGGCGACCGGAAAAGAGATGCCGAAATACTACAGGCCGCCCAGAGGGGTGTTCAGCACAGAAAATCTGAAGATGGCGCATGACCTCGGCTACAAAACCATCTTCTGGAGCCTCGCCTATGTAGACTGGTACCGGGACGACCAGCCCACGCAGGAGGAGGCATTCTCCAAGCTGCTGCCGCGGGTGCATCCGGGTGCGATTCTGCTCCTGCACAGCACATCGCAGACAAACGCCGAGATTTTGGGACAGCTGATTGATCAATACCGCAGTATGGGTTACACGTTTGGAAGTTTGGAAGAATTGTAATATGTAAACTATGGACAAAACCGTATCGGCGAACGCCGTGCTCCCCCCATACCGGAAAGGTATGGGGGGAGCATGCGGCTTGGCGGTCTTGCTTATAGATACCGTTCAATCTGCAGCAGGTAGAACACCGCTTCGCTGTCTTTCGCAGTCCTTTTGATGAGCAGGGTATCGTTGTAGCTGCAAAGACAACTATACTTATCATTTGCGGTTGCGTCAGTGGGCATGGTGAACCCTGTAAACGTGCCGTTTTCGGTATTGAGTATATAGTTTGGCTCATAATGATCAGATGCCAGATAGACGTTCTTACTATCCGTACCATAGTTGTCAAGGAGGCCATATAGGCTCGGCAGTTTATCATATAGATTTTCCGGCGTCTGTATTTGATCAATGGAATTCACGTTTTGCTGCAAGATTAATATTCTTGAGTTTATCGTATGCATGCAAAAATAATCGGCGGTCTTCTGCATCCAAAAAACGGCATCTACATCCAGATTATTTTCATCTTTGCCGATAAAATCCGATATATCCAATTGATATACAGCCATCTCGGTGCCGGCCAGGGTATAGGTAGTGATGCATTTCGGCCCTCCGATATTACCCCCGTATGCATAAATCGTATCACCGTCTACCTCAATACAGGAAATATAGGCGTTATCCGTATCGGTGCTTTTTTTGACAATGAGTTCACTATTCAGGCTCGTGAGATCAATGGTCTCTATTGTATAATCGGTTTCTTCACTTCTGCGTATGATGGAAAACAAAATAAGCTGATTACCCGATTGGTATAGATATGGGAATATAACATGCTCCTCCAACTGTTTGATCACATTTGCAGCATGCGTGGTCATATTGATTTCGTATAATACGCTTCTGTCGTTTTCCCCTAATGCGACGATATATAAGCGCTCGCCATCAATCACGATGGAACCTGTGGATATGTTCGGAAACATCAGGTTTGCCAGTTGGACGCTTTCTTTGGTTGCAAAGTGATATTGATATAGTTCGGTATAGGAGCGTTCAGGGTCGGCAGTGGCTGCGCCCTCCAAGGTATAGATGACGTAGCTATCATTGTAGTACATTGGCCTTGCATCCCCGGGTAAACTCAATTGTGTGAATTGGCTGCTCTGCATGGCGGTAGACTGCACCTCAACATGTTCGTCAGAAACAGGACTTGACGCAGGCGACGGGGACGCGGATACCTGCGTTGCCCCATTGAAATCCTGTGTACAGCCACTGAGGGAAAAAAGGAATATCATACCGACGCACAGGCATTTGACCGAAAGCTTCAATGTAATTCTCCTTCACTGTTTTTTAGATACAGGCATTCGTCGGAACAGTCAGTCTGGCAGGCGAATTCCTGAGCAGGATGGTTGACAGTAGCGGTATGCAGATCGGATACACTTACCCAATCATCCGCCAGAAGCTTATTTTCTAAAGTGTTGCCCCGCAGCCCCCGCGAGTTTTTCCTATTCCCAGTCGCTCATAGCGGGGACACAAACCCCGATAAGACAAGGATAGATATTTTTTAAAACCACTGTCAAAATCCTTCATTCTCCTTTTAAAATTGCAACAACCTCGGCAAGGGTATAGAGCTTGCCTGTCTCCAATGCGAGATACGATGGTACATAGATGGGTACCAGATATTCCTCTTCTCCCGCGATGATATAGGCAAATTGGCAGCTATGTTTAGTATAATGCAAGTATTTAAGTTCTATTTCAGTATCCGCGTCAAAGTTCTCCGACAAGACCTTTGTCACCATCTCTGTCGCTGTCGTTTCTACAGGAGCCGGATTTATAGGGTAAGACGTCTCTTGTATCGCCCATGTTTCTGTCTCGTCATCATAAGCCAACCAAACCTTTGAACCATTTTTTAGTTGGACATACCATTTATAGTATTGAAATTCAGAATTTTTTAATGTGCCGTTCTGATCGTAGGTATCGACTAGATCACTTGTGGGCGGATAATACAATTTATACACGTCCGCAATATCATTAATATCATCGATTCCTACATTGTTAGAAAAAAGATTTAGATCATCGGAAATAATCTCCTCTATCGTCTCATATTCCTCTGCTTCAAACACCTCCGCATACTGCTCCATTGTTTTGTAGGCATGTGTTGCATTGTCATCCGTTGTTGCCAGTTCATCACATACAGTGTGATAGGCACGCAGAAGTAATGCGATGGCCTCCTCAATACTGGTGTTGTCCTTGGGGGTTAATGTAGTAGCAGAGGTGCCCTGCATCACACCGCTTGCCACCATAGACCCCACCGCCGTCTGTGCCCAGGTTGAAACAGCTGCACCATCGTTGTAAGCAGAAAGGCCTGCAGATTCCGGCAGTTTTCCTGCATCCACATAGTCCACAGCTCTGAAAACCATGGTGGCAATTTCCTCCCGGGTAATAAGTGCCTCAGGTGAGAATGTGTCCGCTCCAGTTCCATTGGTGATGCCTGCCGCCGCTGCTTTTAACACGGCGGAGTCTGATGTATCACGAAAGGTCTCCGTACCAAGCGGTGTAATCGCCACTTTACCCGCCTTTTCCGCAAAGTTCACCGCAAGTCCGGCAAATTGCAGCCGGGTTATGGGGAGTGTATAATCACCGCCCAGATTGTCCGTGACCAGCCCCAGCTCCGCCGCCTCCGTAATTTCCTCCTGCGCCCAGTCGCTCATGGCGGGGGCACGCTCCCCCGCCGCAAAAGCGGCATGGGGGAGGTACAGCGCCCCGATTAAGACAAGGATAGATATGTTTTTTATAACCATTGTCAAAATCTTCATTCTCCTTTTAAAAGTGCTACAACCTCTGCAAGCGTGTAGAGCTTGCCTACTTCCACTTTCTTTGATGTTGGCACGTAGTAGGGAATTAAATACTCGTCCTCGCCCGCAATGATGTAGGCAAACTCATAATAGGTGCCCACATAATAGCGCAGGTACACAACCTCTATTTCCGTGTCCGCATCAAAGTTTTCTGCCAATATATTTGTCACCATCTCCGTTGTTGTTGTCTCCACCTGTGCCGCAGTATCCCGGTAAGTAGTATCTGTTACCTCCAATATTTCCCACGCCTCTGTCTCTTCGTCATAGTAAAGTAACGCCGAAGTAGCATTTTTTAACTGAATATACCAGTGATACTCTGTAGATATGCCATTTTTCAGTGTGCCATTTTCTTCATATGCCTCGACAAGACTAAATTGCAATGGATAATATATTTTGTAAGCATCCACAATATCGCTGTTATCATTTATTATTGGAGTAATGGGAAAAAAGTCATTCAGATCACTCATGACGGTATCCTCTATCACCTCGTATTCTGCGGTGTCAAATATTGCTTCATATTGTTCCATGTTTTGATAAGCGGGTATTGTGTCGTCTTCCTGTGTTTCCGGCAGGTCACTCACCATGTGATACGCACGCAGGATCAGGGCGACGGCCTGCTCAATGCTGGTATCGTCCTTTGGGCTTAATACGGTATTAGAGGTGCCCTGCATTACGCCGCCTGCCACCATGGAGCCAACCGCCGCCTGCGCCCAGCTTGAAACGTCCGTCGCGTCAGTGTAGGGGGACAGGTTTGCGGGGTCAGAAAGTTTTTCTGCACTTACATAGGAAACGGCACGGTAGACCATAGTCGCGATCTCTTCGCGGGTAATAAGGGTATCGGGAGAAAAACTGTTTGGCCCTGTTCCGTTGGTAATCCCGGCGGCTGCCGCCTTTAATACGGCGGTATCCGACGTGTCATCAAATCTCTCTAACTCCAAAGGTGTAATCGCCGCGCTGCTCGTTGTTTCCGCAAAGCTTACCGCCAGACCGGAAAATTGTAACCGGGTTATGGGAACTGTATAATCATCGCCCAGATTGTCTGTGACCAGCCCCAGTTCTTCCGCCTCCGTAATTTCGTCCTGCGCCCAGTCGCTTATAAGGGGGGTGCTTGCCCCTGTTGCAAATGCGGTGTTATGCAATAATAAGACACTGATTAAGAAAACAACGGATAGATTTTTAATAACCAAAGTGATCGCCTCCCATATTTCATATCATATCAATTGTAAATTTCGTCCACCAGAATGGTTTCTATATAGTGCCATCCGCTAGTTTTTGATGTGGTAAATTTATCATATGTAACGTTCTTCGGATCAGTACCTTGATTAGGGTCGAGGTACTGAACGCATTTTACACCTGCATCATTTATGGAGCAGCCCACAATAACAACTGCATGTTGATCTGGAGATCTTACAAGAGTAGAACTGTAAGTATCACATATTGCAATTACAGGGTGTCCGTTACTAATCTCTTTGTAAATCCATTCCCATGACCGGGTATTATCGCTGGCGTAGAAGTCGGCCTTGTCCTCTGATGCGTATTCCGCGGCTCTTGCGATCTCTGCATTCGTTCCACCTGTATCCGGCAGTGTATCTCCTTTGATTTTACGTACAACGTCTTCCAGTGTAAATGTGGAGGTAGGCGTAATTGCCTTCCCCGCCATGAGTGCGCTGGCAGCCCAGCACCAATTCTTGTCCCCCTGTGAGACGTATTCTATATCCAAGTACTGTGTCACATTGTAGTTGATTCTCGGGGTGGCGCTGTCCTCTGTTACCTCTCGATACAGCGATTCTATCTGCTCAGCGCTATATCCATTACCTAGCAAACTTAAAGAAGTGATACCATCTGGCAGACAAGAATAGGCGCCGCCATCGTATTCGCTGAACATGAGGTTAATCACCGCTTGTAAATTCGAATCGGCTGCAATACTATCTGCGTTCACATGATAGAATTTTTCTACGTAATATGCAATCAGATTGACCGGGTTCAGGTTATTATCCTGATCATAATAGGCGATGCCAGCAAACCACGGTATTCCAATTGCATTGTCGTGGCTGTCCCCCAGTATGGAACACATGGTAACGGGAACTCTGTTAACAACCGGAACCTCTTCATGGCCTAACTGTTCCAGTACAGACTGTACCCCGGCTGCATCATCAATATCAATGATCATATCTACCGTGCACAATTGTTCTGTGGTAACCATGATTGTTGCCTCACCATTCGGATTGAGTGTCGTGTCGTTGACGAGATCATTCAATATATTAGACGTGTACTGCCCAATCCGGCCTGTGTCCTCTGTAAGCGTCCACAAACCTGTATGTTCTTCATATCGGGGGTTAATGGCAATGGTCTTCTTTCGAAGCGCCCCATCTTCAATTTTACTCAGGACATAGTAATAAATTCCTTCTACGTAGGCCTCATAATCATTGGCAATCTCAATAGGCGACTTGCCATACCGGGTGGTTTTCCCGGTTTCTTGCATCGCCGTTTGCAATACCTCCGCAATACTTATCAGCCCTTCGACCTGACCGAACAGGGCGTCCACCTTGTTATTTGTTGGCGATGACGAAGACACCGTGTAAGCTGCCTGATACGGGTTATAATTTGCGTTATAGGTATTCTGATAATTTACCAGCACCTTCGCATATGCCTCTGCATCACCAGACCCGATCAATACATCTGTTTCATAATAAAATGAAGCGACGGTATGTTTTGGGTCGTCGTATTCGCTGTTATAATTGATGTCCACCTCTGTCAGATCTGACCCATTAGGCTCCTTAACCCCTGACCCATACATGAAGTCATTGGCTATGGTATACGGTTTTGCTATCCAAGTTGTTTCAAAACAATCCGAATAGCCCCAGCGCTCATAGTTATAGAAAAAATTATACAA
>JAJBUC010000086.1 GCA_020860545.1 Oscillospiraceae bacterium | reverse complement strand
AGTTCATGATGCGCCTGCTGCCGATGATCAATCAGGCGGTATCTTCCGCCATTGAGGCCGGGGAGAATGTGGATCAGCTTTCGGAGGCTACCTTGCGCGACCACGCGCTGCTGATGGATTTTTTCCAAAAGCGGGACGCGTCGGGCGCGGAGCACGCGATGGCGATCCATATGCACCATAGCATCAATGCGCTGCATTTGGAGAAACAGTAGAAGAATACAAAGGGCGGTGTTGTTGTACTTCTTGCAGAGGGGGTTCCCCCACCACAAGAAGCACAGACTTATTACAACCCCTGCAACAAAAACCGCCTGAATGGTGCTCCATTCAGGCGGTTTGTTTACATTTATATATGTATATAACAGATTAGTTGGACGCAGTGTCGGGGTTTGCGTCATCGCCCCAGAGCATATTCTTGCGCAGTTCCGCGCCGACGGTCTCCATCGGGTGGCGGGCCAGAATGGCGCGGGAGGCGTTGAAGAAGGTGCGCCCGTTCTTATTCTCGGCAATCCAATTGCCAGCAAAGGTGCCGTTCTGGATCTCGGTCAGCACCGCCTTCATGTTTTTCTTGGTCTCCTCATAGGGTAGGATGCGGGGGCCGGAGACGTACTCGCCGTACTCCGCGGTGTCGGAGATGGAGTAGTTCATCATGGCGACGCCGCCCTTGTTGATGAGGTCGATGATCAGCTTCATCTCGTGAATGCACTCGAAGTAAGCGTTTTCCGGCTCGTAGCCTGCCTCCACGAGGGTCTCGAAGCCGAGCTTCATCAGCTCCACCACGCCGCCGCACAGAACGGCCTGCTCACCAAAGAGGTCGGTCTCCGTCTCGTCGTGGAAGGTGGTTTCCATCACGCCGGCACGCGCGCCGCCGATCCCCGCCACGTAAGCGAGCGCCAGCTTGTAAGCGTTGCCGGTGGGGTTTTGCTCCACCGCGATGAGACTCGGGACGCCCTTGCCATTGACGTACTGGCTGCGGACGGTGTGGCCGGGACCCTTGGGGGCGACCATGAAGACGTCGATGTCGGCGGGGGGGATAATCTGCTTATAGTTGATGTTAAAGCCGTGCGCAAAGGCAATCGCCTTGCCCTCGGTGAGGTTCGGCGCAATGTCCGTCTTGTACATATCCGCCTGCGCCTCGTCGTTGATGAGGATCATGATAATGTCGCCGGTTTTTGCAGCGTCTGCAACGGACATGACGGTAAAGCCGTCCTTTTCCGCGACCGCCCAGCTCTTGCCGCCCTTGCGCAGGCCGATGACCACCTTGCAGCCGGAATCGCGCAGGTTGAGCGCGTGCGCGTGCCCCTGGCTCCCGTAACCGATGATCGCAATGGTCTTTCCGTTGAGATAGGACAGCTCGCAGTCCTTTTCATAATACATCTTTGCCATAAGTGAAACACTCCTTATATAAATATGGTATATCCATTTGCCAACTATTGAATACTCTTGCCCAGATTGAACTCGGTTTTCTCCTTGTTTTCGTCGCTGATGGTAACCGCGCCGCGCTCAAGCGCGACCATGCCGGTGCGTACCAGCTCCAGAATGCCAAAGGATTCGAGCAGCTTCTGCATGGCATCGGCCTTGTTCTCGTCGCCGATGAGCGCGAGGGTGAGGGATGTGAGGGAGACGTCGATAATCGACGCGCGGAACACACTCGCAATCTGAATGACCTCATTGCGGATATCGTGGGTCTGTGCCCTCACCTTGATGAGCACCAGTTCGCGGCGGATGCTGTGCTCGGGAGGCAGTTCCTGTACTGAGTAGACGGGAAAGAGCTTGCGCAGCTGGTTCATGACCTGCCGGATCATTAGGTCGTCCACGACGACCTCTATGGTGATGCGGGAGACCGCCGGGTCATCTGTTGTGCCGACGGCGAGGGACTCGATGTTATAGCCTTTCCGGGAGAACAGGCGGGAAACCTGCGAGAGCACACCCGCGGAGTTTTCCACCAAAACGGAAAGGGTGTGACGGCTTTTTTCCTGATTGTCATGCATGTGGAGCACCCCCTTAATCCAAAATGAAGGCCGTGGCCTGACTGCCGCCGGGTATCATGGGGTGCACCATCGCGTCTTTGTCGATGTTGCATTCAATCACCCACGATTTGCCCGACTCCACCGCCTTGCGGAAGACTGCTTCAAACTCCTTCTGGGAGGAAACACGCGCGCCGGAGACGCCGTAAGCCTCGGCAAGCCGGACAAAATCCGGGCCGCGGTCCAGATCGGTCTGGGAGTAACGCTTGCCGTAGATCAGGGTCTGCCACTGGCGCACCATCCCGAGCGTTTTGTTATTAAAAATCACGGTGATGACGGGGATGTTGTAGTGCTCCTCGGTGCAGAGCTCGTGGCAGTTCATGCGGAAGCACCCGTCGCCCGTGCAGTGCACCACGACCTTACCGGGGTTCCCCACGCTTGCGCCGATGGCGGCACCGAGTCCAAAGCCCATCGTGCCGAAGCCGCCGGAGGTGATGAGCTGGCCGGGGCGGGAGAAGTGGTAGTACTGTGCCGACCACATCTGGTGCTGGCCCACGTCGGTGACGATGATGGCGTCGCCGTCCGTCACGTCCTGAATGGTCTCCAGAATTTCGTGCGGGTGGAGGTGTTCATCTTGGATGAGCGGAACTTCTTTGTGGGAGAAGACCCATTCGCGCCATGCGGGGTAGCTGTGCCGGGGGAGCTTTTCATTGAGCAGCTCCAGAATCCGGCGCGCGTCGCCGATGATGTGGTGGTCGGTCAGGACGTTTTTGTCAATCTCCGCCCGGTCGATGTCGATGTGCACGAGCTTTGCCTTGGCGGCAAAGCTCTCCGGGTCGGTCGCCACGCGGTCGGAGAAGCGGCAGCCGATGGCAATGAGCAGATCGCACTCGGCTGAGGCGTGGTTGGACGCGTGGGAGCCGTGCATGCCGATCATACCCGTGAAGAGGGGATGGTTGCCCGGCAGTGCGCCGCCGCCCATAATGGTGGAGGCCACAGGTGCGTCCAGCGCCTCCGCAAATTTGCGGAATTCCGGCACTGCGCCTTTCGAGCGGATTACACCGCCGCCGACCAGTACCAGCGGCTTTTCCGCGCTTTCAATCATGTCGAGCAGGATCTGAATATCGTCCGCGTCGGGATCGGGCGCTTTGAGCTCATAATCCGTGCGGTGCAGCATGGTGGCAAGCCTGCCGTGCTGCGGGTGCTGCTCAAGCGGCAGGGGGGTATAGTCCACCACCGCCGCCGTGACGTTTTTGGCGATGTCGATGAGGACGGGGCCGGGGCGTCCTGAGCGGGCGATTGCAAAAGCCTCCCGTATGACGTCCGCGAGCTCCTCCGGCTCCTTGACCAGATAGTTATACTTGGTGATGGGCATGGATATGCCGGTGATATCGACCTCCTGAAAGGAGTCCTTGCCGATGAGGTTTTCAGAGACGTTGCAGGTGAGAAATACGACGGGCGAGGAGTCCATATATGCCGTTGCGATGCCTGTCGTGAGATTGGTTGCGCCCGGCCCCGATGTGGCAAAGCACACGCCGACCTTACCGGTTGAGCGCGCATAGCCGTCCGCCGCATGGGAGGCCCCCTGCTCGTGCGCGGTCAGGATATGGCGGATTTTGTCCTTGTAGCCGTGCAATTCAAATTCGTCGTATACATTTAAAATCGTTCCCCCCGGGTAGCCAAAAACGGTGTCGACACCCTGTTCCAATAGGCACTCCATGAGCACCTGAGCGGTTGTCATTTTCATGTGGCAAGCCTCCTTTAGCATAAATTGAGTGCAATAAAAAAACATGGACCTTTCATCCTAAAAACAAATAGGACGAAGCCATGCTCCGTGGTACCACCTAGCTTCATGGACGCAATATCCATGCACTCATTGCCCCGATAACGGAGGGGAACCGACACCGCCTACATCATTAATGAATTCAGCGGAGCTGCTCACGGGCGACGTTCTGACTGCGGTCTCACGAGAGCTTACACCAGCCGCTCCCTCTCTGCGCTGACATACCAAAGTCATTTTTCCCGGTCATTGCATGTCACATTTGGATGAAATTACGGTCCGATTATCCGATGTGGATAATTATTATTATCATACCGCTAGTTTCTGTGTTTGTCAATTGAAACGCGTATTTTTTTTATTTTCCACATATTCCTCTAGTTTGGAGCAGCTTGCGGGCGCTTTTTTCGGCTATTTGAAAGAAGCGAAACCGATCTGAACCGATAAGTTTAAAAAATTGTACAAAGTTAGTTTAATTATGCAACTTCAATTAGACATTCCGGAAAACTTCATATATGATTCTACTGTTTCTTACGCGCAGGAGGAGGAAGCGTGGGAGTTTATACAACCTTTTGCCCGTGTGTGGGCTTGATTTGTGAGGTGGATTTTTTGAAGCAGTCCTTTTATGGCGGTGTTCACCCCAGCGGACAGAAGGCGATGAGCAACCGCGAGGCGGTGAGGCCGCTGCCGGAAGCGCCTGCGGAGGTCGTCATTCCGGTCTCCATGCATGTCGGCGCGCCCTGTGCGCCGATCGTCGCAAAGGGCGATACCGTAACGGTCGGGCAGAAGATTGCCGAAATTACCGGGCTCGGTTCGCCGATTCACGCCAGTGTCTCAGGAACGGTAAAGGCGGTTGAGCCGCGTCCATACGTCGGTGGTGGGATGGTCAACGCAATTGTGATTGAAAATGATTTTCAAAACACCTTTGACAGTGCGCTGACGCCCCATCCGGATCCTGCGGGGCTGAGCACAGAGGCGCTCATTGAGATCATCAAAGAGGCCGGTATCACCGGCATGGGCGGCGCAGGCTTCCCGACGCACGTCAAAATAAGCTCGGGCATCGGCAAGGTCGATACCATGATTTTAAACGGCGCGGAGTGTGAGCCGTACATCACGGCCGACCACCTGCTCATGCTCGAGCAGGGCGAGACCATTGTGGCGGGCGCGCGCATTCTGATGCAGGCGCTCGGCCTCGATAAGGGCTATATCGGTATCGAGGCAAACAAGATGGACGCGGTCGAACACCTGCAAAAGCTCATCGGGGAAAAGGCGGATATCACGGTCATGCCGATGAGAACCCGTTACCCGCAGGGCGCGGAGAAGCAGCTCATTCAGAGTATTACCGGCAGGGAGATCCCGCCCGGAGGGCTGCCCGCCCATGTGGGCTGCGCAGTTTTCAATATCGGTACCGCCGCTGCGGTCTACCGCGCGGTGGTGGAGGGCAAGCCCCTGACCGAGCGTATCCTCACCGTGACCGGCGGCGCGATCGCAAAGCCGCAGAATTTCCTTGTTCCGCTCGGTACGAGCTTTCAGTTTTTAATCGACGCGGCGGGCGGTTTTCAGGCGGAGGTAAGCCGCGTGCTGACCGGCGGCCCGATGATGGGCATTGCGCAGTATGACCTCAACGTCTCCGTCATCAAGGGGACAAACGCGGTGCTGTGCATGACCGAGGCGGAAGCCGCGCCCCACGACCCGGAGCAGAGCTGCCTGCGCTGTGGGCGCTGCGTCAATGTCTGCCCGATGCACCTCACGCCCGTATACCTGCACCTCTACGCGGGAAAGGGCTTGTGGGCCGATGCTGAGGCGCTGCGGCTGATGGACTGCATCGAGTGCGGCTCCTGCAGCTACATCTGTCCCGCGCGCATCCCGCTTGTGCAGTCGTTCCGCACCGCCAAGGGGCAGCTGCGGGCAATCGCGGCAAAGCAAAAGGCAAAGGAGGCGGCAAAGGCATGAGTGAGGCAACGCACAATCTGATCGCGGCGTCGTCGCCGCATGTCGGTTCCTCCATCGGGACAAGGAACCTGATGCGGGATGTCATCATCGCCCTGATTCCGGCGCTCTGCATCGGCGTGTATTTCTTCGGGCCGCGCGCATTAATCGCCACGATGATTTCAGTAGCGGCAAGCGTCTTCTTTGAATGGGCGTACCGCAAGCTGATGAAAAAGAGCAATACCATAGGGGATCTCTCCGCAGTGATCACCGGTATCCTGCTGGCGTTTGTCTGCCCGGTGACGCTCCCCTATTGGATTTTGGTTATCGGTGACTTCTTCGCCATTGTCGTCATTAAGCAGCTCTTCGGCGGTCTCGGCAAGAATTTTATTAACCCCGCACTCGGTGCCCGCGCATTCCTGATGCTCTGCTATCCCTCCCAGATGACCACATGGGCGGCACCCGGCCCTTCGAACTGGGCGCCGCTGGGGATGAGCGTCAGTCAGGACTACATAGACGTGTTTACCGGGGCGACCCCCCTCTCCACCACTTTTATGCATAGGCCCTCGTTTAACCTGCCGGACGGCACGGGCCTCTGGGACATGTTTGTCGGCAATATCGGCGGCTGTATCGGCGAGGTGTCCGCGCTGCTGCTGATCGTGGGCGGAATTTACCTGCTCTGCCGGGGCGTCATTCGCATTCGCATTCCGGCGGCCTTTATTCTCACCGTGGCGGTGCTGACCTTCATTTTCCCGCTCGGCGGCAACGGACATGTGGAGTGGATGCTCTATCAGATTCTCGGCGGCGGGCTGATGATCGGCGCGTTTTTCATGGCGACCGATTACACCACGAGCCCCGTGACCAAGAAGGGCGAATGGATTTACGGCATTGGCTGCGGCCTGCTGACGGTCTTTATCCGCTACTTTGGCGCGTATCCTGAGGGCGTGTCCTACGCCATTTTGCTGATGAACGTCTGCGTATGGCTCATTGATAAGTATGGCCAGCCCCGCCGCTTCGGTGTGTCGGCCGAAATGCGCAAAGCGGAAAAGGCAAAGGCGAAAGGGGGCGCGGTGAAATGACCGAGACGAAGCAGAAAAAAGAGCCGGGCATGGCGCGGCTTGTCATTGTCCTGTTTCTCGTCGCGGCGGTTGTGGCGGCGCTGCTCGGTGTGGTCAACCTGTTCACCGCGCCGGTCATTGCCCTCAACCAGCAGCGGACAAAGGAAGCGGCGATGGAGGCCGTACTGCCCGCCGATGCCTATGAACAGGTGGACTATACGGGCGACGATACCACGGTACTTGAACTGTACCGCGCGGGCGACGCGGGCTGGGTCGTGCAGGTGGCACCCACCGGCTTTAGCGGCGCGATCACCATGATGGTCGGCGTGAACAGCGATGCGACGATTTCCGGCGTCTCCATTACGGAGCACTCCGAGACCTCCGGCCTGGGGGCCAACGCCACGAAACCGGCGTTTCGCGACCAGTTTGTCGGGAAGAGCGGTACACAGGCGGTGACCAAGGACGGCGGCGAGATTCAGGCTCTTACGGGGGCGACCATCACGTCGCGCGCCGTTGCAAGCGGCGTCAACTCGGCGCTTGGGGCGGTTGCGGAAGTAAGCGGCGGCGCGCCGGTACAGGCAGCATCCGGCGCAAGCATACCGAACGGCTGAGGAGGGGAATGTTATGAATACCAAAAAACAGTTTTTTGACGGATTAATTTACCAAAATCCCGTAACTGTCCAGCTTTTGGGCATGTGTTCGGTGCTCGCGATTACCACCACCCTCTTTAACGGGATCGGTATGGGGATTTCGGTGCTGATTATCCTGACCTGTGCCAACGTCGTTATTTCGCTCATCCGCAAGATTGTGCCGGGGAAAATCCGCATTGCGTGTTATATCGTGGTCATCGCGGGCTTTGTTACCGTGGTTGACCTGCTGCTCAAGGCCTATCTGCCCTCCCTTTCCAGCAGTCTGGGCCTGTTTATTCCGCTCATCGTCGTCAACTGTATTATCCTCGGGCGCGCGGAGTCCTTCGCGTCAAAGAACAGCGTCGGCAGGTCGGCGCTCGACGGTATTTTTCAGGGGCTGGGCTACACCGTCATCCTGATTGTGATGTGTATCATCCGCGAATTCCTGGGCAACGGAACCTTTGGCGGTGGGATTCTCAACGGCGGAGACGGTATTCGCATTCTGGAGGAAGGCCTGCCCGCGCTCGGCATGATACTGCCGGTGGGCGGCTTTCTGACGCTGGCTGTGGTCATCGCTGCAATGCAGTATTTCATGCGGCCCAAGCAGCAGAAGCAGGATGAGAAGGAGGAGGTGACGGAGTAATGGCGATTACAACCCTCCTCTCGGTTTCACTCGGTGCCATTCTGGCGAACAACTTCATCTTCGCCCAGTTCCTCGGTATCTGCCCGTTTATGGGCGTATCCAAGCGGGTCGAAACGGCCAGCGGCATGGGTATGGCGGTTATTTTCGTCATGGGCGTCGCGTCCGCCGTCTGTTGGCCGATCAATAAATTTATTTTAGAGCCGTATGGACTGGGCTTTATGCAGACCGTCGCGTTTATTCTGATTATCGCGGGGCTGGTGCAGTTCATTGAGATGTTTCTGCAAAAGTCCATGCCGTCGCTTTACGAGGCGCTCGGGATCTATCTGCCCCTGATCACCACAAACTGTGCGGTGCTGGGCGTGGTGCTCCAGAACACACAGAACAGCTATGACTTTATTACAAGCGTCGTCTATGGCGTTACGGGTGGTATCGGCTTTCTGGTCGCCATTGTGCTGTTTGCAAGCGTCAGGGAGCGGATGGAGTTTTCCGAATCCCCCAAGGCGTTTGAAGGATTTCCCATTGCGCTGGTCGCTGCGGGGCTCATCGCCCTTGCGTTTATGGGTTTCTCCGGACTCAAGGTCTGGTAATACAATTTCGTGATCAACCCTGAAATGGTTTGATCCGGCAATTTTTGATTGCCGTTGCGGCACAGCCGCGTAAGTGCGGTATTAAAATATGTTATATCTTCAGTGCGGATTTTGGGGCAAATGCCAACAACATGGCACACATTCACTGGGCAAAAGCAGTGCCATGCTGCGTTGCGCAGACTTGCATTTACCGGCGTTCGGGGTGCGCTATGTTTTCTGCATTTATTCTAGTATAAAAGGAGGCTCCTTTTGATATGAGTACACTGATCATCGGCGTTGTTGTGCTGGCGGTTTTGGGAATTATCTTTGGTATTATCCTCGCCGTCGCGGCAAAAATCTTTGCAGTGGAAAAAGACCCGCGAGAGGAGGCGATTGCCGACGCGCTGCCGGGGGCGAACTGCGGTGGCGGCGGCTACCCCGGCTGCGGCGGCTACGCGGCGGCTGTGGTGGGGGGCACGGCACCGGTTAACGCCTGTGCGGCGGGCGGCGCGGCGGTCGCGGAGATTATTGGTGAAATTATGGGCGTTACCGTGTCTGCCGGACGCCGGGAAGTGGCACAGGTGATGTGCTCCGGTACGAGCGGGCGTGTGAAGCAGAAGTATGACTATATCGGTATTGCGGACTGCAATTCCGCCGCACTCATCGGCGGTGGCGGGCCAAACGCGTGCGCGTTTGGCTGTCTCGGCTTTGGCACGTGTATGAGCGCATGTAAATTCGGCGCGCTTACGGTGAAGGACGGCGTGGCCCATGTCAATCGGGCGCTCTGTACCGGCTGTATGCAGTGCGCCGAGGTTTGTCCGAAGCATCTGATATCCAAAGTGCCGTATGACGTTCAGGTCCTGGTCCCCTGCAACTCCAAGGACAAGGGAGCCGCAACGCGCACCGCATGCGAGGTTGGGTGTATTGCCTGCAAGCTTTGTGAAAAGAGCTGCGAGTATGATGCCATCCATGTGGAGAATAATATTGCGGTCATCGATTACGACAAGTGCACCGCCTGCGGCGCGTGTGTGGAAAAATGCCCGCGCCATATTATAGAAGACCGCCGCCCCCGCGCGAAGAAAACGGAGGACGTTACGGCGTCATAGACAAAGAGCCGAACTTATTATAAAGCGAAAAAACAGCCTCCTGTGCTACACCAGTCGTATACTCTGAAAACCCAAGCAAGCCGCTGAGATACTTTGCCTCGTATCTGCTGTGTCGGTTAAAGTAAAGCCACAAGAAAACGGGTGCAGATTGTATTTATTCAGTGAGGCATAAACAGAGGATAGCGGTAAGACGGTATAGCAACCTGCTATGCCGTCTTACCGCAAGGAGACTCCAAGCCAAGCCTTTGGAGCTGTTTTATTCTTCTTTGTACTTATACCATAAATAAATTCCTAAACCCGGAACCATGGATGCGAACGTCAAAGCGATCATCCATCCAAAAAGCGATACACCGTTATCGCCGTTACGTTTTGTTAATCGATACGCCGTTCCATAAGAAAAGCATTCCTGTACAAACGTTATGATATACCATAAGTACAGCAGAACCATTCTGAATAACCTCCTAAAATACAATTATATATCTTTCTCTTTCTGGCTTTATATTAGTATAACAAAAAAGGTCTGGTTTTGCTACCATAAAATGAGGAGTGCTCTTACAGGATACCCG
>JAJBUC010000118.1 GCA_020860545.1 Oscillospiraceae bacterium | reverse complement strand
CCCTACGGCTCCGCCTAACACATCTGCAAGCTCTTCAATAATTTTAATATTTTTTACATCACAAATTCCTCGTCCCGCCGAGACAATTATGTCATCATCTAATAAGTTAACCCTTTCATTTAGTGACGATACTATTTCCGTAACATTTGTCTTAACAGTATCAGGTATTGTCACAGCAGGCGTAATTATTTCCCCAATTCTTGATAAATCAGGCTCAAGTGATTTCATGACTTTTGGCCTGACAGTCGCCATTTGAGGTCTGTGATTTGGACATATAATTGAAGCCATAATGTTTCCGCCAAAAGCTGGCCTAGTTTGTAACAGCAGCCGTTTGTCCATATCAATCTCCAAGCCTGTACAATCGGCTGTAAGCCCAGTATTTAATCTTGAAGATATCCTTGGGGCAAGAGAACGGCCATATGTAGTACCGCCTATTAAAACAACTTCGGGTTTGTATTGATTGAGCAACTGTACAAATACATCGGTGTAGATTTCATCAGTAAAGTGCTTTAGCGTGGGATTATTGACCAAATACACAATGTCCGCGCCGTATGTAATAAGAGCCTTTGCAGCATTTTTGCCATCCTCGGCCAGCAGGACTGCGGATAACGGAACCTTTAGCTGATCTGCAAGCTTTCTTCCTTGACCAAGCAGCTCCATAACTACGCTGACAGGTGTTCCGCTTTTTTGTTCCCCCCAAACCCATACTCCTTTATATTCTGAGATAACGGAACAATGTTGAACTTCATCCTTTTTGAAGTCCAATGCCCCAAATTTGCATGACGATGAACAAGTTCCGCACAAAGTGCAGTTGTCAAGTATTTCAGCTTTCTTATTTTTGACCTTGATCGCCCCGAAAGGACATGCGGCAGCACACAACTCACATCCGGTACATTTATCAGTTATAATTTTTATATTTGTCATAGGATACCCCCATCTATCTAAATATGGGGGGCTGCACGGAAAGCAACTTGTCAACCAACTTTTTAGCCTGCTGGTCGGCATCCCCTTTAATCATTTCAGCATTTATATGAAGTACCGGCATAAACGTCTTTACTACCTGTGTTGGCGAACCGCTAAGGCCGCACAAGGATTTATCCGCATCAATGTCATTGGCATTCCAAACATGAATGGTCGCCTGTTTTGCCCTCATTATGCCTTTTATCGTGGAGAGCCTCGGTTCATTTATTTCTTTTACAACGGTAATAACAGCAGGTAAAGGCATCTCAACAATTTCATATCCATCGTCTTTCATACGCTGACATCTGATATATCCGTCGCAAATTTCCTCAATTTTTCTTACATTAGTTGTGTGAGGGATACCAAGCTTTTCCGCAAGGCTTGGGCCAACCTGCGCCGTATCCCCGTCTGTTGACTGTTTCCCACATAAAATTAAATCAAAATTTCCAATCTTTTGAATACCCATTGAAAGGGTATAGGCCGTAGCAAGCGTATCTGCACCAGCAAACACCTTATCGCTTAATAAAACACCTTGATCGGCCCCCAATGCAATCGCTTCTCTAAGCAATTTTTGGGCAGATAGTATGCCCATGCTGATTGCCGTGACTTTGCCACCGAGTTTTTCCTTTATCCGTATGCTTTCCTCAATCGCATAGGTGTCAAATGGATTAATGATGGATGCAACGCCCTCCCGCATAATGGTCTTTGTTTCCGCATCCAGTTTGACTTCGGTTGTGTCGGGAACCTGCTTTATACAAACGAAAATATTCAATCGCCATCACCTCATTGCTATTTCTAATATAAATAGGAAAAGAGCCAACAGGCTCTATATTACTATTGGCTCTGCTCTTCCTTTTTTTGATACCGTTGAATGATTTTGTTGCGCATAAACTCGTTTCCGTTTTCGCAAACAGTAAAAACTCTGGCGTCCCGCAGCAGCTTTTCCGCAGGATATTCTTTGGAATATCCGTAGCACCCCAAAATCTGAATGGTCTCGTTTGTCGCCATCACCGCTGTTTCGGAACCCATGATTTTACACATTTGAGCCTCCATCACTTCGGGCTTGCCTTGGTCTTGATTGGCAGCGGCTTTCTGATACAAAAGTCGGGATGCTTCGGTGTACATCAGCATATTAGACAGCTTATGAGCGATTGCCTGATGGTTGATAATTTGTGTCCCGCCTTGAACCCTCTGTTTTGCATATTGGTATGCGACATTAAAAGCTGCGCTTGCAATCCCGGTGCCTATAGCCCCAACTGCAGGCAATCTGTTTTCCACGAATTTTAGTATGACCGGAAAGCCCTGTCCTTCTTCGCTAAGAAGGCTGCCTTTCGGAATGGCGCAGTTGTCAAAAAACAATTCACCCTGCTGTGCAAGCCGGTTTCCCATTTTATCTTCAATTTTGCCCACTGTCAGCCCTTTGGTATCCGCCGGAACCAAGAACGCACTTAGGCCTCCTTGGGGAGCGCCCTTTGATTTATCGGTTCTGGCCCAAACAATATATAAATTAGCGATGCCCGCATTTGTGATATAGCTTTTGGAGCCATTAAGGATATATTGATCATTGACCAGCTCCGCAGTTGTCAAAAGTCCGGCATTGGGATCGGGTGACATATTATCGCACCCGCTCTGCGGCTCGGATATGGCAAGGCCAATCAAAAATGGCGTGGTCTGCTCAGAAGAAATCCGGCGCAGCCATTTTTCCTTTTGTTCGCCAGTTCCAAACTGTGATATGAGTTTAGCGCCGGTTATTGTTGACAGCATTGTATATGCAATCCCTGAATCCCCCCGTGCGAGTTCTTCCACAATGCTTAGTATCTCCACATTGGACAATGCAGAGCCACCATATTCCTGCGGAGTAGAAATACCAAAAAGTCCAAGCTGCATTGCTTTTTCAAGAATTAACCAAGGGACACTTCCCTTTGGGTTTTGCTTTCTGTCATATTCCGAGATAAACGGTATTACTTGTTCATCAACAAATTGACCTACCATATCTTTGTACTGTAATTGTTCTTCTGACAATGTAAATTCCATATTCAATCCTCCAAATCATCTTAACTATTTTTCCACATGGGCAACAAAGTGATGTTTGATTTATGGTATCACATCATTTATAATAGAAAAAGAAGTCAATTTATACTGGTATAAATTGTGATAGGTTGAAAGGATAAAAAATGAGTGAAACTAATAATCTTCGATGTATGGAATTAGCAGATTTTTTGAAAACGCGGCGGAATAGAATCTTGCCATCACAGGTAGGGCTTCCATCTGGCAAGCGCCGCCGTACTCCGGGGCTGCGGCGGGAAGAAGTCGCACAGCTTGCAGGCATTGGATTAACATGGTATACATGGCTTGAGCAGGGGCGGCCTATTCACGTTTCTGCAGAGGTGGCTGAAAGTCTGTCAAGAACATTATTGCTTGATCTACAGGAACGCCTACACCTATACCATCTTGCAAATCAGCCTTTGCCAGCGGACATACCCGAATATCAGGGGGCTATCAGTCCGGTGCTTCAACACGTCCTTGATAATTTGGTTTTGTGCCCATCACTGATAACCGACCAGCGATGGAACGTAGTGGCGTGGAACAAAGCGGCGTGTTTGATATTTGGTGACTTTAGCTGCTTAAACGCCCGCAATCGGAATATGGTTTGGGCGATGTTTACAGAAGAAAAATACAAACAATTATATGTTGAATGGCCCCTGTATGCCAAAGGACTGCTTGGCCGATTCCGCTCAACCTGCGGGCAATTTATAGATGATAAATGGTTCACACAACTCATTACTGACCTTAAAAATCAAAGCCTGGAATTTAGTCAGTGGTGGCCTTTGCATGAAATACAGAACGGCAGCGAACTTTATAAGCAGCTAAATCATCCAACCGCAGGCATTATGGATTTTGAGATCAGTAATTTTGATGTTTCCGATAACTCCGGTTTGAAAATGATCATACATACTCCTAAGGATAAAACAGATTCTGCTGCAAAAATGAAAACACTGTTAGAGGGTTAAATTAGCCTGTTTCAATAACCAGATCAGCTAAGCAAAGTCAATAACAAATTAAGGAATTTGTGTGGAAAATTCCGTGGAAAGATTGTTTCCAACCGGCCAACCCAAACAAGCCCGACACCGATGGTGGCGAGCGAAGATAGCAAATGGAGATTGCGTTCAGGCAGCGGAACAGTCGTGTTGAGTTCGCAACATAAGGTCATGCTGCTCCGGCGTTCGCAGTTCAAAGGGCTTCTGGTCTCGGAGGACGGCGAAGACGATATTGATAATCTTGTGCATAACGGCGCAAAGGGCAACCTTGTGGGGCTTTTGCGCCCTCTTTTTCTCAAAGTAGGCGGCCAAAACCGGATTGCCCACCTTACCGTGGGATGAGGTGTAAACGGAATTGACCGCGATCATGTTGAGTATAGATCGGACATATCTGGAGCCGCGTTTGGACAGCTTGTTTTTGGAGCCCTTGAATCTGCCGGATTGTCTGACGGACGGATCGAGGCCAAAGTAGGCTGCAAGCTGATTGGGCTTTTGAAATGAGGAAATATCCCCGATTTCTGAGAGCAGGACAAAGGCGGAAAACTCCCCGATTCCGGGAATGGATTGCAGCAGCTGGATGTTAGCATCAAGGTGGGGATTGTCCGCGAGGATTTGTCGCATGGCGTCATCGATGGCTTGTACATTGGCGAGCAGAGTACGGATGGTGGCGACACAGGAGCGGATCAGGAGGGCATCGGCGTCCCGGCGAATTCCCAACCAAACCGCTTTTTTTGCAGCCGCTATCAGCTTGGTGGTTTTGTCCGCCGCGAATTTGACGCCCCGTTTGCTTGTTTTCACCAGAAGCTCCATGAGCTTGCCCTCCCCAGCGGCCAGAATGTCGCGTGGCGTGGGGTAATGCTCCAGAACAGCCAGCGACCCCACGGCGGTTTTTCTGGAGAAAATCGCGTCATAGCCCGGAAATGCCTTCTCCAAAATGGCCGTGAGGCGGTTGACTTGCGGTGTAATGTCATCCCCGATATCCTGATGCTGTCGGGAGAGGGCCCGCAAATCCGCGATGGCCCGCACCGGCATGTTGGAGGGCCGCAGCAGCTTCAGCCGGTAGAGCATGGCGATTTTGTAGGCGTCCACCTTGTCATTTTTCACCTTGCGGACGTTGATGTTTTTCAGCCCGCCACTTTGAATGGGATTGATGACGATGACCTCGTAGCCCGCCTCGGTCATGAATTGCCAGAGTAGACGGTGGTAATGGGAGGTGGATTCCATTATCACAACTGGCTTGGCCCCAAAGGCCACCGCTGTTTCCTCCAGAACAGAGAGGGAGCTTTGCATGCCGGCGAGATCATGGACAATCTTCGCCCGCCGGAACACACTGTTGTCCGGCGCGAGGATGCACATGTCGCTGAATTGTTTGCTGACATCCACTCCAGCGACAGGGATGGGCGTGTCTTTCATCGGGATTCCTCCATTCTCCGGGACGGGTTCCCTGATCCGCAAAGCCAACAAGCGCGTTCGTGACGCGGGTAAACGGCGCGGGCCGTACCCAACCAGCCAAAGCATTGATGCCTTACGGGAGGAACGGACAATCGAATTTGTAGGTAGTTCCCAGGAGGAAACCCAGCAAGCAATATTTGCACTTTCCGTCCCGTTTATCCGATGCTATCACTTCACACCCGCTGGGTTCAACCCGTGCCGATTGCCCTGCGGAGTTCCGGTTGCTCCGCTAGGTTTACTGTACCCGCAAGCAATTCAAGTGTATATACATACCCTTGATGCTTGTTGGGGTTGGCACCCCAAACCCGCCACTTCTGGACGAAATGTCCAGAAGTCCCGGCGCGGTGCGCCGGGTGGTTGCGTCATGCCGCTATCGCGTCATTTCCTTGTCTTGCCGTATCAACGCAAATTGTATATAATGTAGAAAAATACAACCTGACATTGAGGAATAAAAAAGCTGACGGGGGAATCATATGGCGCGGAGCATAGACGTAAACGGTACGCAAATCACCGTTCTCACGATTGAAGATAAGGACTATATCTCGCTGACCAATATGCTCAAAGCAAAGGATGGAGATTTCTTTATCTCCGATTGGCTGCGCAATCGGAACACAGTCGAGTTTCTGGGTGTATGGGAGCAAATACATAATCCGGCTTTTAATTATGGCGAATTCGCCATAATTAAAAGCCAAGCCGGTCTGAACAGTTATAAAATCAGCGTGAAGGAGTGGGTGGCTAAAACCAATGCCATTGGCCTGCGGGCCAAAGCCGGACGGTACGGCGGCACTTACGCCTACAAGGATATTGCATTTGAGTTCGGCATGTGGATCAGCCCTGAATTCAAAATCTATCTGATTAAAGAGTTCGAGCGCCTGAAATCCCAAGAGCAAGCGCAGTTGGGCTGGGATATTAAACGCAACCTCACAAAAATCAATTACCGGATTCACACAGATGCAATCAAAGAAAATTTGATTCCGCCACAGTTATCTCCGCAGCAGATGGCGATCATTTACGCCAGTGAAGCAGATATTTTGAATGTTGCCCTGTTTGGGATGACCGCAAAGGAGTGGCGTGACAGCCATCCCGAATTACAGGGCAATATTCGGGATCACGCCAATGTTTCTCAGCTTGTTTGCCTATCCAACATGGAAAATCTCAATGCGGTGTTTATCGCGGAGGGCTTTTCACAGGCTGAACGGCTTGCAAAGCTCAACGCGATTGCCATCAGCCAAATGAAGCTGTTGACCGAAGACCATCGGATCGCGCAGTTGGAAGAAGGCCAATACAGGGAGCCGGAATCGGACTAATTTATAGCCACATGAAAAAACATGGGGATCAGCAGACTGGTAGCCTATCCGCCGTTCCCCATGTTCATGCGCTTTTTTGATTTTTGTTCGATTTTACGCTCCAAAAGGTATACGGTATCGACCGCACCCGAAAACGGCCCCGCAAACCCCTATTTACGGGGCTTTTTCGGGGGCAAATCGTAACAGTTACCCCGTACCGCCGCTTCGCTTTTTGCGCATACGGTCGCAGGCCTTTTGGCGGTCGGCGTAGTACTGGCAGACCGGGGAGCAATACGTCCGCTTGCCCTGTGGTACAAAGGCCCTGCCGCAGACCGGGCAGGCGTGGGCCTCCAGCACTGGGCCGAAGCCTAAGAGCGCAGCCTCCAGCACGGGATCGAGGGGCAGGACGGCGCTCTGGAAATATTTGCAGTATGCGCCCGTCCACCACTTTCCCAGCATATAGCAAGGGCAGTCCAGCGGCAGGCATCCATAATCTCGGTCATAGTTGGCGCACTCCTTTGTCACCAGCTTTTTGATCGCTTTGCGTTCCATATGTGTTAATTCACGGGCTTGCTGTTTCATATCCTTCGCCTCCATTTGCAGACACAAAAAAAGCGTGTGGTTGTCGTTCCAACCAATCACGCTCCCTGTGGCCTATATTTTTTGTTCATAAGAAAAGGGATCAACCCACCCCCGCCGCCCATTCATGGGCGGAGCGGCTCTGGAGAATATCCCCGCCGCCTGCCGCAGAAAAGCATATCCGGGGCTGGCAGTCAAGAGCAAGCCGCCTAACGGCGGTGGCGCTCACGCGCCACTCTTGACAGCCTGCTCCCGGCTATGCTATGGACAATGCGGCGACGGGGAATATCTCAAGAGCCAAGATCAAAGGGCAAGGGCAGATACCTCTGGACATTTCGTCCAGAAGTTCATTTCTTTAACTGCTGCTTTTTTCTTCCCTCCTTTTGCCACCACGCAAAAATGCCGCCATTCTCTCGGATGGCGGCACGTTTATTGTAGGTTGGCTCTGTTTTCGGTTTTTATTTTAGTTGTACATTGTAAAGGGATGGAATAATATCATGAAAAGGAAAAAATGTAAACCATTCAATTACATTCTGCAGCAATTTTTCCATAACCGCTCTGTACATGTATTACAGGGACGGTTACAGCGTTGCAGTCCGACATGCCTTGGGCCACCGTCGGGCCCCATAAAATGGGTGCAGGGTGAAACCCTGCACACTTAACTTAACCATTATCCTGCCAAGAACTCTCGCTCAAGATCAGCAAAAAAATCTTCATATGCAACATCAAATATATATTTTAATGCGATCAATTCGCTGATTCTGATATTATACAGATTCCGCTCCATTTTTGAGTACGTCATACGGGAGATTGTACAGCCCATAAGCTGCATTGCGGTCACAACCGCTTCTTGCGTCATCTTGCGCTTTTTTCGCATTGCATATAGGGTTTTTCCAATATCCATATCCGGGCGCAGCTTTTGAATACTATCTCCCTCCCCCCAAAAAAATACTCGAACCAAATGCGGTTACTATAGGTATTATGCAGCCGGCTTCGTCCCGATGGCAATCCTGCCGTCGGTTTCACACTGCAGGGGAGAATTGGCGGCGATATATTCCCCCATATAGGTGCTGGTATAGCCCACCTCCCGCACAAGCGTGCCGTTGTCCATGCCCGGCTCACTGCTCATGCCGAGGCTGACGGCGACGGTATAGGCCGCGTCCGAATCAAGAGGCACACCGCCGACCGACACGTCAAATATTTTATCCTCCGCGAGGTCGGGGTCAATGGAATACGAGATTCCGCTCACCTGCAAGAAGCTGCCGTTTGAGCTGGGGAAGGGGGCCATGGCATAGTTTAAGTATTCCAGAATGTCGGCGCCCGTCACCTCTTTTACGACGATCAGGCTGTCCACCCGGCAAATTTCGGTGAGATCTTTGCGGGTAATGTCGCCGGGCTGGAGCTCGCCACCGATCAGACCGGCTTTAAAGCAGCTGATATCCGTACCCGCCGCGTCGCGCATGACATCCGCAAAGAGGCTGCCGATGTTGGTCTCCTGCGTGCGGATGATATCCCGGGTGCCGACGAGCGCCACATCGGTGGAGCCGATTACCTCGGCGAAATAGGCTTCGCTCTCCGCCGCCAGCTCTGCCACCAGCGCGGCTGTCTCCGCCTTCTCCGGCAGATTTTCTGCTTCCTGCTTCGTTATCAGGCGCGCGGTGGTATCCACATGCACGCCGTCCTCGATGACCAGGCTCACCACGCCGATGTTGTGGCTGTACTCCCCCGTCTGGGCGATCAGGACACCATTTTGCCAGCGTCCCTCCGGCAGCTCGGTATGGCTGTGCCCGTCGATGATCACGTCGAGCCCCGTGACCTCGTCGGCAATCATGGTGCTCGTGAGCGCGTCGCCCTCGTTCTCCCCCACGTGGGTGAGCGCGACGATAATATCCACCTGCGGCTGCAGCTCGTCCACCAGCGCCTGACAGACGGAGATGGCGTCGACATACATCACATCACTTGCCCCCATCGCCTCTGCGACCGGTGTCGTGAGTCCAATCACGCCGACCTTCATCCCGTTATCGAGCGTGATGATATCGTACCCGTCCAAGATGTTTTCCTGCGTATCCCTGTAGACCATATTGGCGGACAGCACGGGATACGTGACAAGGCTCGCCAGACGCAGCAGCTGCGCGGAGCCGAAATTGAAGTCATGGTTCCCCGCGACCATCGCGTCAATGCCCACGGTGTTCAGAATGGGGACAATCGACTCGCCCTGGTCAATGGTGGTGTACGCACTGCCGGAGAAGCAGTCCCCCGCGTCGAGGAAAATGGTATTGGGGTTCTCCGCCTTGGTCGCTTCAAAGAAGCCCGCGATCCTGGCAAACCCGATGGCCTCCTCCGTCTCGTCCACATAGCCGTGGATGTCGTTGATATGTACGATGGTAATGGTGCCGGTGAACCCTTCGGCCGCCGCGGCGGAGGGTGCCGGGTCCGACGTGCTGCACGCGCTGAACAGGAAAACCAGTGTCGTCGTTGCCGCCAGAATCCAGGCCAAGCTTTTCTTTTTCATTTCACGTACCTCCTGTATTCATTTCCATATCGGAAACGGACCTATCTGCGGTATATTTTTGTTCATTTTTACCTAACCGCACGTAGCTGACTTCATTATAGCACAGCGCAATACATCATAGCAATCTCAAACCGGCACATTAGTTAACAGATTTTTAACATCTTTTTTGTAAATGATTCCCTCCTATGACTCCTGCCGCAGCAATTTTTCCATAAACTGCTCGGTACTCACATTGCCGGGGCGGTTATAGCGGTGCAGCAGACGGGACGCGGACGGTTCAATATTCAAGTAGTTCGGCTTTTCATAGCAGGAGAGCAGCACGCGAAAGCCCATCGCCTGCAGAACCGGAACGCTCTCATCGGAGATAAAGCCATAGGGATACGCAAAGGTCACGGGCGTGACGGCGCAGCGGTCGGTCAGCAGCGTCTGCAGGCCGCCGATGTCCTCCTGCAGCACCTTGGCGTATTCC
>JAJBUC010000002.1:551-46143 GCA_020860545.1 Oscillospiraceae bacterium | reverse complement strand
CCTCACCGTGCAGGTCATGATCACATACGCGGCGCGGGACGCAGACGTGGGAACGCCGCAAGCCCCGCGCTGCTTGAGCATGGTTTCCATCGCCTGGGTTTCGTATTGATTCACTTTGCATCCAAGCGTATAGATGGCTACTTTCATGATAATCTCCATAATTATTTCGTCTTTTTTAGTCATTCTCTTAAAAAAGAATTTTACCTGTTGTATTTCTAGCCGTTGGTGCTATAATAAATTTGTTTTTTAATGGTGTATACATAATATAAAGATATAATTGCGTGAATATATTATACCGAACAAGCAGGCCATTGTACAGCAGAAAGTGCGCCCACAGGGCAATAAGGAGGACTTCGTTTATGCCTACGTTTTTTGTTTATTTATCCTCAATCCATGCGGTGAAGGAGTTCGTCACCATCGCGTCTCAATTTGACTTTGACATCTGCGTCTTGACCGAACGCCACAGGACCAATGCAAAATCCATCATGGCGCTGTTTTCGCTTGACCTGAGCAAACCGCTGGAAATCGCGGTTGATGGTACGGAGGCGGAGTGTAGCGCATTTCAGGAGCAGATTTCACAATTTGTGACCCCTGCCGCAAATAGCAACAGCTAACTGTGGTCCTGTTATTTCCCGCCCTCCAATGGCGTTTGCCGCACCATTGGAGGGCCTTTTTTATAAACGAAGAAAATATCCCTATCTTTTTTATATGTTTTGTGGTACGCTAAATGCACTTTATTTTAGAATACAGCGGAGGAGAGAGAGTATCCTATGGCAATTCAATCTTTATACGGGAGAGGCCGGCCCGTCATCTCAATGGAAATATTCCCACCGAAGCGGGATGACGCAATCCAGACCATCTACGACGCGCTGGCGCGCATGGCGGCCTACCGCCCGGACTTCATCAGCGTTACTTACGGCGCAGGCGGCTCCGGCGGACGCAACCGCACCGCAGAGATCGCCGCGTTTATCCAGCGGGAATACGGCATTGAGAGCATGGCGCACCTCACCTGCGTCGGTGCCACGCGCGACATGACCCGGCAGACGCTCGAGCAGATGCATCAGGACGGCATTCGAAATGTCCTTGTGCTGCGCGGCGACCTGCCGCCCGACCGCGCCGCTGCGGGGGAGTATGCCCACGCGGAAGAGCTGGTACGGGAGACGGCGGCGCGCAATGATTTCTGTATCGGCGCGGCCTGTTATCCCGAGGGGCACATCGACTGCGAAAGTATGGAGGATGACCTGCAATACTTGCTGCGCAAGCAGGAGGCGGGGACAGATTTTTTTGTCTCCCAGCTCTTTTTTGATAACACGCAGTTTTTCCGTTTTCTGGACAGCGCCCGTGCCCATGGCATTACGCTACCCATCTCTGCAGGGATTATGCCCATTTTGGGGCGTACGCAGATCGAGCGGATGATCTTTATGTGCGGGGCGTCCCTGCCCTCCGCCATTGTCCGACTGCTCCACAGATATGAAAACGACCCGGACGATTTGCGCAAAGCGGGCATTGAATACGCGGCGGAGCAGATGGAAGGTCTGCTTGCGCAGAAGGTAGACGGGGTGCACCTGTATTCCATGAATAAGCCGGAAATAGCTGCGCATTGTTTCACCCACATCGGGTACCCGCGCTGATTATGGAAGACGCAAAAGCAGAGGTTCTGCGTTATCTGGGCTATCGCGGGCAGGAGCTCTCCGCTACGGTGAGCGATCTGGTGGATACCTGCATGGCGGAGATCCGCACTGCCGCACACCCCCGCCATATATGGCGGGTTTTTCCGCTCCGGCCCGACGCGGAGGGGCTGGCCCTTACACAGACCGATCTGATACTGTCCGGCTGTGATATTCGCGCGCATTTATCCGGTTGTACACGCGCCGCGCTGATGGCGGTGACCCTTGGTATCGCCGCCGACCGATATATCGACAGCCGCAAACGCACCGACCTGACCGCCGCCCTGATTCTGGACGCCTGCGCCACACAGCACGTGGAGGAGGTGTGCGACCGCGTGCAGGAGGAGATTGCCCAAGACGCTGCGGGAGAAGGGCTTACCGTCACGGCACGCTTTAGCCCAGGCTATGGCGATCTGCCGCTCGCCATTCAGCCGCAGGTCCTGCGCATCTTGGATACCGAGCGAAAAATCGGCCTGACCTGTACCGAGCGGCAGCTCCTGCTCCCGCGCAAATCGGTCACCGCGGTCATTGGGCTCGGCACACACCTGCCGAACGACGCGCCTGCCCACGGCAAATGCGATACCTGTGCCAAACGGGAGAACTGCGCCTTCCGGCGCAGCGGCAACGAGGGGGATAACAAATCGTGAATACACTGAGATCGCTCATGCGTGAGCGGATTGTTTTGATCGACGGCGCGATGGGCACCATGCTCCAGCAATACGGCATGGAGCTCGGCCAGCTGCCGGAGCTGCTCAATCTGCGGCACCCGGAGCGCGTCACCGCAATCCACCGGGAATATGTGCAGGCGGGCGCGGACATCATCACCGCAAACACCTTTCAGGCGCACGAGTGGAAGCTGGGTGATGCTGCCAGCGTCGAGGAAGTGGTTTCCGCAGGGATCCGGTGCGCACGCGCGGCGGGCGCGCCCTTTGTTGCTCTGGATATCGGCCCGCTCGGACAGCTGATGGAGCCGATGGGGACCGTCACCCTCCACCATGCGTATGAGGTCTATCGCCGCCAGATCGTCGCGGGCGCGCAGGCGGGGGCGGATCTGATCATCATTGAGACCATTTCCGATCCCTATGAGGCGAAGGCGGCGATCCTCGCGGCGAAGGAGCACACAGACCTGCCGGTTTTCTGCACCATGACCTTTCAGGAGGACGGGCGTACCTTTGTCGGCTGTGACCCGCTCACCGCCGTCTCGGTGCTGCAGGGGCTGGGCGTGGATGCGCTGGGCGTCAACTGCTCGCTCGGCCCCACCTCTCTGCGCCCCGTGGTTGACGCCATGCTGCTCGATGCCCGTGTCCCTGTCATGGTACAGGCCAACGCCGGTCTGCCGGTCATCCGGGACGGACAGACGGTTTATGACATCAGCGTGGAGGACTACACCGATGCGGTCGCACAGATGGTGCATGCGGGCGTACGCATTGTGGGCGGCTGCTGCGGCACCACACCGGCGTATACCCGCGCGCTGAAGGCGCGGCTTTCTGAAATTACCCCAAAAGCACCCACGCCGCGCGGCGTAACCGTGTGTACCTCCGGCACGAAGGCGGTGGTGCTCGACGGCGTTGTCACTGAAATCGGGGAACGGCTCAATCCCACCGGCAAAACACAGATGAAGCAGGCGCTGCGTGACGGAGACGACGGCTATCTGATTACCGAGGCGCTGCGGCAGGTCACGGCAGGTGCGCAGGTGCTTGACCTGAACGTCGGACTGCCGGAGCTCGACGAGACGGCGGTGCTCTCCGCCGCCGTGCGTACCGTGCAGGGCGCGACTAACGCGCCGTTGCAAATTGACAGCTCGTCGTCCGAGGCCATTGCGGCGGCGCTGCGTGTTTATAACGGCAAGGCGATCATCAACTCCGTCAACGGCAAGCGGGAGGTGATGGAGCAGATTTTCCCGCTTGCAAAAAAATACGGCGCGCTGGTCGTGGGGCTGGTGCTCGACGAGGACGGTATCCCGCCCACTGCGCAGGGGCGTTTGGAGATAGCCCGCCGCATCCGGGACACCGCGCGTACGTACGGCATTCCCGATGAGGATTTGCTGATTGACTGCCTTGTCCTCACCGCATCGGCGCAGCAGGAGCAGGTGATGGAAACCATCCGCGCCATCACGCTGGTCAAGCGGACACTTGGGCTGAAGACCGTTTTGGGCGTGAGTAACGTCTCCTTCGGACTGCCGCAGCGCGAGCTGCTCAACGCGACCTTCCTCGCCGCTGCGCTGGGTGCGGGGCTGGACGCCGCCATACTCAACCCGCTTGCCGCGCGTTACCGCGAGGTGCTCGACGCCTTCCGCGTGCTCAACTATGAGGACAGGGACTCGGCACGCTATATTGAAACATACAGCCAGCCTGCCGCCGATGTGCAGCCTGCGCCGCAGACTGCCGAAACGCCCGGCCTCGCAGCGCTGATTGAGCAGGGGCGGAAGGATCAGACGGCGGACAAGGTACGCGCGCTGCTCTCGCATACCGAGGCGCTCGACATCATCAATACGGAATTTATTCCCGCCCTCGACCGCGTGGGCAAGCGCTTTGAAACGGGGGAGCTCTTCCTGCCGCAGCTGATGCTCTCGGCGCAGGCGGTGCAAAACGGCTTTGCGGTCATACGGGATTATATGTCCTCCCTCGGACAGCGCCGGGAAACCCGCGGGACCATCCTGCTCGCAACCGTGCAGGGCGACATCCACGATATCGGCAAAAATATTGTGCGCATGCTTTTGGAAAACTATGGGTATGATGTGCTTGATCTCGGCAAGGACGTCCCCATCCAGACCGTGGTGGACGCCATCCGCGACAAGGACATTCGCCTTGCCGGGCTCAGTGCGCTGATGACCACCACCGTCACCAGCATGAAGGACACCATCACAGCGGTGAGGGAAGCGGGCCTCCCCTGCACCTTCTGGGTTGGCGGCGCGGTCTTAAGTGAGGAATATGCGCAATATGTCGGCGCGGACTACTACGCCGCCGACGCGATGGAGAGCGTCACCATCGCAAACCGCTTTTTTGCGGTGAAGTGATCACAAATAGTTGCATTTCCAGCAATGTTGATGTATAATATTTTGTCACAATTAGCGCAATTCGAGAAAGTAGATTTGAGGTGCATCCCCATTGCAGGACTTAAAATTGAGAAACATCGCAATCATTGCCCACGTTGACCACGGGAAAACCACCCTTGTGGACGAAATGCTCAAGCAGGGCGGCATTTACCGCGAAAATCAGGCGACGGTGGAGCGCGTAATGGACTCCAACGATTTGGAGCAGGAGCGCGGTATCACCATTTTGGCGAAAAACACCGCCGTTCACTATAAGGATGTAAAAATCAACATTGTGGACACGCCGGGCCACGCCGACTTCGGCGGCGAGGTGGAGCGCATCCTTAAGATGGTAAACGGGGTCATCCTGCTGGTGGACGCCGCGGAGGGGCCCATGCCGCAGACCCGCTTTGTCCTCTCCAAGGCGCTGGAGCTCGGTCACCGCGTCATTGTCGTGGTCAATAAGATCGACCGACCCGACCAGCGGATTCATGAGGTGGTGGACGAAGTGCTTGAGCTGTTGCTCGATCTCGACGCGACGGACGAGCAGCTTGATTCACCCATGCTGTTCTGCTCCGGCCGCCAGGGCACTGCCTCCTACTCCCCCGACGTGGCGGGGACGGATCTGGTTCCGCTCTTTGAGACCATTTTGGACTATATCCCCGGGCCGGAAGCTGACCCGGATGCGCCGTTTCAGATGCTGGTTTCTTCCATTGATTATAACGACTTTGTCGGTAGAATTGCCATCGGGCGGATCGAGCGGGGTACCATAGAGCAAAATCAGGAGATTACAGTGTGCAATTTCCACGATGCCGACGCACCGGGCAAAAAGGCGAAAGCCGTCTCCCTGTACCAATTTGACGGCCTTGCCAAAGCGCCCGTGACCCGCGCAACCGCAGGTAATATCGTCGCCATGAGCGGCATCGGCGATATCACCATCGGCGATACCATCTGCGCCGCAGCCTGTGTAGAGCCGCTCCCATTTGTGAAAATTTCCGCCCCCACGATGGAGATGACCTTCTCCGTTAACGACTCTCCGTTTGCCGGGCGGGAGGGGAAGTTCGTCACGAGCCGCAACCTGCGCGACCGGCTCGAGCGCGAGACGCTCAAGGACGTCTCCCTGCGCATTACCGAGAGCGACAACACCGACGCGTTCCTCGTCGCCGGGCGTGGCGAGATGCACCTGTCGATTTTGATTGAAACGATGCGCCGCGAGGGGTATGAATTTCAGGTCTCCCCGCCCCGCGTGCTCTACAAGGACGTGGACGGACAGAAATGCGAGCCGATTGAGCGGCTCGTTGTGGATGTCCCAGCCGACGCGGTGGGCGCGGTCATTGAAAAGATCGGCGCGCGCAAGGGCGACCTGCTGGAGATGAATCCGGTGGGCGAGCGTATGAAGCTGGAATTTCTTGTCCCCGCGCGTGGATTGTTCGGATACCGCAATGAGTTTTTAACAGATACCAAGGGCGAGGGGATCATGGCGTCGGTCTTTGAATGCTATGCTCCCGTGAAGGGTGAGATTGACCGCCGCGCCTCCGGCAGCCTTGTGGCTTTTGAGACCGGCGAGGCGGTCGGCTATGGCCTGTTTAATGCGCAGGAGCGCGGCGTGCTCTTCATCGGTGCCGGCACGCCGGTGTATGCCGGCATGATCGTCGGCGTCTCCCCGAAAAACGAGGATCTTTCCGTTAACGTCTGCAAAAGAAAGCAGCTGACCAACATGCGCGCCTCCGGCTCGGATGACGCATTGCGCCTGACGACACCGCGCACCATGAGCTTGGAGCAGTGTCTCGAGTTTCTTGCCGACGATGAATTGCTGGAGGTCACGCCGATAAACCTCCGTTTGCGGAAACGGATTTTGGACCATGGCGAACGTATGAAGGCGCTCAAAAACAGCCAGAAGGGCTCATAAGCAGAAACGAAAGAGCCGATTCACTTTTGCAATCAGTGAATCGGCTCGGATTGTAGGCAAAACCGGCTTAGAAGTCTGAAATAAAAATGCGCACTTCTTGCGAAGGGGGCCTCTGCTCGTCGTGGCAGATGCGTCGCTATTCATTTTCGTCCTGTGCCGCAAGCTTCTCCCGCAAACTGTCGATCAGATGCATCAACTCCGTTGTGCTTTGAAATGACCGGGTGATATTGTGGTCCACCCATATAAGCCTCCCCTGTAGGGAAGCATTTTTGCCATCGGATATCTGAACGACAAAGGTTGTCTTTCGCTCTGTCTTGTCGGACATCCTGGTGCCCCCTTTCCGCTCAGCAGTTTCGCACGATATCACACCATGGATACGAGTGTGGTATGCTATCAATAGCCGAATTATGTGCCCCCTTTGCGGACATGATCTGAAATCTCGGAGAGCGCCTTGCTGGCCTCCATATCATACCGATGGCTGCGCGCCAAATCGCCCAGGGAGAGCATGCCGATCACTTTCCCCCCCTCCGTGACGGGCAGGCGGCGCACCTGCCGGGCCGTCATCAGGCGCGTTGCCTCCCGCACGTCGTCATCCGGGGATACCGTGGCGCAGCCGCGCGTCATGACATCCTTTGCGAGCATCTGATCCGCCTGCTCCTCCGCGGCGACACAGCGCAAGACAATGTCTCTGTCGGTGATCACGCCGCGCAGCGTGCCGCTCCCGTCACAGACCGGAAGTACTCCTACATTATGACGGCTCAAAAGTCTTGCGGCCAGCGCAACCGATTCCTCCGGCGTAATGGAAACGACATTTGCGTTCATCATTTCACGTACCTTCATATTACCACCCCAACCACAACGTAATTATATCTATTATTCGTTATGAGGAGAAATTTATACGCGATGAATACACTCCTGCACATCTGCTGCGCGCCCTGCAGCGTGGCCTGTGTCGCGGATTTGCGCGCGGAGGGCATTGCGCCAACAGGCTTTTGGTTTAACCCGAACATCCATCCGTTTACGGAATACCGCATGCGAAAAAATACACTTGTGGACTATGCAAAAACCATTGACCTGCCGCTGCATATGCAGGACACGTACGGCCTGCGTGATTTTGTCCGCGCCGTCTGCCACGATTTGGATCACCGGTGCGCATACTGCTACCGTGTCCGGCTGGAGGCCTGCGCGGCATACGCCGCAGCGCAGGGGTTCGACAGTTTTTGCACTACACTGATGGTAAGCCCCTATCAGAATTACGACCTGATCTGCCGCATCGGCGCGGAAGTGGGGGCACAATACCATGTGCCCTTTCTCCCACGCCCCTTTTTCCACCACTTTCGAGAGGGGCAGCAGGAGGCGCGCTCGCTGGGGCTTTACATGCAAAAGTACTGCGGCTGCATTTTCAGCGAAGAGGATCGCTATCAACGAAAAAAGACAAAGGATGAGGGAGCGTAACCGTTTGGTTCGCATCCCTCATCCTTTGATTGCGCGTGTACTATATCGGCCCAGCACCTGTTGGGCAAGCAGGCCGTCCGGCACACACGGCACCGGGCCGTCCCGACGTTTTTGCTCCTGTTCGCAGCCCTTGCCCGCAAGCAGGATGACCGCCGGTTTGCGGCAGCCCTCCACGGCGGAGAGCGCCGCCCTGTTGCGGTCAGATATGACCGTATATGTCTTGCCGTGCTGCGTGATATAGCTGCCGATCTCCGCGCAGATTGCCTCCACTTCCTCCGGCCCCGGATCGTCTTCCGTCAGAATAATCCGGTCTGCGAGTGCACCGGCGGCGTTCCCCATGCCTTCCCGCCGGTCGAGGCCTTTTCCGCCGGTACAGCCGAAGACCACGGTCAGCTCGTGGTCAGGATATTCCTGCCGCAAGGATTTGAGGACGGCTTCGAGGCTCATGCCGTTGTGCGCGTAATCGACGATTACAGAGATGTCTCCGTCGTCGCTCTCGTACTGCTCCATCCGGCCCGGTACGACCGCGCCGCGCAGTCCCGCCGCAACGGCGGAAAACGGGATGCCGTACACATGGCTGACGGCAATGGCAGCAAGGGCGTTTTCCACGTTGAATAGTCCCGCTGTGGGGAGGCTCAGCTCCCCCGCATACTCCGGTGTGCGCACATGGAAGAGGATGCGCCCGTTTTCCTTGCGGGCACCGCTTGCATAAATATCGGCGGACGGCTGGCGAGCGGAAAAGGTGACGATGTGTCCTGCTTGCCGTGCCGCTTCCAGCACGCGCTCACACTGCGCGGTGTCAAGATTGACGCAGGCGGCGGCGGCCTGCCGGAAAATACGCAGCTTTGACGTAAAGTAGTCCTCCAGATCGGGGTGCTCAAGCGGCGAGATGTGGTCCTCCCCTATATTTAAAAACACCGCGCAGTCGAGCGCCACGCCGATGACCCGCCCGTATTTGAGCGCCTGGCTGGAGACCTCCATCGTCAGATAATCCGCGCTCACCGACACGGCGTTCCAGAGGTGGCGCTGCAAATCCAGCGGCTCCGGCGTCGTGAGCTTTGCGGGTCGGCGGTTCACGCCGTCGTCTGTGATGATACTCGACAAGATCGCACTCGGCCCGCGTCCGCGCTCCGTTTGATACGCGTCTAAAATCGCTTTGAGATAGTATGCTGTGGTGGTTTTTCCCTTCGTTCCGGTAATCCCCGTGACCGTCAGCTTTTGCGACGGGTGTTCATAGTAGAAGTCCGCCAGCAGGCCCATCGCGGCCCTGACATCGGTCACACGCAGACAGGGGAGCTGCACCTCCGGGTATTCCGTCTCGCTGACATAGGCAAACGCGCCGTGCTCCATTGCGCTGTGCAAAAACGCGGCGCGAAACGCCGCCCCCTTGCAGATAAAAAGCGCGTTGGTGATTGCGGTGCGGGAGTCGCACGTCACCAGAGAAACCGGGTGCGCCAGCAGCGCCACCGGCAGTGCCGACCTGGTGTCCGCCAGCAATCCGTGGCGCAGTAACAGCTGAACATAATCCCCCAGCGGGGCGCGCAGTCGCTCCATCTCGTGCCTCCTATCGCATTATACCGTGCGCAGCGGATACCCGCAGCGGGTGATGCACACCTCCGCGAGCACCTCCATCGCGTCGAGATAGAAGTCCGGCAGCCCGTGGTACGCGCGGTAAACCGAGAGCTCGGTACACGCCAGAATCGCCCCGTCACAGCCCGCTTCCCGCAGGGCGTGGTCGATGAGGGCAAATTTCTCCCGGCTGCCCGTCTCCCCGCGCTTAATTTCATCATAGATGATCTGCATCACGATTTTTTGTATCATGTCATCGGGGGCCACCGGTTCCATGCCCTTTTCGCGCAGCGCGCGCTGGTAGATTCCCGTCTGCACCGTCCCGTCCGTCGCCAGAATGCCGACCCGCCGCCGGTTGCCGCGTGCCATCATTTCGGCGCTCTCCCGTATCATATTGACAATGGGGATGCCAACGGCCTCCTGCAGCCTGTCCACAAAAAAATGAGAGGTGTTGCACGGGATGGCAAGCAGGGTGCACCCGCACCGCGCCAGCAACCGCGCGTCGGCGCACAGCCGCGCGTAGCATTCCTCGCCCTTCCCGCTTAAAATCGCCTGTGTGCGGTCGGGCATGGTGGTGTCGCTCCAGATCAGCGTGGGCAGATGCTCCTGATCGCGCATGGCGTCGGTGCGGTCGAGGATCCGCTGGTAAAACACCTGCGTCGCCTGCGGTCCCATCCCGCCCAAAATGCCCAGGCGGGCGTTTTCCTGTCGCATCATCCGTTTACCTTCTCCATCACACCCGCGTAGCGCCCCTTATAGCGCCAATGGTTGCGCAGCAGGCGCAGCCTGTGCACGAGCCCCTTGTCATCCGCATAAAAGAGGGGGTTGACCCATTTCCCGCTACGCATCAGCTCCTCCATCGCGCCGTGGTGCTCCTTGGCGATGTAATCAAACGCCACCTTTTTGGGTACAACCATCCACAGGTTGCGCGCATCCGCCATGGTGAAGGGGAGATTCCTGTGCTCAATCCTGTCCTCCACGAGATATTTTGCGAGATTATACCCCGCGCCCGTCACATAATAGTTACTGCGGCCCTGACGGCAGTTGAGCTCGAACACCTTATATGTCCCGTCCCGCCGATCATATTTAATATCAAAATTTGAAAACCCGGTAAACTGGATATCGTCCAGCATCCGGCGCAGCCCCTCGCAGAGCGCCGGCTCCTGCTCCGTGATGATGACGGCGTGATTGCCGACCGCGTGGGCGGTGTGCTCTTCGAGCAGTACGTGCCCCAGGCACATCAGACGCACCTTGCCGTCTGCACCCGAATAATTGGTCAACACCCGCATATTGCTGTCGTCACCCGGGATAAAGTCCTGAATGATGAGTGCGTCCGCGTAGCCGTTTGCGTAAATCTCATCCACCACCTGCTCCACCTCCTGCCGGGTTTGCAGGATATACGCCTTCTTCTGGCTGGGGAAGGGGTGATCCCAGTAAGTGGCACTCTCCGCCGGTTTTACCACGTAGGGCGCGTCAAACGGCAGCGTGAAGTCGTGCCCCATCCCCTTTTGATAGACAAAGGTCGCGGGATATGCAATGCCGTATTTGTCACACAGGCTATAGAACCGCGCCTTGTGGATCAGCTGCTCCATCAGCGTAAGTTCGACATAGGGCGCGACCGCATTTTCCGGGAAATGCGGCAGATTTTCCGCAATAGAGGTCAGGTAGTTGTCACCACAGCCGAGTACGATGACCTTTTTGTCGGGAAATTCCCGGCACACTGTGCGTACATTTTCAAGCACCACCTCCGGCGCGTCGTTGTTTGGGCAGACGCGGTAGTCGATGATGGCGCTGCCGTAGCAGGGGCCGGACGGGTACATGCCATACGCCACGGTTTTTAAACCATATGCCTCGTGAAAGGCTCTGGCCATGCTGTATACGTTGATATCGGCACCGAGCAGCAGGGGGATAACGTCAGATCGCATGTTGTTCCGCTCCTTGAAAAACAATTTCATACCACGCCTGTCCCATAGGACGCACCTGCGCGGGATACAGTCGGGCGATACATCGCGCTTCCTCCTCCGTCAGCCGAAGCTCGCGCCGGCGCAGCTCCCCGCCGGAAAAGCAGTCTGAAATTTTATCGCCCAGACGGCGTTCTATCTCGCTGTCTCTCTCGTTTATCTCTATTCTTGACATAATCTATACTCCTTAAAACGACTCAGCCCGCCGCGCGCCGCACCTGATAGACGCCGGATACCTGGCCGAGCTTATTGGTCAGAAGATTCAGCTGATCCTTACCCGTCACTTCCAGTAAAATCTCCACGCTTGCGCGGCCATCCGGCTGGGAGCGGGCGGCGATACTGCTCACCTTCACCTTAGCGGCAGAGAGCACCGTAGCGACGTCGAGCATCAGCGCGTCGCGGTCTTTAGCGGAGAGCGTAAGCGCCGTTTGATAGGGGGTGTTCCTCCCGTCTACCCAGGAGACATTCACCCACCGGCCAGCCTCCTCCGGCTTGCGCTTGGACATGGCGGCGTTGGGGCAGTCGGCCCGGTGTACCGAGACGCCATACCCTTTTGTGATAAAGCCCACCACGGGATCGCCAGGTACAGGGGTGCAGCATTTTGCAAATTTGACAAGGCAGTTGTTGAGGCCCTCCACCACAATGCCGCTGCTCGCTTTGCCCGGCGGCGCCTTATCCTGTGGGGCGAGCGCCACGGACGGGCGCATGGTTTCGGCTTCCGGCGCGCCGGTTGTCTTGCCTGCGGACGCGCGCGAAATGCGCGTAAGCTCGTCCTTTGCGCGTACCGCCGCCTTCTGCGCCGTCATACCGCCATAGCCAATTACATTGTAAAGCTCTTCCAGCGAGTTCACGCGCAGCTTGCGCAGCACCTCCGGCAGCACTGTTTCCGCGCTGACCGCCGCAATGGAGAGGCCGATATGTTTGAGCTCAGATTCAAAAGAGGCGCGCCCGGTGACAATATTCTCCTCCCGGCGTTCTTTCTTAAACCACTGACGGATTTTATTGCGCGCCTCGTTGCTTTTACAGAGCTTCATCCAGTCGCGGCTCGGTCCGTGCGCCGATTTGGAGGTGATGATCTCCACGATATCCCCGTTATTGAGCGCGGTGTCATAGGGCACCATCCGACCATTGACCTTGGCCCCGATCATGTGGTTGCCCACGGCGGAGTGAATCGTATACGCAAAATCAATGGGTGTCGCGCCCGCAGGAAGATTAATCACATCCCCTTTGGGCGAAAAAACAAACACCTCGTCGGAAAACAGATCCACACGCAAGGTGCGCACAAATTCCTCCGCGTCAATGTCCTGCTGGCTCTCGAGCAGCTTGCGCACCCACTCGAAATTCGCCTCTGTGCCGAGCGTCTCGTTGGCCATGCCCTGCTTATACTTCCAGTGCGCGGCAATGCCGTATTCCGCCGTCTGGTGCATCTCCTTCGTGCGGATCTGCACCTCAAACGGGAGGCCCTCCCGCCCGATGACCGTGGTGTGCAGGGACTGATACATATTGGGCTTGGGCGTACCGATATAGTCCTTGAACCGCCCCAAAACGGGCTTAAACATATCATGGATAAAGCCGAGCACGTTGTAGCACTCCGGAATATCCTCCACAATCACGCGAAAGGCGTACAGGTCAAAAATCTCTTCGAGGGTTTTGTTCTGGGAGAACATTTTACGGTAGATGGAATAGATATGCTTGACCCGCCCGGAAATCTCGCAGGCAATCCCCTCGTCATCCATCCGCGCCCGGATGCGCCGCTGGATGGAGATACGGAATTCCTCGTGCGCCGAGGAGCGGGCCGCCAGTTCATCGGCGATCTGCTGGTATCCGATGGGGTCGAGGTATTTTAACGATAGATCCTCCAGCTCCCACTTGATGCGCTGCATACCGAGGCGGTGCGCGAGGGGGGCGTAAATCTCCATTGTCTCAAGAGCCTTTTCCTTCTGCTTGCGCTGGCTCTGGTAATTCATGGTGCGCATATTGTGCAGGCGGTCGCAGATTTTGATCAGCACCACCCGGATATCCTTTGCCATCGCCATGAGCATCTTGCGCAGATTTTCCATCTGCTCCTCTTCTTTGGAGGTATACTGCACACGCGTGAGCTTGGTCACCCCATCGACAAGATCCGCCACAGCGGGCCGGAAGAGCTTTGCAATTTCTTCGTAGGTTGCGCCGGTGTCTTCAATACAGTCGTGCAGCAGCGCCGCGATGACCGAGTCGATATCCATCTCCAGCTCCGCCACAAGCTCCGCCACGGCGAGCGGGTGCGTGATATAGGGTGTGCCGTCCTTGCGCAACTGCCCCGAATGCGCCTGGTCGGCATACGTAAACGCGGCAAACAGACGCCCTGTATCCAGCGTGGGGCAATAGGTTTTCATTTTATCTTCCAGCGCCTGATAGCGCGACAAGATCGGATCCATAGTATCACCTCCCTGCCGTTTCCGCTACATATGTGCAAAACGGCGCAAACTGCGCAAAATAAAAGACTGTTCCAGATTTACCTTTTCGCTTGTCTCATTGATTGACACCTGAAACCGTCCGGCGTCCCGCCTGAGCTCAATCAGCCCCCGCTCGGAAAACACCTCCAGGCAGACCATGGCGCGCAGTGCGGTCTCCTGTCCTCCGCACGCGCGCGCGAGGCGCTGCGCCGTCCCACTGATCGCGCCGTGGTCTCCGTTTTGCTTAATATACCGCCAGATCGCCACAAAATCCTCCCGGCTCGGGAGCATGGCAACCGCCTCCGGCGGGGTCAGGACGGCACCGCTTACAAGCCGCTCACAGAGTATCATTTCCCGCTCGGCGCGCGTACACGCAGGGCGCAGATCGCACAGCTGCAGCTGCACCGTGCGCAGGCCGCGAAATTCGTTGATTTGCAGGACAAACGCCACATCGATACAGTCGCCCACTGCAATGCCCGTCTGTGCGCCGGTGGCGGAAAAGAAAATGGCGTCGATGCTCTGCCCGCAAAAGATAAGGCGCAGCTTTAAATGCCGTCCGCCCCCCACATCCGACATGCTTGCGACCGTGCAGCCGGAGAGGGAAAATACTGGCTTTGGATTGCCAACGCCACAGGGCTCCAGCATCTCCAGCGTCTCCACCGCCTCCCGGGTGAGCAGGGCGGGGTGCTCAATTTCTCCGTCAATCTCCAGAACCGTACCGGATGCTTCCGCGTCCATGCACCCGGCGACATATGCCTCCAGCGCGGTGCGAAAGGCGTCAATCTGCTTGCAGTCAATAAAAAATCCCGCCGCAAGCGCGTGTCCGCCAAAGGATTCGAGCAGATCCTCACACTGCTGTAGCGCGTCAAACACATTGATCCCGCCGTAGGAGCGGCAGGAACCCTTGCCTTTCCCGTCCTGCACGGAGATGACAAAAACCGGGCACGCATACCGCTCGCTCAGCCGGGACGCCACAATGCCGATGACACCCTGATGCCACGCTTCGCCCGAAAGAACCAGCACATGCCGTTCCTGCGCCCATGTATGCTCAACCCGCTCAATACAGGCGGCGAACATCTCCGCTTCAACCGCCTGGCGCTCCTTGTTTAGTACACACAGCTGCTGCGCAAGCGCTTCGCCGCGCGCCGGTACCTCGGTGAGCAGCAGCTCTAACGCGATATCCGCGCAGCCCATCCGGCCGGCTGCATTGATGCGCGGGGACAAGGCGTAACCGACCGACACAGCGGTAATCGGCTTCCCATCCAGACTGCTCTCCCGCAAGAGCGCGCGCAGGCCGGGCCGGTTCGTCCGCTCAAGCGCAGAGAGCCCACGGGCGACAATGGCGCGGTTTTCCCCTACCATCTCCATCACGTCGGCGATTGTGCCCATCGCGGCAAGATCCGCGTACTGGGTGAGTAACCGCGCCTCCTCTGCCTTGCCGCCCATCGCCAGAACAAGCTTCAGCGCGACGCCCACCCCCGCCAAATGCTTGAAGGGGTAGCCGCAGTCAGGCCTGTGCGGGTTTACGACAGCAACGGCATCCGGGAGCGGCAATCTGCAGGTATGGTGGTCGGTGACGATCATATCCACGCCGAGCGAGCGGGCAAACGCCGTCTCCGCAACCGCTGTGATGCCGCAGTCCACGGTGACAATCAGAGAAACCCCCTGTGCGTGCAGCGCGTCGATTGCGCCGCAATTGACGCCATAGCCCTCCTCTATCCGCTCCGGAATATAGGAAACGACCACCCCGCCCCGCAGACGCAGATAGTGCGTCATGAGGCAGGTCGCCGTAATCCCGTCCACATCGTAGTCGCCATAGACAGCAATTTTTTCTCCCGCTGCAAGCGCCGCCTCCAGCCGCGCCGCCGCCACGTCGATATCCTTCATCGCCAGCGGGTCACAAAACAGCTCCGTGCCGCTTGCCAGAAACTGCTGTGCCGCCTGTTCTGTCTCAATTCCGCGCGCCGTGAGCGTCATGGCAACCAACGGCGGGAAGCCCGCGTCCTCCAGCGCGCGGCGCGCAGAAAAAGGGCAGCTTGCCTTCTGCCATTGTTGATATTTCATCGCATTCGCCTTCGTCCTACTGAAAAGAATCACTTTTGTATGTTTGCCTGTATTATAGCAAATTTTAAATCACCTTACAAGTTTTATGTTCTGCATCGCGCGCAGATGATTTTCATTGCCTATCTCCGTTTATTCTGTTATAATGTATCGTAGCGTGATGGATGATTTGGTGAAGGGTTGGGGACAGGTATGGGGCAGGGCACTTGTAAAAACTGTAAAAAGACATATAATTATGACGCAAAGGATGGCTTTTGTCCGAAATGCGGCAGCTATAACCGCCCGGCGGCCCCCACCGGCAACAGCGCTGCGCGCGAGGTACAGGACCGCTTTCCGGGAAAAAAAGAGGAGCCGAAGCGCGAGAAGCAGTGGTCCGGGCCGACAAATGTGTATGCAGTGCCCACGGCAACTGCACAGCATGACCCGGGACAAAATACTACGCCGCCGCCAATAGCGCCCGGAACCTCGCCGGCAAAATCCTCCGGCGCAAAATGGGGTATCGGGATATGCATCGGGCTTATTGTGCTTGGGGTTGTTGTGAGGGCTCTGGTCGGCATCTTCTCAGCATACCCCGGGTATGGATCCTATGATGCGTACGGTGCGGGCGGATACCCCTTTGCCAATGATGACTATAGCTACAATTATTTTGACAATTACGACTCCGACTATGCCTATGACACCTATCTCGATTATGCCAGTATTGACTATTCCACCTACGTTGTCGCTGCGGTGGGCGAGTCTGTCCCCATCGGCAGCGCAACACTTACGGTATCGGGGTGTGAATGGGTTGACCTTTCCGTGCATCCGGAACTGGCCGAGCCCGGTTACCGGTGCCTTGCAGTCCGCTACACCGCACAGGGTGAGCCGGATGGCGACTGGCTTTTGGATGACCCGTATTTTCTCTCCTATTCCGATGATCCCTCCTATATAGATCAGACATTTATTTGGGAAGAGGACGACTTGGATCCATTTCGCGCACTCGGCTTCAGCGCCATCGACAGCTGGGATCTTTTTGACTCCCTGCCCTTTGAGGGCCAGTTTCTTTTCTATCTCTCCGATGATGCACCCGATTATCTCTACCTGTGCGGCGATGTATTTCAATGGAATACCATGGCGGAGCAATATAAAAGCGGCGGCGGTTTTTTCTATTATTTACGACTCCCGAGCGGCCCTTCGTCGCTATAATGAAATAGTGTGCAGGGGGTAAAGGAAGGTTTTTTCGTGGATAATATCATCCTCATCGGCATGCCCGGCGCGGGCAAGAGTACGGTCGGGGTACTGCTTGCCAAGGCACTCGGCTACGGGTTTGTCGACCTTGACCTGATCATACAACAGCAGGAGGGCACGCTGCTGCAGCAACTGCTCAATCGCCTTGGCATGGAAGCCTTCCTTGACCTGGAGGCAAAGGTGGCGGAGGAGCTCGTCTGCGACCGCTGCGTCATCGCCCCCGGCGGCAGCGCGGTCTGCCGTGCAAACGGAATGGCACATCTGCAATCTCTGGGGGACATGATATATCTGTCGCTCTCGCTGCAGACCGTACAGGCGCGTATTGATAATCTCGCTACGCGCGGCATTGCCATGCTCCCGGGCCAGACACTGGGTGACGTCTACACGTCACGCGCACCGCTCTATGCCCAATATGCCGACCATACCATCCCCGTCGACGGACTTACGCCCGCGCAGGCCGTTGCGGAAATTCTGCGTTTACGTTTATAAGGGACAAAACGCGCCTTGCGCTTTCTCAGTAACATGGTATACTGGTTCAGATTGCGTTCTAAACTACAAATCAATATAAAGGATCGAAATTGCATGACATTTGAAGAACTCGGCCTGATTCCGCCTATCCTGAGGGCACTGACCGACTATGGCTACGAAGCGCCATCCCCCATTCAGGAAGCCGCCATCCCTCCTGCGCTGGAGGGCCGGGATGTTCTGGGCTGCGCCCAGACGGGCACCGGAAAAACCTGCGCATTCGCAACCCCCATTTTGCAGCGCCTGCAGGCGCATCCCGCCCCGAAGGGCGTGCGGCCCATCCGGGCGCTTATCCTGACGCCGACGCGTGAGCTTGCCCTCCAAATTCAGGAGAATATCGCCGCTTACGCAAAGCATCTCCCCCTGCGCTCCACCGTGATCTTTGGTGGTGTGGGGCAAAACCCGCAGGTAGAGCGGCTGAAGCGCGGGGTCGACATTCTGGTCGCCACCCCGGGACGGCTCTGTGACCTGTATAATCAGGGGTTTCTGAATTTCTCCAAGCTGGAGACCTTTGTCCTTGACGAGGCCGACCGCATGCTCGACATGGGGTTTATCCATGACGTGCGGAAAATCCTCGGCTGGCTGCCCGCGCAAAAGCAGACGCTCTTCTTCTCCGCCACCATGCCGCAGGAGATCACCGAGCTTGTCAGCTCCCTCCTGCACGACCCGGTACGCGTTGCGGTTGACCCGATCTCCTCCCCGGTGGAGGTGATCGACCAGTCGGTTTACTTTGTGGATAAAGTAAATAAAACGAAGCTGCTCGCGGATCTGTTCCGAAAGGATGAGATTCAAAACGCCCTCGTCTTTACCCGCACCAAGCACGGCGCAAACAAGGTGGCGGGTGAACTGCAGCGCGCCGGCATTCCTGCCGCCGCCATTCACGGGAATAAGAGCCAGACCGCCCGCCAGCAGGCGCTTGCGGACTTTAAGGCGGGCCGGGTTGCAGCACTGGTCGCCACCGATATTGCGGCCCGCGGACTGGATATCGAGGCACTGTCCCATGTGTTTAACTATAACATGCCGGATGTGCCCGAGACATACGTACACCGCATCGGCCGCACCGGCCGCGCGGGGCACACCGGCGTAGCCATCTCCTTTTGTGACTACAGCGAAAAAGAGAACCTGCGCGGCATTGAGCGTCTGATCAATAAAAAAATCCGGCTTGTCTCCGACCATCCCTGGCCCATGCAGGTCTTCGAATTGACGCGTGACAGCCATGGCCGCGTTGTCTGTGCCGAGGATATGGAGGCGAAGGCCGCATCCCGCGAGCATAAGCGCGCGCGCAGCATGTCACCGAATGCAGGTCACCGGGCACATCATGCAGACGCGTCCACGCCCAGCCGTGCAGGGCAGGAAAAGGCACCCCGCCAACGGCCCAACCCTCTCGCCGGAGAGCGTATTATGGACGCCACGGCGCGTCTGCTCTCCTCCCGCGCTCCCGCTAACCGGGATACGGGGCGGACCGGCGCACCGCAGGCCAGGCAAAACGGGCAACAGGGCACACGGAAGCAGCAGCGCCCGGCATCGGGAGGTGCCGCGAGACGAGGCCGTGGAGACCAGCGGCGCAGCAAGCCGGAGCTGCGCCGCAGCAATCAAAAGGACTCTACAGAGCAGCCCAGCCTCATGAAACCCTATTATCTCAACGACGAAAAATAACACAATATTATGCGCCAGCCCGCACGGAGCCGCGGACTGGCGCAAATTTTTCGCATTTTTCAGAACGAGTGTTTGCATTTTCCGTTTTTCTATGTTACAATTCCAGTAATAAGCCCGGACATGACGCAACTTATGATGCAGAGGAGCTGATTCTATGGAAAAACTTTCCAAGCGCCAACAGCTGATTTATGACTATATCATTGATTTCTCCGCCGCGCATGGCTTTCCGCCGTCTGTGCGTGAGATCGGCGCGCAGGTCGGATTGAAATCTCCCTCCACGGTGCACTTCCACCTCAAAGCCCTTGTGGAAATGGGGCTGATCAATAAGGTGGATGGTAAAACCCGCACCATCACCATCAGCGACAGCGGTACCAACGGACAGGCGGCGGATCGGCGCAATCTGGTTCCTGTTCTGGGCAATGTCGCTGCGGGGCCCCCCATCCTTGCCGAGGAATGTGTGGAGGCCTATCTCCCCTTTGATACCAACGGCCTAAGCGGAGAGCATTTTGCCCTGCGGGTGCGGGGTGAGTCCATGTTGCAGGCGGGCATCCTGCCGGGTGACCTTGTCATCGTGCACCTGCAGGAGGATGCCAATAATGGTGAAATTGTCGTCGCCCTTCTGGAGGACGAGGCGACGGTGAAGACGTTGCATCGCATCAACGGTGTCACGTGGCTTCTGCCGGAAAACGACAATTTCGAACCGATCGACGGTACCCACGCACAGCTGCTCGGCAAAGTGGTCGGTGTGATGCGCTTTTACTGATCTTACGCTTCCAGCTCCTGCAGCACCTTGCCTGCCGCCTGCGCGTAGAGCCGTGCGCCGCGAATGGCCTCCTGCAAGGTGTTCCCGTGGCTGCCCACCTCCACGAGAAGGGAGCCGTTTGTGAGCTGCTGGTTGTATGTTGAAGAGCGCAGCGTGACGGGCCGCGCGAGTGTGGGGTAGAGGGTATTCATCTCCTCCTGTATCTTCACGGCAAGGGCCAGGTTCTCCTGCCATTTTGCGTGCTCTGTCGTCTCATTGCTGCCCATGACCATCATGACCTGCGCCGTCTGCTCCCCGTCGATCTCCGTCACCGCCTTATACACCGTGCCGTCCTCTCCGACCAGTGCGTCCCGGTGCACGTCTAGCACAATGCGGATCGAGGGGTATTCGGCCAGATATTCCTCCACACCCTTTTCCGAGCGCCCGTAGGAGCCGCTATAGGCGGGATAGTCGTATAGCGTCCGGTCATGGATGACTGCAAAGCCCATATCTTCAAATACCTGCTGCATCTCATCTCCGATGCGCACCACGTTATAGTTGTCGTCGACTGTGCGGGCATTCTCGTCACTCGGCGTATAGATGTCGTCCCCATCCATGGAGTATGCCTCGGTGCCATGGGTGTGCATGATCAGGATCTGGGGTTCGTTGCTCTCCTCCAATGTAATCTGGATGGGAGCGGACGCAATCGTAGCCAAATCGAATGAGAGACCGGTGCGGTTATATACATACACACCTTCATAATTGGCATATGCCTCCGCAGCATTGGGCAGGAGGGTACGCGCCGTGACATTGGCCGACGCTGAATTACCCTCCGGTGGAAGGCCGATATCGTCATGCTCTATCGGCTCAGACTGGCCTGCGGGCTGCATGCCGTCTTCCTGCGTTTGGGCTTGCGTCACGGTGACGTTTTCCCGCAACAGGGCGGACTGTCCGGATAAAAGCCTGCCAAAGATATCCCCGCTCGGCTGCCCATACGCCCCGAGCTGCACGTGCAGGGCGGAGGTGACAAAACCGGCGCTGTCCGAGAGTGCCGTCCCAGCGGTGCCCGACGCCCGTGCCCCCGCAAGCACCAGCCATATGGCGATGACTGCCATGAAAACCGCACAGCCCTGCCGTAAAAATCTTCCCCACCGAAAATTGCTCTTTTTCATACGTACACCATCCTTATCCGAACGTTATGACCATTTTTATGCGGTCACGCCGCAGATTATGTGCTTGTCTTTTGGAAGGAGCCGTATAGTAACCGCCCCACCCTTGACAAACCGATCACATCGTTATAGAATAGCATCAGAAAAGCGATGACGGGAAGAAGATGCGGCAAGTCCGTTCAGAGAGCCGGTGGTTGGTGTAAACCGGTACGGCGCGGCCGCATGCATACTGGCCCCTGAGCTGTCTGCCTGAACGGGAATGGATTTCTTTAGGGCAGACCGCGTGACTGCGTTACCGGTCAAGGCCTTGTTAGAGGCCAATGAGCGCTGCATGGGAAACCGGCGGCGGAATCAGGGTGGTACCGCGTAAAGTATTACGCCCCTGACCGATTTGCGGTCAGGGGCTTTTTGTTTTCCCCGGCCGATACATGAGGAGGAACCGATTATGAAACCTGCACACGAAAAGTACATTCCCTTTGTACCCATCCCCATGCAACACCGGACCTGGCCGGATAAAAGGCTCACCACACCGCCCATCTGGTGCAGCGTCGATCTGCGCGACGGCAACCAGGCGCTGATCGACCCAATGAACGTGGAGGAGAAGCTCGAACTATTCCACACGCTGCTGGATATCGGTGTCAAGGAAATTGAGGTGGGCTTTCCCTCCGCGTCCGATACCGAGTATACCTTCCTGCGCACCCTGATAGACGGCGGGCATATCCCGGACGACGTGACCATACAGGTGCTGGTACAGGCGCGCCCGCATCTCATCAAGCGCACCTTTCAGGCAATTGAGGGGGCAAAGCACGTCATTTTCCACCTGTACAATTCCACCTCCACCCTCCAGCGCAAGGTTGTTTTCAAGACCGACATGGATGGGATTATCAAAATCGCGGTAGACGCGGCGGACTTAATCTATGAGCTTTCCCAGCCCGTCCTCGCCTCCGGCATGGACCTCCGGTTTGAATACTCCCCCGAGTCATTCATGGGCACCGAGATGGACAACGCTGTGCTGATTTGTCAGGCGGTATTGGACGCGCTGCACGCCACACCGGAGCGCAAGGTCATTTTAAACCTGCCCACCACGGTGGAAAACTGTATGCCGAATTATTTTGCCGATGAGATCGAATATTTTATTGGAAAGCTCCCCGGCCGCAATAGCGCCATCATCTCCCTTCACCCGCACAACGACCGCGGAGAAGGGGTTGCGACCGCCGAGCTCGGCCTGCTCGCGGGCGCGGAGCGGGTGGAGGCCACCTTATTCGGCAACGGCGAGCGAACCGGAAACGTCGATATGGTCACACTGGCACTCAATCTTTACACGCAGGGGATCGACCCCAAGCTGGATTTCTCCGATATCAACAAAATCCGCGATGTCTATGAGCGGGTGACCAAAATGAAGCTCGGTGAGCGGCAGCCCTATGTCGGCGAGCTTGTCTTTACCGCGTTTTCCGGCTCTCATCAGGACGCCATCAACAAAGGTGCCCGCTATATGGAGGAGAGCGGAAGCGAATACTGGGAGGTGCCCTATCTCCCCATCGACCCTGCAGATCTGGGCCGGCAGTACGAGCCGATTATCCGTATCAACAGCCAGTCGGGCAAGCGTGGCGCGGCGTTTATAATGCTGCACAACTTTGGGTTCGACCTGCCGAAAGCAATGCATCCGGAATTTGGCCGCATCGTCCAGGAGGAGAGCGACCGGCTCGGCAAGGAGCTCAAGCCGGATCGTATCTTCGCGCTCTTTCAGGAGGAGTATGTCAAGGCGGATACCCCCTATGAGTTGCTGGAATACCGCTTTTCTGAACAATCCGGCACGGGGGAGAAAAACCGCGTCGCCTTTACCGGAAAGCTGCGCCACAAAGATACCGTGTTCGAAGTCTCCGGTGAGGGGAACGGCCCCATTGACGCGTTTTTTAATGCCATCCACGACCAGAAGATGAACCGGTTTACCTTTGTCGACTACAAGGAACATGCCATCAAGGACGGCTCCGACTCCCTCGCGGTTGCGTATATCCAGCTGCAGGACAAGGAGGGGAAGGACTGGTTCGGCGTCGGGCTGTCGCATAACAGCAATCTTGCGCCCCTGCGCGGAATTCTCTCATCCATAAACCGCGCTGAGCGCCACATGCATTCCTGACGCCCCCATCGCAAAATGCACAGACAACTAAATTCCCCGCGGGAGAGCGGCGTTTTGCCATCTCTCCCGCGGGGATTACGCGGTTGCGATTCGATTACATCAACCTCACTGTATAGTATACCGCCATCACCAGCAGCCATGCAACGGCAATGCCATATAAAATCGCGCCGCTGCTGAGAAAGATGCTCCCGACCACAACCGCAATTGCGACGATGCATGTCACATAGAGCGTTGTATAGTCCGCATTTTTGGGGAAGATCAGCACGCGTTTCCCGCCGAATTTCAGCTTTCCCCCACCTGACGATATCATCCGGGTGAGCACCGCCGCCACAATCAGGACCACCGCAAACACGATCAGGTAGACATACGGCAGCACCAGATGCGTACCTCTATGCTGAAAGAGGTAAATGCCGCACAGCCCCAGAACGCACATCACCGCAATACAGAAAAATTCTTTCTGGTAGAGATAATACAGCAGTGCAAGCACCCCGACTATCGGGACGCCGATATATAAAAAGCGTACGCCGCTTGCACCGATGAAATAGGTTACCATACTCGCGACTGCCAGCGCCGCCGTCATGATGGATAGAAAGGGGAATAGCGGCTTTGTCTTGCCCCTGCTATGTCCGAGAATCCACAGCACAAGAAAGACGACAAAACAGACCCCAAATACAATCGAAAGAATCGGCAACGCGGTGCCCAGCGCCATACGAAAATCCCACTCCGCAATGATGGCCCGCACATAGTAACGGTTAAAAAAAAGCAGGTACAGCTCCACAACCACCGCGCCTATAATCCACAGGACAATTCTGTTAAAAATCTGATCTTCCCGCCGGGCTGTTACCTTCTTGTTTTCCTTTTTATCCATCTGGTTTGACCATTCCTTTCGGTCTATGCGTTCAAAAACACGTAGATTACAGCAACTCATGATATTTTAACAGAATACAGTGTCCATTGCAACTCTAAAATAATGTAAGAAAATATGATTATGCCGCGTATGCCGGTATCTTTGTACCTACAGTCTGAGCGCCCCGGTCACATGGCCGGGGCGCCCGTTTTCGTCCTTATAATATTTTCAGTGTCCATCCATAGGGATCGGGCAGGACGCCCCATTGAATGCCGGTCAGCGTATCGTAGAGGCGCTGGGTGGTGGTGCCGATCTTTCCGCCGTTGATGGTGATGTGGGTGTCCTTCCAGCACATCTCGCCGACGGGGGATATGACGGCGGCGGTGCCGGAACCGAACGCTTCATCAAGCGAGCCGTTTTTGCCCGCTTCAAAGATTTCCTCCACGGAGACAAGCCGCTCCTCCACCGGGACGTCCCAGCCGCGTAAAAGCTCCAGACAGGATTTGCGTGTGATACCGGGGAGCACCGAACCATTGAGTGCCGGGGTTACCACGGTGCCGTCGAGCTGAAAGAAGATGTTCGTAGAGCCGACCTCTTCGATATATTTGCGGTGCACGCCGTCGAGCCAGAGCACCTGCGCGTAGCCCTGTTCCTCCGCCCGCGCGCTGGCACGGATCGAGGCGGCGTAGTTCCCGCCGCATTTGGAAAAGCCGGTGCCGCCCTTGACGGCGCGCACATCCTCATTTTCTACAAAAATGCGGATGGGATTGAGGCCCTCGGCATAATACGCGCCGACCGGGCAGCAGATGACGGCGAAAATATAATTGCTCGCCGCGTGCACCCCGAGGGCGGGCGTTGTGGCAATGACAAACGGGCGCAGGTACAGGGAAGTGCCCGGTGCGGAGGGGACCCAGTCGGCCTCCAGCTTAGTTAGCTCCACAATGGCGGAGAGCGCCTCCTCCTCCGGAAGCGCCGGGATACACATGCGCCCGCAGGAGACGTTCATCCGCTTGACGTTTTCCATCGGACGGAAGAGCTGGACGCCGCCGTCGGGCGTGCGGTATGCCTTCATCCCCTCAAAGACCTCCTGCGCATAGTGAAAGACCATCGCGGAAGGGTCAAGAGAGAGCGGCGCGTAGGGGACAATGCGCCCGTCGTGCCAGCCTTTGCCGTCGGTGTAGTCCATCAGGAACATGTGGTCGGTAAAGGTTTTGCCGAAAACCAGCGTGTTCGGGTCGGGCTTGGGCTTGGGGCAGGATGTTTTCGTAATTGGAAACTGCGTCATGCGCGAGACCTCCTTTGGATTTGACTTTTTGTTAGTATGACAGGGGTAGCGGGAAAAGACTGTAAGCAATGATACAATTTTGAGGGAGCGCACTCCTCCGCCGTGACTTACATAGGATAGGCGGAACGGAGGAGTTTTATGGTATTTTTATGCGCACTTGGAAGTGCCTTTCTTTTCGCACTTGCGTGCAATCTGGACACGGTGTTAATCGCCGCCGGATACGCCGCCAAGGGCATCCACATCCGCTTTCGCGGCTGCGCGCTGATTGCTGCGGTGACGACCGCCATTACATATCTTTCGCTTGTGCTGGGGGACTTGACGGCGCAGATTATCGCACCCGGGAGCGCAAATATGCTGGGCGGCGTTGCGCTCGTGGGGCTCGGCATGTGGTTTTTCCTCTCGTGGCTGCGCAGCGGCGGCGAGCAGGAGGACGAATCCGAGCCGAGCAAGCTAAAAAGTATCTGGGGCTGTGTCTCATTGGCGGGGGCGCTTGCGGTCTAAAATGCCGGTATCGGTGTTGCGGCGGGCGTATCGGGTCTGCATCCGCTCCTCTGCGCGCTGTGCAATTTTGCTGTCACCCTTGCGGCGATTCCGCTGGGAACGTGGCTTGCAAGGCGTGTATTCGGGCGTTTTTTGGGGCGGTATGCCCTCCCCCTCTCTGCGGGCATCCTGATTTTGCTCGGAATTTTTGGGGTGCTGTAAGGGAGTGCTTGCATTGACAGGGGGAAAAGAGGTACAATAAAAGTCAAGTGCATTTCCAATGTGAGAGGAGCGGAAAAAGGATGGGGATATGCGAACAGCTGGGCGGAACGGAAGAGATCACACAGGAGATTTTGAATGTGTTTTCGGAATTTTGCCGGATACCGCACGGGTCGGGAAACGAAGTAGCGGTGGGTGCGCTGCTGATAGAGAAGCTGAAAGCCCTTGGCGGCAGCCCGGTACAGGACGCGGCAGGGAATATTATGGCGGAAATTTCCGCCACGCCGGGATATGAAACTGCCCCGCGCCTGATCGTGCAGGGCCATATGGATATGGTCTGCGCCGTCGCGCCCGGTGGCGGATATGTGCCGCAGTGCGACCCAATCTGCATGGTGACGGATGGGATGTTCCTGCGCTCGGATGGCCGCTCCTCCCTCGGGGCTGACAATAACCTGGGCAACGCGGCGGCCCTGTGGCTGGTCGGTAAGGGCGTGCGGCATGGGCCGATCCGGTTTCTTTTCACGGTCGCGGAGGAGACCGGACTACAGGGGGCACAGGCAGTCAGTCCGGAATGGCTGGACGGCGCGGACTTTTTGCTCAATACGGACGGCTTCCATCTGGGGCAGTGCATCGTTGGTTCGGCGGGCGGCTGCCGGGTTACCTACACGCGCAGGGTACAGACGGCACCTGCGCCCAATCTCGGTGCGCTCTGCCTGACGCTCTCCGGCGGAATCGGGGGCCATTCCGGTGATAATATCCACCTCGGGCGAGGGAACAGCATCAAGCTGCTTGCCGCACTGTTGGAGGAGCTCTTTGCCACCGTCCCCGGTCTGGAGCTCTCCGGCCTTTCAGGCGGAGAGGTGCACAATGCCATCCCGGGGCATGCGCAGGCTGTGCTGCTGCTCCCGCCCGCGGCGCGGCCCGCCTTTCATGCGTGTATTGACCGTTTTCGCGCAGCGCTGGCCACGCTATATTGTGCGTCAGACCCAAAGCTGAACCTCTCGTGGTCGGACGTACCGCTGCAGGGTACCGTCTGGACGCCGGATTTCTGCCGGGATACCTGCCGACTGCTGGACGGACTGCACAGCGGCGTTTACGCGATGCACGGGGAACTGCCCGATGTGGTAAGTGCGTCGGCGAATCTGGGCTGCGTCATGGAGGATGACGGTATGCTCTCCGTCTGCCTGTTCAGCCGATACATGACGCAGGAGGAGCGGCTGGCGATCACAGGCGAACAGGAGCGGCTCGCGGAGCAGGCGGGTTTTTCGCTTGCGTCCTGTTCGACGTATCCGGCGTGGCCGGGCGACACGAAGAACCCGCTGGCACGCGCGGTTGCCGCGCGGTTTCATGCAGAGACGGGCCGGGACGTCTCCTTTTCTATCTGCCATGTGGGGCTGGAGCCGTCGGTATTCTATGCGAAAAACCCGGGGTTGATCATGCCCTGTATGGGCCCGGACAGTCGGGATGCCCCCTCGGTAGACGAGCGGGTGCCGCTGGAGGGGATTGCGGATTTTGCCGTCCTTCTGGCGGGGGGAATCGAGGCGGTTGCGGACGGCGCGGTGCGGTAAGCAAAAGGTTGTTTTTTCGCGGTAAGCGGGTATAATACAATAAGTGCTGGGTTGCCAATACTTTTTGCTGAGGGGGTTCCCCTTGCCCGTGCGCGGGCGAAAAAGGGACAAGCCCTCTCAAGGGCAAGCGGGACGCCCACCGCAAGGAGAACAGGCGAACAAAATCTGGAGGAACACAATGAAGAAGCTGCTGTTTATTTACAATACATACGCCGGGAAAGGACGCATCGGCTACCATCTCTCGGCGATACAGGAGAAGCTGTGCGCCGCGGGACACACAGTGACCATCCACCCGACCAAAGGGGCTGGGGACGCGGCGGAGATTGCCCGAGAAAAAGGGGAGAAATATGACCGCATTGTGTGCTGCGGCGGAGACGGAACCATGCACGAGGTGATAACCGGACTGCTCCACCTGCCGCCTGAGAAGCGCCCGCCGGTAGGCTATATTCCGGCGGGCACCACCAATGATTTCGGAAAAAATCTGAATCTCCCCGCAAGCTTTGCGGACAAGGCCGGCGTGGCGGCGAACGGGATTTTGCGCCCCATTGACATCGGGCATTTTAATGACCAGTGCTTTGTGTACATCGCGGCATTCGGCGCGTTTACCGACGTCTCCTACAGCACGCCCCAGCAGTTTAAGAGCATGTTCGGCCATCTGGCGTATCTGATGGAGGCGGCGACCCGCATCGGCTCCATTAAGGCGTATCATATCACCGTGGAATATGACGGCGAGATGCTCAAAGGGGATTTCGCGTACGGTATGGTGACAAACACCGTCTCCTTCGGCGGCTTTAAAGGGATGCCAAGCACGCCGGTTGTGCTTGACGACGGACTGTTTGAGGTTGTGCTCATTCGCCCGCCAACCAATCCCATGCACCTGCAGTCCATCTTTAAAAATGTGGTACAGATGAAGATGGAGGAAGATGACCTCGTGGTGATCCTGCGCGCCGGGCACATAAAAATCATCTGTGACGAGGCGCTGCCGTGGACGCTCGATGGGGAATACGGAGGTACACACAACGTCGCGGAGATCATCAATGATAACCGGGCGGTGACCGTTGCGTATGGCAAGTAAGCGCAGGGCAAAAAAGAGGCGGCGCGGCCGGATTGTTCTCCTTGTGATTCTTTTGGTTGCAGGGTTTTTTTTGTATGACCAACAAAATCGTATTGAGCCGGAAACGCTGGAGGTGCCGTCCGTCCGTCTGCCAGCAGCTTTCGACGGGTTTCGTGTGGTGCAGGTCTCCGACCTGCACGGGAAAGTGTTTGGCGCGGACAATGAACGGCTGTTAGAGGAGGTCAGGGCGCTGGAGCCGGATATCATCGCCCTGACCGGTGATCTGGTAGACGCGGTTGATCAGCTGGACAAGCTGCCCGATCTGGCCCGCGGCTTTGCGGAGATTGCGCCGACCTACTTTGTCACGGGCAATCACGAGTGGGCGATTCATCAGGCGCGGGAGGTCAAGGCCATACTGGAGGAGAACGGTGTAACACCCCTCACAAACGAATACACCCTGCTGACACGAGGGGCCGCATCCATTGTGCTGGCGGGAATTGACGACCCGAACGGGCCATACGACCAAAAAACGGCGCAGGAGCTGACGGAGGAAATTCGCGCGGAGCAGGGGGACAAATACATTCTGCTGCTTGCTCACCGCAATGAGACATACGAGACCTATTCCGCGTGCGGGGCCGACCTGATCCTCTGTGGGCACGTCCACGGCGGCATCATACGACTGCCCGGCGCAGGGGGGCTTCTCGGGCACTTGTATGAGGGGGCAATCTTCCCCCAATACACGGCAGGACTATATACGCTGGACAGCGGCGGCGTCATGATGGTTTCGCGCGGGCTGGGGAACAATGTGCCGATCCCCCGCATTTTTAACCGCCCGCACCTTCCGGTGCTGGTACTGCGGTCAGAAGGATAGGAAAGGGACGAGAGAACAAGGAATGGACTATCAAGCGGGAACATTTGATATCGCTGTCATCGGGGCCGGACACGCGGGGATTGAGGCGGCACTTGCCGCCGCACGGATGGGCCTAAAAACCCTCTGCTTTACGGTAAATCTGGACGCGGTGGGCAACATGCCCTGCAATCCCGCCATTGGCGGCACAGGGAAAGGGCATCTGGTGCGCGAGCTCGACGCGCTCGGCGGGGAGATGGCGCGGTGCGCCGACAAGGCGTGCATTCAGTACCGCCTCTTAAACCGTGGGAAAGGGCCTGCGGTCTGGTCGCTGCGCGCGCAGGCGGACCGGCGGGAATACCAAAAACAGATGAAACACACCTTGGAAACGCAGGAGAACCTCTCGCTGAGGCAGGCGGAGGTAACAGAAATACGCACCGAACGCGGCTGCGTGACGGGGGTCAGAACCATGACAGGGGCAATCTATCAGGTCAAGGCCGTGATCATCGCTTCTGGCACCTATCTCGGCGGACGCACCATCATCGGCGAGGTGACACAGCAGAGCGGGCCGGACGGGCTTGCCGCCGCGTGCTCGCTCACCCCCTGCCTGGAGGGGATGGGCCTGCGCCTGCGCCGGTTTAAAACGGGCACGCCCCCCCGCGTAAATGCCCGGAGCGTGGATTTCTCCAAAATGGAGTTGCAGGAGGGGGATGCGGATGCGCTGCCCTTCTCGTTTGAGACAAGACAGCAGCCGGAAAACCGGGCGGTCTGCCATCTGACCTATACAAACGAAGCGACTCATGCGGTCATTCGCCGCAATCTGCACCGCTCGCCGCTTTTTTCGGGTGTAATCGAGGGCGTCGGGCCGCGCTACTGCCCCTCCATTGAGGATAAGGTGGTGCGCTTTGCGGATAAAGAGCGGCACCAGCTGTTTGTGGAGCCGATGGGGCTCGACACAGAGGAGCTTTACATACAGGGCTTTTCCTCCTCTATGCCGGAGGAGGTGCAGGTGGAGATGCTACACACCATCGCGGGGCTGGAGCACGCGGAGATGACCCGCCCGGCGTATGCCATTGAGTACGACTGCATCGACCCGACCGAGCTGCGCCCCACGCTGGAGTGCAAAATGATCGGCGGGCTTTACGGCGCAGGGCAGTTTAACGGCTCCTCCGGATACGAGGAGGCGGCCGTGCAGGGCTTCGTCGCCGGGGTCAACGCCGCGCTGAAGATACAAAAAAAACCGCCTCTGATCATCGGGCGGGACGAGGGATATATCGGCGTGCTTATTGACGATCTGGTGACCAAAGGGACGGGCGAGCCGTACCGCATGATGACCTCACGCACGGAATACCGCCTCATCCACCGGCAGGACAACGCCGACCTGCGCTTTTGCCCGACCGGCTACCGGCTCGGGCTTATCCCGGCGGAGCGCCATCAGCGTGTGCTGGAGAAGTATCGCACGGTGGAGCGGGAGATTGCGCGGCTCGAAAAGACCGGGCTCTCCCCCTCTCCCTCACTCGACGCCATGCTGGCGGCACGGGGGGAGCCGCCTGCGCCGAACGGCGCGCGTATGGGCGACCTGCTGCGCCGCCCCCGGGTGACGTACGCCGACCTCGCGGCATTGGGTGAGCAGCCGGAAATTTCCCGGGAAATTGCGCAAACGGTAGAAATTATGGTCAAATATCAAGGCTATATAGACCGCCAGAACCGGCAGGTGCAGGAGCTGCGCAAACTGGAAACCCGCGCGCTCCCGGAGGGGCTTGACTATATGGACATCCACGGCCTGCGGCTCGAGGCACGGCAGAAGCTCCAGCAGATCAAGCCCCTCAATCTGGGGCAGGCCGGGCGTATCTCCGGCGTCAGCCCGGCGGACATTGTGGCGCTGATGATCTATCTGGAGCACCGAAAACAGGGGTGAGTGGTATGGAAAAAATCGTGCTTGGACTTTCAGGAGGCGTGGATTCCGCCGTGTCGGCAAAGCTCCTGTCGGCGGATTTTGAAGTGCACTGCATCTATCTGGATATCGGCCTCGGCGGGGACAGCGCACGGGACGCCGCGGCAGTAGCCGCCTGTTTCGGCCTCGAGTTTGCGACAGTAGATATCCGCGCCGCGCTGGAGGAGCAGGTCTGCGCGCCCTTTGCGGCGGCGTATCTCGCAGGGCAGACCCCTCTTCCCTGCGCTCGCTGCAACCCGGCGGTGAAGTTCCCCGCGCTTCTGTCCGCCGCCGACCGTATCGGCGCGCGTTATGTCGCAACGGGGCATTATGCGCGGATAGAGGCCGGGCGGCTCAAAAAAGGCACTCCCGCCAACGACCAGTCCTATATGCTTGCCCGCCTGCCGCGCGAGATGCTCACACGCATCCGCTTTCCGCTCGGCGGATATGAAAAGACTGAGGTGCGCGCCCTTGCGGCGCAGATGGGTCTGCCGGTAGCAGGCAAGCCGGACAGTATGGAGATCTGTTTTATCCCGGACGGGGATTACGCCGCATGGTTGGAAAAGCGGGGAAAAACGCCGCCCGCGGGGGATTTTGTCGACAGCGCGGGCAATGTGCTGGGGCGCCACCGGGGTATTCACGCCTATACGCTTGGACAGCGCAGGGGGCTCGGCGTCTCCGGTCCCCACCGCTATTTCGTCTCTGCCATCCGTCCGGAGCGGAACGAAGTGGAGCTCTCAGACGGCGGAGACCTCTTTACCACGCGGGTGCGGAGCAGGGAAATTAACTGGCTGGATACCGAAGCGCTTACCAACCCGCGCCGCGTCAGCATTCGCCTGCGTCACACAAAGGCAGTATCGCCCGCAGTAATTTCATTGGACGGGGACGGTGTTCTGATGGAGACAGAAACGCCCGTCCGCGCGCCGACACCCGGTCAGCTCGCGGTGTTTTACGACGGGGACGTCGTGCTTGGCAGTGGCTGGATTGCGCCGGATCAGACGATAGGCAGTGCGCAGAGATAGCGGCGCGCCATGTCAAAGGCGTAGCTCGCAGCGAGGGTACGGATGCGGTCGCGGCCAAAGCCCAGCGTCAGCTCGCGCACCCAGATGCCGGTGGGGGCGGCAAGTGCGACAAAGACGGTGCCGACCGGCGTGCCGCGCGCATCGGAATCCGGCCCGGCGACGCCGGTGGCGGCGATGGCGAGGTCACAGCCGAGTGCGCGCCGCGCCCCCTGCGCCATGCTCTCCGCAACGGGCGCGGATACCGCGCCGTGCGCGGCAAGCAGGTCTGACGATACGTGCAACAGGGACTGCTTTACGTCGTTGCTGTAGCTGACGATACCGCCCTTAAAAACGGCCGAAGCGCCGGGGCAGTTGGTAAACCGCTCGGCGATGAGGCCGCCTGTGCAGGATTCGGCGCAGCCGAAGGTCATGCCGTGCTCCTGCAAGAGCGGTAAAAGCGCCTCCTCCAAAGAATTTACATCGGCACCGTAGATCAGGTCTCCCAGCTCCTCACGCAGCTCCGCCTCCACCGGGGCGATCAGGTTTCGCGCGTCCTCCTCGGTGTCTGCCCGCGCGGTGATGCGCAGCTCCACCTCGCTGGGCTTGGCGTATGGTGCGAGGGTGGGGTTTGTCATTCGGTTCATCTTGTCGTGCAGCTGTGCCTCCACAGCAGCCTCTCCCATGCCGAAAATGCGCAGGGAGCGGGAGAGGATGAGCCCGTCCGAGCGGCTTTGCAGATAGGGGGCAGCACGGTGGAGGAACATCTGGGAGCACTCCTGCGGCGGCCCGGGGAGCATCATGACGCAGACGCCGTCAGCTTCAAACGCGCAGCCGGGCGCGGTGCCCCAGTCATTGTCGAATACAGTACAGCCCTCCGGCAGCATGGCCTGCAGGAGGTTATTCTCCGTCATCTCCCGTTTCATTCGCGTAAAATAGTCGCGGATGCGTGTGGCGGAGTTTTCGTGAAACACCAGCTTTTTTTCAAAGGTATCGGCGAGGACGTTTTTGGTCAGGTCGTCATAGGTCGGGCCGAGACCGCCGGTGGTGATGATGATATCGGCGCGGGATTTCGCAAGGATAACGGCCTGCTTCAGCCGCTCCGGGTTATCGCCGACTACGGTGTGGTAGTATACGTTGATACCAAGGGCAGAGAGCTCCTTGGAGAGCATCTGCGCGTCTGTGTTGGCGATATTCCCGAGCAGCAGCTCGGTGCCGACGGCAATCAGTTCTGCGGTGTAGGACATTTGTTGACCCCTCTTTCTTGTCGGTATTACTTTAATTGTATCCGTTCTATGCCTGCAATAGACATTTCGACCAGCCCTTCTATATCGAGCGCGGCTTCGGCGGCCTCCACCTCACCGAGTACGGGACGCAGGCGCGGGTGTTTCGGGGTGAAAACAGTGCAGCAATCCTCAAAGGGGAGGATGGAGGTGTCAAACGTCCCGATTTTCCGCGCGGTGCGGATAATCTCCTCCTTGTCCATTCCGACAACCGGGCGGAGGATGGGAAGGGCGCAGACTGCGCCGGTGCAGTGCATCGCCTCCATGGTCTGACTTGCGACTTGGCCGAGGCTTTCTCCCGTCACGAGTGCGCCCGCGCCGATGCGGCGGGCAATCTGCTCGGAAATACGCATCATAAACCGCCGCATGATGACGGTGAACAGCTCCTCCGGACAGCGGCGGCGCAGTTCCTCCTGAATCGCGGTGAACGGCACTACGTGCACGGTGAGCCGCCCGCACCACGGCACGAGAATTGCCGCCAGATCGAGCACCTTCTGCTTTGCCTCCTGCGAGGTATACGGATAGCTGAAAAAGTGCGCCATCTCCAGCGACACGCCGCGCTTTGCGATCATCCACGAGGCGACGGGGGAGTCGATGCCGCCCGAGAGGAGCGCCACCGCCTTGCCGTTCACGCCGACCGGCAGGCCGCCCGCGCCGGGCTGCGGGTCTGCGTGGACGTACGCGGCGAGCTCCCGCACCTCCAGCGTAACGGTCAGCTCCGGATGATGCACGTCCACCGACAGGTGGGGAAAGGCGTCGTGCAGCGCGCCGCCGACGTATTGGGAGAGCGCGATGGAGGTCATGGGAAAGGACTTGTCCGCCCGCTTGCTCTCCACCTTGAAGGTCTTTGCGCCGCGCAGCTGGTCGCCGAGATAGTTGATCGCGGTCTCCAAAAGGGCGTCTTTGTCCTTGGCGCAGGACTGCGCGCGGGATAGTCCCGCGACGCCGAAGAGCGTTTTCATCGCGTCCCATGCCCCGTCCATGTCGCAGTGATCGTCCTTGGGCTCAATATACGTGGTTGACTGCTTGGTGTAAATGCGAAAGCTCCCATAGGGTTTCAGCCTGCGCTGGGCGTTGCCCATCAGCCTGTCTTCAAAGCTGCGGCGGTTGAGGCCCTTGAGCACCAGCTCGCCGAGCTTGAGGAGTATCATTTCCTGCAACTGGAACATCCTTTCCTGCGGGGCATTGCCCCGTTCCCATTATCGATTTAAGTAGTCGCTGGCTCTGTACTGAATGGCCTCGGCCAGATGAGGCACGCCGATGGCCGCACTCTCCTCCAGATCTGCGATGGTCCGCGCCACGCGGAGGATGCGGTCGTAGCTGCGCGCGGTCAGGCCCATCCGCTCAAACGCACCCTTCATCAGCACCTGACACGGGTCGTCAAGCACACAGTAGGTGTGCAATTCCGCCTGCCCCATGTCCGCGTTGCAGCGCGGGCCGTCCTGCCCGAAGCGGGCGGTCTGGACGGCGCGGGCGGCGTTGACGCGTTGCTTGATCTCCGCCGAGGATTCGGCGGGCGATTTACGCGTCAGCTCGTCAAATTCCAGCGATGGGACGTCGACGTACAGGTCGATGCGGTCGAGCAGCGGGCCGGAAATTTTATCGAGGTATTTTTCCACATCCCCCGGCGCGCAGCGGCAGCGCCCGGACGGATGCCGGTACCAGCCACATTTGCAGGGATTCATGGCGCAGACGAGCATAAAGCGCGCGGGAAAGGTCTCGCTCCCCGCGGCGCGGGTGATGTGGACGGCCCCCTCCTCCATCGGCTGCCGGAGCGCCTCAAGCACGTTTTTGTGAAACTCCGGCATCTCGTCGAGAAAGAGGACTCCCTGATGCGCAAGGGAAATTTCCCCCGGGCGGGGTAGGGGGCTGCCGCCGCCGGAGAGCCCCGTTGCGGAGATGCTGTGGTGGGGGCTGCGAAAGGGGCGGCTCGCGAGCAGCGGCCGCTGCTTGGAGGTCATGCCCATCACGGAATGCACCTGCGTGCACTCGAGCGCCTCCCGCCTTGTCATATCTGGCAGGATGGAGGGCAGTCGCCGCGCGAGCATGGACTTTCCCGAACCGGGGAAGCCGACCATGGCGATATTGTGTCCGCCTGCCGCGGCGATTTCGAGCGCCCGTTTGACCTGCTCCTGCCCCTTTACCTCGGCGAAGTCCGGCACAACCTCGGCGGCGGCGGTCTCCTGCCACGCGGGCATGGGCGCGATAAGCGCCTCGCCGCGCAGATGGGCGGCGAGCTGTGCCACAGTCTGCACTGGATAGACGGTGACGTCACCGGCAAGGGTCGCCTCCGCGGCGGAGTCGGCGGGGACATAGAGCGTGGTCATGCCCGCCGCGCTTGCCGCCATTGCCATGGGGAGCATGCCCGTCACAGGGCGCAGATCGCCGGACAGGGAGAGCTCGCCGACAAAGGCCACGTCCGCCGCCGGATAGTTCAGCTGCCCGCCGGCGACCAGAATCCCGATCAAAATCGGCAGGTCATATACCGTCCCGGCCTTCCGCCGGTCGGCGGGGGCCAGGTTGACCGTGATGCGGGAAACGGGGAAGGAAAACCCACAGTTTTTGATGGCGGAGCGCACACGGTCGCGCGCTTCCTTCACCGCCGCGTCGGGCAGACCGACAATTTCAAAGGCGGGCAGACCGCCGGAGAGATCACACTCTGCGACCACCTCATAGCCTGTAATTCCATGCAATCCTAAAGAGCGTATCTTGCAAACCAAAGGAAGGCCTCCTTGTGAATCGTAAATTAGGCGGGGATGACTGGTTCATCCGTACTTCTTGCGGAGGGGGCTCCCTGTGTCCTTGAGACGGCTTGTCCCCTGCTGTCTGCCGCTACGGAACGATGACGGGGGATAGATAGTGCGCATCCGTGGCGGTTTGTTCGCGCCAAGAAGAACGCGGCTGCGCAAAGGGCATAGGGAACCCACTCCGTGAGAAGTGCAGTAGAAGGTAAGCATATAAATTGAACGCTTTTATAGTATAACATATCACAGCCGACAGTACAAACACAATGCATTAATCTGCAAAAACGGTTCCATTTTGCCAGAAAGCAGGGCGAAATCCTGCAAAAATGAGTAAAATTAAACCGACAATTTTACCTTTCTACCAAAGATATTTTACCAGGCAAGATTGCATTTACAAAATACATACAAGATGTTAAAATAGTAACACATTTATAAATGCCCCCATACGGGTGCAGGTCTTTCGGGATTTAATTAAGGAGGAAGCAGTCATGGCACGCAAGCTTAAATCAATGGACGGGAACACAGCCGCTGCCCATGTGTCCTATGCCTTTACCGAGGTGGCCGGTATTTATCCGATCACCCCCTCAAGCCCAATGGCGGACAGTGTCGACCAGTGGGCGTCCGCCGGACGGAAAAACGTATTTGGGAGCACGGTCAAGGTGGTGGAGATGCAGTCGGAGGCCGGTGCCGCCGGAACGGTGCACGGCTCGCTTGCAGCGGGTGCCCTGACGACGACGTATACCGCAAGCCAGGGCCTGCTGCTCATGATTCCGAATATGTACAAAATGGCAGGCGAGCTGCTTCCGGCGGTATTCCACGTGTCGGCGCGGACCGTGGCAACCCACGCGCTGAACATTTTTGGTGATCATTCGGACGTGATGTCCTGTCGGCAGACCGGGTTTGCCATGCTCGCAGAGAGCAACCCGCAGGAGGTCATGGATCTCGCGGCGGTGGCGCATCTTGCCGCCATCAAAGGCCGCGTTCCGTTTGTAAACTTCTTTGACGGGTTCCGCACTTCGCACGAAATTCAGAAGATTCAGATCTGGGACTACGACGATCTCGCGGAGATGCTCGACATGGACGCGGTGCAGGCCTTCCGTGACCGCGCCCTCAATCCGGAACATCCCGTGATGCGCGGCTCTCATGAAAACGGGGATATCTTCTTCCAGCATCGAGAGGCGGCAAACAAGTATTACGCTGCCGTGCCGGATATTGTGGAAGGTTACATGCAGCAGGTCAACGCCAAGCTCGGGACAGACTATCAGCTCTTTAACTACTACGGTGCGCCCGACGCGGAGCGCGTGATCATCGCCATGGGCTCCATCTGCGATGTGACGGAGGAGGTCATCGACTACCTCAACGCCCACGGGGAAAAGGTGGGGCTTGTCAAGGTGCGCCTCTATCGCCCCTTCTCCCCCGCGCGCCTGCTCGCGGCCATCCCCGCGACGGCGAAGACAATTGCGGTGCTCGACCGCACAAAAGAGCCCGGCGCGCAGGGTGAACCGCTCTATATGGATGTGGTCACCGCGTTTGCAAACGCGGGCCGTCAGGCGACAATCATCGGTGGGCGCTACGGCCTCGGCTCCAAGGACACCCCGCCGTCCTCCGTCTTCGCGGTTTACGAGGAGATGACAAAAAAAGAGCCGAAGCGCCAGTTCACCATCGGTATTGTCGATGACGTGACCAATACCTCCCTGCCTGAAAAGCCCTCGCCCAACACAGCGGCACCGGGTACCATCGAGTGTAAGTTCTGGGGACTGGGCGGCGACGGCACCGTCGGCGCAAACAAAAACTCCATTAAAATCATTGGGGACCACACCGACAAGTACGTGCAGGCGTATTTCCAGTATGACTCCAAGAAAACGGGCGGCGTTACCATCAGCCACCTGCGCTTTGGTGACTCCCCCATCCGCGCCCCCTACTATATCAATAAGGCGGATTTTGTCGCCTGCCACAACCCCTCTTACGTCATCAAGGGATACAAGATGGTCAACGACGTAAAGCCCGGCGGCGTGTTTATGATCAACTGCCAGTGGAGCGCCGAGGAGCTTGCGCAGCACATGCCCGCCGAGGCAAAGCGCTATATCGCGCAGAATAACGTACAGCTCTATACCATCAACGCCATTGACCTCGCGCAGGAGATCGGTATGGGTAAGCGCACGAATACCATCCTCCAGTCCGCCTTCTTTACCCTTGCAAAGGTCATGCCCACCGAGGAGGCCATCGGCTATATGAAGGATGCCGCCACCCACTCGTATTTGAAGAAGGGGCAGGACGTGGTGGACATGAACCACAAGGCCATTGACGCTGGGGCGACGGCGTTTAAAAAGTATGAAGTTCCGGCCGCCTGGGCGAACGCGGAGGAGAAGCCCCACGGGGCCAAGCCGGAGGGACGGGAGAGCGTTGTACGGCTGGTGGAGGGGATCCTTGAGCCGGTCGGACGCATGGACGGCGACAGCCTGCCCGTGTCCGCGTTTGCAAGCGGCTACGCCGACGGCACCTTCCCGCAGGGCGCGTCCGCATATGAAAAGCGCGGCGTGGCCGTATCGGTACCGGCGTGGAATGAGAACACCTGTATTCAGTGTAACCAGTGCGCCTATGTCTGCCCCCACGCGACCATTCGGCCCTACGCCCTGACGGAGGATGAGCTGAAAAACGCGCCTGCCGGGACAAAGGCGGTACCCTTCAAGGCGGGCAAGGGCAAGGGCGTCTACGAGTACGCACTCGCGATTTCTCCGCTGGACTGCATGGGCTGCAACGTTTGCGCCAACATCTGCCCGACCCATTCGCTCACGATGGTCTCGCAGGAGAGCCAGGGCGCACAGCAGGATGTGTTTCACTACATGGTGGATAACGTCAGCGTGAAGGAAGATGTGGCGGACAATACCTCGGTGAAAGGTAGCCAGTTCAAGACCCCGCTGCTTGAGTTTTCCGGCTCCTGTGCAGGCTGCGCGGAGACCGCGTATGCCCGCCTTGTGACACAGGTTTGCGGTGACCGCATGTACATCTCCAATGCGACCGGCTGTTCCTCCATCTGGGGCGGCCCGGCTGCCACTTCACCCTATACGGTGAATAAGGAGGGCAAAGGCCCCGCATGGGCGAACTCCCTCTTTGAGGACAACGCGGAGCATGGTCTCGGCATGTATCTCGCACAAAAAACCATGCGGGAGAATCTGGCAGAGAAGACCCGCGCGCTGATTGCGGTAGAATACGCCTACGAACCGCTCAAGGAAGCTGCCCGGCATTGGCTGGAGACGATGGACGACAGCGCGGCAAACGCCGCGGCTACCGAGGCGTACATTACGGCGCTGGAGCAGGGGATTATGGGTGTTGACGAGTGTCTGGCATTCCTGTCGTCCCCGGCGGCCAAAGAGGCGTTTGGCGACAAGCAGGGTGAATTCCTGGCACATATGCAGGCGCTCAAGGCGGCCGGAGAGACCTATTGCAACTGCGAGGCGTGTACGCTCTCCCGTGAAATTTTGCAGCAGAAGGCTTACCTGAGCAAGAAATCTGTCTGGATTTTTGGTGGAGACGGCTGGGCGTACGACATCGGATACGGCGGTCTTGATCATGTGCTCGCCTCCGGCGAGGATGTCAATATCTTTGTGTTTGACACCGAAGTCTATTCCAATACCGGCGGGCAGGCGTCCAAATCCTCCAACATCGGACAGGTGGCGCAGTTTGCCTCCGCAGGTAAAAATATAAAAAAGAAATCGCTCGCTGAAATTGTCATGCAGTACGGCTATGTCTATGTGGCGCAGGTCGCCATGGGCGCAAACGCCAACCAGACGCTTAAAGCCATTAACGAGGCGGAGGCCTACCACGGACCGTCCCTCATCATCGGCTATTCCCCCTGTGAGATGCACTCCATCAAGGGCGGTTTGGGCAATTGCCAGAGCGAGATGAAAAAGGCGGTAGACTGCGGATACTGGAACCTGTTCCGCTTCAATCCCGCCCTCAAGGCGGAGGGCAAAAATCCGTTTGTGCTCGACTGCAAGGCGCCCGCCGGCGGCTATCAGGAATTCCTGATGAACGAGGCGCGTTACGCATCCCTCGCGCAGGCCGCACCGGAGCGCGCAAAGGATCTCTTCGAGAAAAATGAAGCGGATGCAAAGGAGCGGTATGACCATCTCCTGCGTCTGGAGGCACTATATAAGGTATAATGTTGTAGCAGCGTGATCATAAACAATGCGCCTTGCGTGGCTAAAGAGCCGCGCAAGGCGCAAGTTTTACTTTCTGCATTTTCACTTTTTCTTGCGTTTACCGTGCAACTGTGAATAATCCATCTTGACAAGAGGGCAAATGCAAGGTATAATATTTTCTGTCGCCGCAGGTGTAGCTCATCTGGTAGAGCGCCACCTTGCCAAGGTGGAGGTAGCGAGTTCGAGCCTCGTCACCTGCTCCATAAAGGGACACCCGGACTGGGTGTCCCCCTTTTTTTATCCGTGCCGGCGGGAACTGCATGCTTGAGGGGGATGTTTATGGGCTCTGTTGTGGATCAGTTTGGTGCAATGGTCAGCGGTCAGGTCGGCGACCATCCGCGCCGCGCGCGCTGGCTGCTTTCGACCGCGTATCATCTTGTGGGCGCGCAGATGCGATATATGCCGCCAAAGCGGCTGGGCAAGGCGCAAAGCTATATACAAAGCGTCGTGTCCCCCATGATGGGCCATGCGCTGGCGCACGGCAGATCCTGCGCCTGCGTCAATGTATTCCTGCCCTGCGAGCTGTTGCACGCGATGGACATCACCCCCATGTTCCCGGAGGGACTGGCCTGCTATGTGACGTCCACATCCACGGACACCGTATTTATACAGACTGCAGAGGAGCACGGTGTGCCGGAGAGCTACTGCTCCTACCACAAAATGCTGCTGGGCATTGCGGAGTCGGGGGTTCTCCCTCCGCCATGCGCTATTTTGAATACGTCCCTTGCGTGCGACGCAAACCAGCTTACCTTTCGGCGCTTGTCGGAGCTGTATGGTGCCCCGCACTTTACCGTCGACGTCCCCTATCAGCCGAATGCGGACGCCGTCGCCTATGTCGCAGACCAGCTGCGGGAAATGGGCAGGTTTCTCGCTCAGCACGCCGGAAAAACCCTTTCCGAACAGCGCCTGCGTCAGGCACTTTCCTATAGTCGGGAAACCATGCAGAATTACCGGTGCTATCTCGACCTGCGCGCCACGCGTGCCATGCCGGATGAGATGACAAGCGAGATGTTCGCCATGATCGCCCTGCATATCCTGCGCGGGAAGCCGGAGATGTCCAAGTACACAAATTTGCTCCTGAAACAAGTGCACGAACTGCCGGAAGGATTGCGCGGTAAGCGGCTGCTTTGGGTACATACCCTGCCCTACTGGCAGGGCTCCATGAAGCAGATCCTCAATTTCAGTGACCGCTGTGAGATTGTAGCAAGTGACATGAACTATGAAAATATGGTACTGCCCGACCCGGCGCATCCATACGAGTCCATGGCGCGCATGCTCGTGGAGGGCTCCTATAACGGCGGGGCAGACCGCCGGACGGCGCGCACGCTGGATATGGCAAAGAAAATGAACATTGACGGCATCGTCTGCTTCTGCCACTGGGGCTGCAAACAGACCAGCGGTGCCGCAGGCTATATGAAGCGTACATTTGAGGCAGAGGGGTACCCCACCCTTCTGCTCGATGGCGACGGCTGCGATTCCGGCAACGTCGGAGACGGACAGATGGTGACGCGCTTACAGGCCTTTATGGAGCAATTGGAGGGGCGCACATGATCGGCTACACCTGCAAATATACACCATTGGAGCTTTTTGCCGCCTTCGGCTGTTCCTGCACGCTGCTCAACAGCGAGGCGGCGGATTTCGAATATGCGGAGACCCTGACCCACAACCACTTCTGCTGCCACGCCAAGGCGGTGCTGGAGGACAGCCGGAGCGCGGCGCTGGAGGGCCTTGTGCTTGTCAACTGCTGCGACAGTCTGCGGCGTACTTATGATGTGGCGCGCAGTGCGCATCCGGAGCGCTTTACCTTCCTGCTTGACCTGCCGCATCACGACGATTCCTGCGCACGCATGCAGCTTTCACGGGAGCTGCGTCGTCTGGCAGAGGAATTTGCGGCTTATTCGGGCAGAACGTTTGATGCCGCTCAATTTAAGGCCGCCTTTGTCTCGGCACCGCCGCTGCCGCAGGAACCATTTCTGGCCGTTTTAGGCGCGCGTGCCGGCAGCACTATGTTGGACGCCTTTCGCGCTCATGCACCCATTCCCGTTGTAGACATGACCTGCGGCGGGAACCGCCGTATTACAGCACCCGCGCAGTTTCCCGATACCTTTGACGCGCTGATGGACTGGTATGCGGGTGCACTTTTGGGGCAGCTGCCCTGTATGCGGATGGACGGCATCGGCCGTCGTGAGGAGCTGCTCAGCCACCCCAATATCAAGGGAATCATCTATCACACCGTAAAATTCTGCGATTACTACGCCTTTGAATATGAAAAGCTGCGCAAAACCTGTGCCATTCCGCTTTTGAAGCTGGAATCGGACTTTTCCCGCGCCGCAGCGGGCCAGCTTGCCACACGGCTCGACGCGTTTATCGAACGCATTTTCCCAGATGCCGCCGCGCACGGCACAAATCAGACCGGCAACTACGTGGCCGGTATCGATAGCGGCTCCACCACCACAAACGTCGCGGTATTGGATCTGGACGGCAACCTTGTGGCAAGCGCTATCGTGCGCACCGGGCCGAAGGCAGGCGTCGGGGCGGAAAAGGCATTTGCCGCCATTGCAGGGTTTTCCAAAGAGGACATGGCCGCCATTGTCGCCACGGGCTACGGGCGCAACAATATTCCCTTTGCCACCGGCGCGGTGACCGAAATCACCTGCCATGCACGCGGCGCACATTACTTAAACCCCGCCGCGCGCACGATTGTGGATATCGGCGGGCAGGACAGCAAGGTGATCTGCCTGGGGCCGGACGGAACGGTCACGAACTTTGTCATGAACGACAAGTGTGCCGCCGGTACCGGACGATTTTTAGAGCTGATGGCGCGCACCATGGAGGTTGAGCTCGACGCGCTGGGTGAGCTCGGCCTGCAGTGGACGGAGGATCTCACCATCTCGAGCATCTGCACCGTCTTTGCAGAATCGGAGGTGGTCTCCCTGATTGCCGATAACCACAGCGCCGCCGATATCGTGCACGGACTGCACAAGTCGGTCGCGGTGAAGACCTCCGCCCTTGTCAGTCGGGCGGGCGGCGGGCCAGACTATATGATGACCGGCGGAGTTGCGCGCAACCGCGGTGTCGTCAAAGAGATCGAGACACGGCTCGGCGCGCCGCTCTGGATCGCCGAGGTACCCGATTTGTGCGGTGCACTGGGGGCGGCCCTTTTTGCGCTGGAGCATGTGAAGGGGCAGCGCCCTTATGCAGAGAGCGACGCTAACTCCCGCTCCGCCTCCCCTGCAGAATCGGCGGAAAAGCAAAACCGCCCATCTCTGTCGTAAACCTCCACATGGTCCAATACTCTTTTGATCTCGTAGTACATAATATGTGCTCCCTTTTCTTTGTTTTCTTATCTTCAGGATAGCATATGTTATGTACAATTAAACGGACATTAAGTGTATAGGCTCTACAGAAAGTGCCTTCCCGGGTTCCAAATACAAGATAGGTACCCCGTTCGGCACGAAATACTTTTCCATTTTATAAACTTTTATCTTTCATTATGTTTATTGATAATTGACAAAAATGCAAATAAAAGCTATACTTATTATGCTGTTCATCTGACCGGCCAGATCATTAGGATGAACCATTTGGAGGTATACAAAATGTCACCAAATCAGTTAACAGCCATTGTACCAGGCGACATCGTGTTTTTAAAACGACCACAAATTGATCTTCAACTTAAACAGGCAATTGAAAAACCTGTTACAACAATCATTGCCGGGACAGGTTATGGAAAAACGCAGGCCGTCCGTTCCTTTTTAGCCGATTGCAATATCCACTGTTTATGGCATACAATTACAATCACGGATAATAGCATAGCAAAATACTGGGAAAACTTTAAAAAAATTTTCCCGCCACAGAATCAATCGTTTATGGAACGTTTGAACGTCCTCGGTTTCCCTGATTCATTGGAAAAAATGAATCACTGCATCTCGTATCTTTCCGATGCAATTGCACAAAAATGTGTTCTCGTATATGATAACGTGCATTTGATTACGGAAGACAAAATTTTGCGCTTTTTAGAGCGGCTTATCAATGCGTGCATACCAAATTTGTCGGTAATATTGATATCCAGGCAAGAGCCCGGTGTCAGCATGGCCTCGCTCTTATCGAAAGGCCTGCTCACCATAATTTCAGAAGATGCGCTGCGGTTTAATGAACGTGAAATCATAGACTATTACAAGCTCAATCACGTTACTGTATCGACACATATGGTATCAAATATCCAAAAACAGACAAGCGGGTGGATTTTGGCAATCTATTTGATTGGACTCTCCCTGAAAAAGGGCGTTTCACAAGAAGAATATGCTATCGACGCTATGAAAACATCCGTTTTCAAGCTGATGCATTGTGAGATCTTTTCCGTCCTTTCCAAAGATGAACAGCATTTTCTCGTCCAGTTATCTTTATTTAAAAAGATGCCGCAAGAACTTCTATATGAGCTATCAGGAGGCAACCGGCAACTAATCCAGACAGTCTCGTCCATTACTTCCTATATCCGATATGATTCCATGTTGAACACATACTATTTTCACCATCTGTTTCAGGAATTTCTCTATAAAAGGCGCTAAATACTCGCCGCGCAAGAGATGAC